>JBCDFE010000316.1:0-4822 GCA_039178745.1 Bacteroidota bacterium | reverse complement strand
TATAGCGCTACAATTGATCAGTCACCAAATTCTGCAAAAGGCCTCTGTTATAGCGTGCGAGCGATTTATAGTCCAATAAAGGCATTGATATCAGGTTGCCAGGCTGGAGAAGCCCGAGCTCAGGAAAAGCTGTACCATCAGTTTTATCCTTATGCCATCTCATTGGCCCTGCACTACAGCAACAGCAGAGATACTGCAGAAGAGGTGGTCCAAGACGCCTATGTAAAGTGCTTTAATGCACTGATGCGGATGGATGCTGATTTCGAGGGTAGCTTTAAGCCCTGGTTTCGCAGAATCATTGTCAACACGGCTATAGATCGCTATCGGGCAGAGAAAAAGCGGCTAACTACAGAAGAGATCTCAGAACACCAGCTAGCTAATATGGGTACGGCGCCTAATGGTGCGCTGGAACAATTTGCCAAACAAGACACCTACCATTTGCTTCAGGTTTTGCCCCCTTCCTATAGGCTAGTTTTTAACTTGCATGCCCTGGAGGGCTACACGCATGCAGAGATCGCAGAGTTGCTTGGCATAAGTGAAGGAACGTCGAAATCCAATTTGTACAAGGCACGCAAGATTCTACAACGCCTTTGTGGCCACTATCTCGATTTACCCAAAGTTGCTAATCATGGATAATCTAGACCAGTATTTCAAGGAAAGTAGCCAGAGGCCCAGGAACCTCAAGCCACCTGAAGGGCAGTGGGCATCGATAAAGGCAAAACTAGATACCGCCGAGCCGGTGAAGACAGCTTCTGGCAATAAGCCTCTATGGCTTCGTAAGTCCTGGTATATAGCAGGATTAGCTGCCTCTCTTCTGATTGGTCTGATCGTATGGCAACTTAGCGATGTCGATGATTTGAAGGCCCCATCGAGCCAAGGTTCAAATATTGAAGGTGCGTTGATCCTAGACCAGGACGAGTCTGGGCCAGAAGCCAACCAAACTCTGCCTACTAGAGAGCAACCTGGTTTGAATAGTCGCGATACCGAAGTCGATTCTGGAAATTACAGCCCGGCTCCTGCTGGCATAATGCAGCAAGCTGGCGACGAGCCAGCAGCGATCTACGCCAGCTCGACTGACACAAGCCCCGAAAGCAGCAACCCAACAGAAGAGGTTTCTAGGCCAATACCGTCTATTCCAGTTACGAATCTTTTGCCCGCAAGCAGTGGAGCTACGGCTGAGGTATCGAGCCAGTCAAACCGATTGGCTTCATCTCCAACAGTAAGTGCTAGTGGCCTAGTATCGCTCAGCCTTGCTGCACCCGTATTACCATCTGAGATTGCGATTATGCCCATGATGGCAGCTGTTGAGGTAGAGACATCAGATGGCTGGAAAAGAAGCGAATCCATCAGACAAGGCTGGGATGTATCGCTGCACACTGTATTCTTACCCATAGGCAGTATATCGAGCTACGTTACTGAGTACAGCTCATTGCCCATGGAGGGCTCTGGGGCTGAAGTCTTTGAATTTGATGATGAAGAGATTAATCTATTCCGAGTCAATGGATCGGGTTTTGATATTCCAGGTCGGGCCTCCTGGTTTTTTACAGCCAGTATAGGTGCGAGTTATCAATTTGCCAATGGTCTGAGAGTAGGGGCTGGCGTGAGCTACTTTGATGTCAGCCTGTTCGGTCGTGGCGGGCTAAAGAGCGAATTCCCCATGGCAGACGAAACGTTCTTTTTACGGGAAAGGCGCTATGACAATGAAGTACTGCTGGCCAGACTAGATATAGACTATACCGTACTGAGAAAGCGCAGATTTAGCCTAAGTATGGGTGCTACCATTTCGGGTAGGGTGATGTCTCGCTATCTACACCGTCATCAGTTATTTCAGCCATTTACCCAAACCAAGGAGCGACTGCGCAATGAAAACACACTTTTCATCAACAATTCGGTCAATCAGCATATTGTAGTGCTTCCGCAGTTGGAGCTCGAATACCTGCTGGGCAAACAAACCAGCCTGAGTTTGGGTATGGGCGCCCGGCTAGGACTAGGGCTGAGATGTCGACTTTAAACCCTGATACTCTACGCATCAAAGTTGAAATAGCGCATTGACTATGAGCTGCTTTCCACTGTACCAGAAGGAGCGGAAAAGAGGATTGTCGATCATGTAGACTACTTGGCCACGCCCCATATTTTCTACGCCATAGCTCAAGGTTTTCTGCAAACGCGCCTGGGCGGCTTGCCCCATAAAGCCGGACACTGGCCGGGCATCGGAAAGACGCCCAACGTTCCAGCCGTCTTCCAGGTAAGCGAAGGCCGACCCACTGGTTTTCAGAGAAAAGTAAGATTCGCTCATACCCGTAGCCAATGGGTGTGTATTGTCGATGTCGAGCCTGACAATAGCACCTGGCACAAAACCTGTAATCCACTCCCGGTCTTGATCGCCATAAGGGCGTAGGCGCGGTAGCTCTTCATCGGTTTCGTTTTCTTTCTCGCTCAGTGCGAAGGCATCTGATCGGGCCAGGGCATCGTTGGCCCGACCAATAGCAATAAGCTTGCCTCCACCTCTGATCCAGGTGTTAAAGCGCTCGGCCGTAGCAGAATCGAAGTTGTAGTATCCCTCTGGCAAGATGAAGACATCTATGCCGTCCAGGTTGATCTCAGATGGATTGTCGGCGGGCAACAGCTGAAGCGGATAAGCCAGCTCGCGCTCAAAAAAGTGCCAGACTTGACCCATTTCATTGGGGCTGGCAGATTCGCCATACATCGTAGCTACTACTGGTTTGCTGATGAGTTGATAGCTATCGCTTCCCAGGTCAGGGCCATTTTCTGCAAAACCGGTTGACAGCTCTACATACTCGACGTCATGAGCTTCTAAGATGGAGAATAGTTTTTGCTTGAAGTCTTCCACTCGCCTGTTATCGGCCTTGGTGAAATACAAACTTCCCGAAGGCAAATCAGCCCCACCGATGGCTACCTGACTGGCCGTTCGGCGAACATACAGGCCTGCCTGTAGTGCCTTACCCAAAACACGAGCCGTAGGCAGGCCTTTCCAGGGAATGGCAATAGCATACGCATTTTGAAAAGAGGCAGTTACCTCTGCTGGAAAGGAGACGAGGTGCCTATCTTCTGACTCGGCCAAGCGGATATTCAATTTGGCAGTCGATGCATAAGCGTCTAAGCCATAGGCATAAGGCAAGGCCCAGGCTGTAATATCATAGGTGAGGCTATCTTCCAGTTCTGCTTCGGGGTCAAACAGGATCTGAGTCAGAATGGCCCTTGGCTGATTGGCGCTGATGATCAAATCACCTTCCTGACCACTATAGCTCACCTCTTCTTGAGCCTGAAAGCTGAAGGCGCGAGTATCGTAACTCTCGGCGGCTTGTTGGTACGCTATTCCATTATTTCGGAGCAGATCTTGAAGTGCAATCATGGATCCGTGATCGTTATCGGCCGAAATGATATAAGTACGGTAGGCACCCGGTGGATTTTCGGCAGCATCGTTAAAAAAGCGACCAAAGTTTTCGATCAATCGGTCTGATTCGCGGGAAGCTACCTCGACGGTGCTCAGGCTGGTTTCGCGATGGTGAGACACGCGATCTGCTAGTGTCAGCTCATCTTCGGTAGGCAGCTCCACACTGCGGCCACCGCGACCTGAGCCACCCTGCTCGTAGGTCATGCCCACAGCACCGTTGAAAGTGGTGTAGGTATCGCCATAGCTGGGGTAAAAAAGATCAAACACCTCTCGGGTATAGTACAGCCAGCCATTGCGATCGAAGCGGCTAACGTGGTTGCGGCCTATGTCGTACTGAAATTCGCGCTGAAATGCAGTGATATACTCATGAAAAGGTGCTGCAGCCGGAGCAAAGAAGTAGGGATCGGTATAGCCCATTTCGTGTAGATCGGCATAGACATGAGGCATCCACTGGCGATAGGTTTGCATGCGTTGTTGGCTTTCTACCTGCGTTTGCCATGCCCAGTCTCGATTGAGATCGAAGAGGTAGTGATTGACCCGCCCATTGGGCCAGGGCTCTCTATGCTCTATAGTAGATACGTCTGTATTGGCCTCAAGGGGTGCGATCCCTCGATACCAGTGGGTATACCGGCTCCAACCATCTGGATTCTGGCAGGGATCGATGATGACCAGGGTGTTTTTCAACCATTCAGCGGCATTGCCTGCGGTCGCCAAATCATAGAGTACGCCCATGGCAGCCTCTGAGCCAGCAGCTTCATTGCCATGTACCGTATAGCCCAGCCAGACGATGGATACATCCAGATTTGGATCGGCTTCCCCTTCGGCCAGACCTATGCGCCTCAGATTATTGAGTCTGATATCTTCGAGTCGAGCTAGGTTTTCTGGACTAGAAACGAAAGCCAGTATAAGTGGTCGCTGCTCATAGGTACGACCGTACTCCATGATCTGGACCTTCTCGCTCGCATCAGCTACCGATTCAAAATAATCGACCAGCAGATGATGAGGTGTAAAATGTTCGCCCAACTGATGCGGCAGAAAGCTGCCAGGATCGACCTGGGCAGAAAGAGCGGTCAGACCGAAGAATGGGAGAAAGCTACCACCTGCGGAAGTACAAAGACAAAAAAAGAGTAGACGAGAAAATAAGCGCACAGTATCCATTTTTAGGATCGCCAATATACATTGAACTGGACTAAACCCAGCTCTTTATTGCCTTTGGCAAGCCACGTTATCGTTGGTTTGTACGTTAGAGGAAGTGTGTTAATAGTCATATCATGAAAATCAACTTAACGCTGCTCTTAATGGGCATCATTATTTCCGCTTCCTCGTGCTTGAGTCGAGACGACGACGATGTAGTTCCAGATCCCAATCAGGCCATAATAGACCGGGAAACCATAGTAGACTATGTCG
>JBCDFE010000315.1:0-4844 GCA_039178745.1 Bacteroidota bacterium | reverse complement strand
AAGCAGCAAAAATTGCTGCTCGGCCTGGCTGGTTTTGCCATATTCATTTTGGTTTGGATAGGCACGGCCGAACTGCTGTCGCAACAAAAGCCCGTTGTAGAAATCAATACCCGTCCACCGAGTAGCATTACGGTAGATAGCGCCGGGCTGGCCCAACGAGATTCCATCCTGGCCGCAGATAGTATTGCGTTTGCCAACGCTACCGAATTTGAGAAAATATACCCCTTGCTGCCACCACCTGGCCGCGTTTTCAGCAGATACCCCAAACTGATCAGCCCCCCGGAAACTGGCGCCTGGTTTCCGTCCGATGGCAGCCGCACACGGGCGTTGATTCCTAATGCATTGATCTCTACCTGGCGAAATATACAAGGCTACTTCTGGGCGGTGTTCTTTAGCTTGTTGATCGGCATTCCTGTAGGTTTGAGTCCAACCTTAAGGGGACTTTTCGCCCGGCAAATAGACGTACTGAGGTATCTGCCACTCACCGCACTAACTCCATTATTCATTATAGCTTTCGGTACGGAAGAAGCCCTCAAAGTCAGCTTCCTGGCTTTTGGTATACTGGTCTATCTGCTACCGGTGGTCATGCAGCGGGTATGGGAAACGGAAGATGTATATCTAAAAACGAGTTTTACACTCGGCGCTACGGATTGGCAACTGATCAAGTCAGTCTATCTGCCTTCAGTTTTAGGCAAATTAATTGATGATATACGGGTTTTAACGGCCATCAGCTGGACTTACATCATCATTGCAGAAAGCCTGAATCGCGATTCTGGTCTGGGCGGTTTAATCTACATATTTGCGCGCTTGGGTGATCTGCCGGCAGTTTATGCGGTATTGATTTTTATTGTCATCATCGGCTTCTTACAAGACCAACTCTTTGTGTACATCAACCGCAGATTATTTCCGCACAAGACTTTCAAGCGGGTAAAACCGGGGATGAACGAGGTCAAGTTGGGTCTGTTGACCATTTTGGGTGCCAGCATGATTTACTTGGTCATTCAGGCCATTACTGGGCTGCAAGCTGGCGCTGTACTGGGCATCATCTGTTTGGCTGGCCTGGTGTTTGTTGGTTTGGGCGAATTCAAACTCTGGCAACCTGCAGCTCAAAAAGGAAATGGCGAATGATTGACTTTCAGGATTCGGCAAGGGACAATATCATAGAGCTGCGCGGTGTGCAGCAAAGCTATGATGGTGGAAACAGCTACATAATCGATGGGCTGGACTTCCTGGTAGAAGACAAACCCGCCCAAGGACAGTTTGTCGTCATTTTAGGGGCTTCGGGTGCTGGAAAAAGTACCGTACTTAGATATATAGCTGGATTGCAACGACCCACTTCGGGATCTGTGCTGATCAAAGGCTTGCCCGTAGAGGAAGCGCCCAGGGTCGGCATGGTTTTTCAGCGATATAGTAGCTTGCCCTGGCTCACGGTTGTAGAAAATGTAGCGCTTCCCTTGCAATATCAGGGCGTAGCCAAATCAGAACGACTTGACAAGGCAGCTGAGATGATTGCCCTGGTCGGCCTGAAAGGTCAGGAAAATAAATATGCCCAATACCCTACCCTTTCTGGCGGGCAGCTGCAACGGGTTGCTATAGCCAGAAGCCTAATAGCTAACCCAGACATCCTATTGATGGACGAGCCCTTCGGTGCTCTCGACATCAATACAAGGCTGCAGATGCAGGATCTGCTCACTAAGGTTTGGCATGAGATTCACCCAACGGTTATTTTCGTCACACACGATATCAATGAAGCCGTATATCTGGCAGACGACATTTATATGATGAAGCCTGCTCCTAGTAAATTTACCGAGCATGTGCATGTGGATCTACCTCTGGAAAGAGACCGATCTACCAAGAGAACGGATCGATATATCGAGTTGGTAAGAGAAGTAGAAGATAAGATGATTGCGATTACCAGAATGCAAAATTGAGCATCCTGTTAACGATCTGTAAAAGCCTCGCAATCGCTCAAAAATCCTAATCTGCCTGCCGTAATTGCATGCATGAAACCCCATGTAGCCTTTTTATTACTGATCGTGTCTATCAGTGCGTGTACCAGAATGGAAAACCCCAATTTCCTACCCAGAGATTCGGACTTACAAGCAGGTATTTACAATAAATATTATGTCCACTACCAGCCGACTGACAGAAACGAATGGAATACCGAGTTTCAATATATTCGCTTAAAAAAACAGGGAAATTTTATTTTGTCACAAAATATAAAACCTGACTATCAAGTAACAACAGATAATTTCATAGATCCATCAGAGCCGAATTGGATATTAAATAAAACCCTTTCCTATTTCGGCAATGGCGATACTATTTCGACAAATTATATACAACCTTATATTTACAATTTTAATAACGAAGATATTCCACCGTCGGAAGTCGAGACAATATATTCTAATGACAGTTATTTTTACGAATATCTAGAACACCAAAATACCAGAGACAGCATTATAGTCAATAGGCCTGCAAAAATCTTAACGGCCAAAGGCTATAGAATATTCAGAACAAATTCAGATACGACTGAATTAAATATTTCCAGAACTACTATTTATGTAGATGGAATTGGGTTATACTACAGCAGATTGTCTACGCCTGCCTTTAACTATATATGGGAACTGGTAGAGCAAATCCCCGAAAGAGCATACCGCAAGCTCTTGAGCGAAAAGCCCGAAAGAATAGCCTACATCAATCCCAATGAGACCCTGGACCGAGGAACTAACTTTAGCAGCTGCGACTCTAGCGATCAAATAGTGGATTATTACAACGGAAATCCAGACGGTGCGCCTGTAGGAAGAAAACGGACGCTCGAAAAACTGACAGCAGATATGTGGGATTTTGCCGAGCGCTCTGGTGTAAGCGGCTATCTCACCCTTCGCTTTGTGCTCAATTGCGAGGGTGAAGTAGGATGGTTTGTAACCGAACAAGCGGATCTAGACTTTGGTGCGACCACTTTTCCTCCAGATATCATACAACGAGCAAAAGATATTATCGAATCTGTACCTGAGTGGCAGCCCACCAAAATTTATGGAGAAAGCCGCGACAGTTATGCATACATCACCTTTAAACTTCAAGATGCTCAAGTTATCGATATTTTGCCTTAGCCTGGCCTGCATACTGTGCAGCTGCCGAAGTCCTGAAGAGCGTTACTTCAGCAGGTCATTCGATGGTCGGGATGAAACGCTGTTAAGCAGTGTGGATCGAGAACCCGGAACAAACGGCATAAGGCTACCCAGTGACAGTCTTAGCCAAGAAGAGTTGAGCGACCTATTCGTTCAAGGCAGCTTTTTGTACTACCAGGGAAGTCCCGGTCATCAACTGGTTTTGGAGGAAGGTCTGGGCCTGGCCCCGACTTCAGCCCTACTTCATAGAGAACTGGGCGTAGCTTATCTGAAACGCGGGTTTGCCGATCAATTTCCCAGATACTACGGGCGTGCCGCCGAGCTGGATCCCGTCACCTGGCTGGGTTGGCGAGCCTATCTCTATTTGTATTTTTATCGAGATTACCAGCGGGCTATAGACGACTGCAACGCATTGGACCCATTAACCCCCAACTTCGTAGACCACCCTCAAAGTACGAGCATAGACTATATGAGAGGATTGGCACACCACCAACTTGGCGAGTATGCTGTAGCCAGGTCCTACATTGACCTGCACATGGACTTCGAGCGAAGCTCCGGAGACCCGCAGTATATAGAAAAGACCTCCTACTTACTATCGGCAGTCAACTACATAGCACTAGGCAAATTGGATGATGCCCTGATCGAACTGGATATCGCCGTTAGCTGGGGCGCTAAATGGGCGGAACTACACTACTATCGGGCTAGTATCTTATTCGAGCTCGGGCGCTATGCAGAAGCCAGGGAATCCCTAAACCTGGCCATTAGGGGGTACGAGACCGAATGGAATATAAGTCGACCGTACGTAGAAGAATTTTTTGCAGTATATCCAAATGATTTTGAAGAGCTGGCTTTTAATTTGGACATACTATTGGGTGAATAATTGCCTACTTTGCGGCCGTGGCACATATTAAGATCATATCTGCTGGGGCAGGCTCGGGCAAAACCTACCGACTGACGGAAGAACTGAGCGCGCTTTTGGCAGAAGGTCTTGTCAAACCAAGCGGACTCATTGCTACCACCTTTACCAAAAAAGCAGCTGCCGAATTGAGGGAACGGGTTCGCGTCAAATTACTTAGAGAGGGATTTAGTCGAGCCGCCAATGAACTAGACAACGCGCTAATCGGGACCGTGCACGGGTTGGGCGTCAAATTGCTCAGGCGCTTTGCTTACGAGGCTGGCGTTTCCCCTCAAGTAGACATCATACCCGATGGCGACCAGCAAAGACTCTTTAACCTCAGTCTGGCAGCTTCTCTCGATATCGACTTTATAGAAGAGATGAGTCTGCTTTGCGATAAGCTGGGGCTGGGCAGTGCCAGCGAGCCATACAACTGGCGAGGCGAAGTATTGAGGTTGGTGGACTTAATCCGGGCAAACGACTTGGATGATGCGGCAGTCATCAAAAGTAGAGATCGGTCGTGGGAAACGCTGGCCGAGCTGCTTCCCGATCGAGTGCAGCACCAAGGCTACTTTGACCAGCTGAAAGACCATCTGGAGCAAACTGCTGACGCCCTGGAAAACAACGAAGCAGATGGTACGCGCAAAACCCTCAGCATAGCAGCCAAAATGCGCAAGGCCAGCCAGGAGATAAAAAGGCGGGGTTTCCTGCCCTGGCCCGAACTTGCGGGGCTCCTGAAAGCTGGTGTAGGTGCCAAAAGTCGGGAATTGGTCGAAACATTGAATGGGCTGATCGACGAGCACACTACCCTACCTCAGTTT
>JBCDFE010000314.1:0-4851 GCA_039178745.1 Bacteroidota bacterium | reverse complement strand
CGGTGATGAACTATCGCTGGTACAAGATGGCTAGAGGTGCCATTGCCCGCAGACCACCTCTGGTAGAGCCGGGAGATTTCGGTCCGTATTGGGATAGCTTGCAGCAAGGCTTTGATAGATATTTTGGTCTGGCCATGATGAACGTATCCAGCAGCCATGATAGTCCACGCTTATCTACCTCGCTGGCCAATGACTTCCCCTACAAGGCTGGGCAGGGGCCTCGCGGAAATCCCGATTACCGGGCAGACAAACCCGGTGAAGATACCTGGCTCAGGCGGCAGTTGCCCCTGCTGGCACAGCAGTTTACCTGGATCGGTGCCCCCCAGATATACTATGGCGAGGAGATCGGTATGTGGGGAGCTGATGATCCGGACTGTCGAAAGCCCATGTTGTGGCCGGAAAATGGCAGCAGGGTAGAGTACACCCACCCCGACGGGCTGGAGCAAGAACCCGACACTATAGACTGGAAGGATAGCCATGTACGCCAGCGGTATGAGGCTTACCAGCAGCTAATCGACCTGCGGAAGTCCAACCCTACTTTCATATACGGTGATGTAGATTACCCTGATGCCTATAACGATAAGCTGTTGGTTTACACGCGATACGACGAACAAGAAACGTTTTTATGCCTTTTTAATCCTAGCCATGAAATTGTAGAAGAACCACTTATTTATGGTTATGACTTTGTGCTCAGTTCAAATGAGTTTGACGAGCGCCAGATGAATGGCCAATTGTCCTCAAGTGGAACCACCTATCTTTTCGAGCCAGGTGACTTTCTTATTTTGCAGAAGTCTAATTGATCATCACACCACCATTTATGTATGCATCAACATACTGAGGAAAAAAGGGCACCTATAATCGAAATCCCCGAAGATTTTGGAATCGAGCGGTTGAGGACCTGGAGGGGTGACTTTGCACAATTGGCATATAGCGACGAGCACTATCTGAACGAGATGGGTGAAATCGTAAAACAACAAGCCGAGTATGTCGAAAAACTCGGCAATTCGGCCGAACAAGTGTACCTAGACCAAGATTCTGGCTATGTCGAAGAGTACCTACTCTTTGTCTGGGCGTCTAAAGCGAGAGAATACCTGCGTCTGTGGCGAGACGCCATGGTCGAAAGCCGTAAAGCCAGGGTACTGCATCGCATAGGAGAGGTGGCCGATGAGGTTCTTAAAAATCTTCACTATCAGACCATAGGCAGACTCGATCAGGTACTGAATGGATGGAGTGAACAATTAAGTAGAGAACTCCAAGCCACTGAAAGTGAGCGTAAAAGGTATCGCTATCTCTGGTCAAAGGAAAATCCACCCTGGGAGACATACCGTAGCCAGATTAATGAACTGGCCAAACAGGCCCACAATCTGGCAGAAGATCACGAGCGTCTATCCAGGGTGTCTGATCGCCTCGACAGGCTGAGTTCCATGCTCAGTGGAGAAGCCGAAAGCCGACTGGAGCATATCGAGTATCAACAAACCGAAGTCAGGAAGCTTATCGAACTCATTCAAGAAGAGGAAACATCTGACAAGCCTTCTGCTAAGCGCATTATGCGAAGTATAGCCGAGTTGGAGAACAAACTACCCAAGCCGCCTTTCGAGTTGGACTTGCGCAAACTCATGCTGGATGAAGTGCAAGAACTGCCCGCACTGACTCGCATATATATCGGAACACGCGAGAGCAGGCTGGTGTATAAGGAAGTCAATTTCCGAACGGGTGTGCTCTCCTGGATAGAGGGCGAAATCTTGCCTATTCTATACGAGATCTGGGAAGAGGGTGATCGGTCAAAAGGTCAACTTCAGCTGGCGTTGGCCAACATCAGAAATAGATTGAGTGTACTCGATCAGATGTCTAAGGAGCCTTCGGAAACCGGAAAAGAAACGGAAGATAGCCTGCCCCTCTACCTGGAAGCCCCTTTAATCAATTATTTGGAGAAGGCTAAAGTCGTAGAAAAAGAAGTAGCCGACTATGTCAAACCTCTTTGTAATCGGGTCAATACCGAGCTGAGATTAGCTCGCATCTACGATACCGACCAGCGATTTTTGCCCAGAACAGCCCAGGCCGGCTTCCGACAGATTACGGGAGCACGATCGGCCATTTCCAATCGATTTTACAATTGGTTTGTGGAGCTGCGCGCCCAACTGACCAGCTTCATAGAGAGCGCTCGCCAGGAGGATAGACTGAGTCGATCGGAAAAAGTGGTCAGGGCCGTTCAGTCACGCAAACTACAGATGACCTTCCCGGCCTATGCCAATATCTTTATCACTAGGGGCTATGTAGGTGAAAGTTTCTTTACGGGCAGGGAAGCCGAAATAGCCAGGATGGGTCAACTCGTTTCCGACTGGGAGAAAGGATACAGAGGTGCTGTTCTAATCACTGGAAAACGGCAGTCGGGCAAGTCATTATTCGGAGAGTTAGTCACCAATAGATATTTCAGATCAGATGTCATCAGGTTATCTCCCGGTTTGCCTCTGGTGGTCAATGGGCAGACTTTCCTTTCGACTTACGAGTTGAAGCCCGCTCTGGAATTTATCAAGAAGCACACCATATCGGAACGGCCCGTCGTATGGATGGATGATCTGGAATTATGGCATGACAAAGATCATCCACTGGGTATAAATGTTTCCCATCTGGAGCAATTTATAGATGCGGAGGCCATGCGCATGTTCTTCTTGGTAGGCTGCGGCAATGCCGCCTACTATCGGCTAGATGCGACCCTGGGACTTGCTAAAACCTTTCAAGCCCGCATCAACCTGGGTAGAATGCCGCTGCAAGATTTGATTCGAGCCATATTTATCCGGCACGGAGCTACCCACGAAAATCTCAGAGATGAGTCAGGTGAGCTGGTATCCGAAAGAGCCTTTAGGCGGCTGGTAGCCAATGTGCACAAAGCCGTAGATGGCAATATCGGCGATGCGCTCAGGTACTGGGCTAATGGTATTTACTCACATCCTGACGGTGGTGTGATTGCCAGATTGCATACTATTTACCCACTGCCGGGTCCGGTGGGTAGAGATTCAGGTCTGCTGCTGTCGACCTTGATGCGGTTGCGAAAAGCAGACGAATACGATTTAAGGCGGGTGTTCGGCCCTACTTTTCCTATCAGATACAGAGATACACTGCGAAGACTTCAGGGTGTCGGCCTGCTGAGAAGAAGGGAGAATGGCGAGCTGGAAATAGAGCCGTCAATCGTAAGCGAAGTTGGCCGATTGTTGCACAGACAGCATTACATACACTATGAAATGTAATACGCATGGATAGATTATTTGACATACTCCAGGTAGGCGAGGGGATGAGCATCACAACCCTATTTGTGCGCTTTGCATTACTCGTAGCTACCTATTGGCTACTGCTGTTTATACGTGGGCGGCTGCGAGCAGGTGGGTACTTTGGCGATTATCAGGCCGCATTGAATTTGTGGGTAGACCGCATACTGGTGCTTTTCGAGCCTCTAGCTGGCTTGCTGATCATATATTTTGTCATGCAATGGCAGCCGGGAGTGGGATTGTTGTCTCTGACGGTTCTGCTGCTTGTGGCTTTTCCGCGTTGGCGAGATTACGCCTATGGGGTCTTGCTCAGGTTTGATCAGGGACTGACCATTGGCCGCCAGATGCACTCTGCAGCAGGCAGAGGCATCGTCAGCAAGCGAAGACGATTGGGCATACAACTACAAACTCAGAAAGGGCAGCAGTTTATTCCTTATCATCGGCTCTATCAAGAGGGTTTTACGCTCGAAGGCATAGATGAGGCCACCAATTTCGTCAGCCTAGAGCTCAGAGCCAGTGAAGAGCGGGAACTGCCCGATCCCAATGTCTTCAAATCCCGATTGGCCATCTTACCTTTTCTGGATGAACGCCATCCACCCGAATTGAGCAGAGACATGTCGAATGGCAAAAAACTAAAACTCCGACTAGCTCTACTCGAAGCCGACTGTGTCAACGATCTGGCCCGCCTGTTCGAGGAGTGGGGGCTCAATTTTAAAATCTCTCAAAAGTAAGTTCGCATGGACATCATGGAGAACTACAACCTCATTATCGAGGCTAGTGTCATCATTATTCTCTCTTTTCTATTTAGCGAGATCTCCAAGAAGACGAGTATACCCTCAGTATTACTCCTCATATTTCTGGGGGTTGGCCTCAAACTGATTCTCGATCAGTTTGGGTACGAGCTGCCTGGCCTGATGGGCATATTGACCCTGCTGGGAACGGTGGGCTTGATCATGATCGTACTGGAAGCTGCCCTGGAGCTCAAACTGGAGCGAGATAAGTACATACCCATACTCAAGTCTTTGTTGATAGCCTTTGTCGGCTTATTGGGCAGTATCTGGGTAGCGGCCATCATCATCGAAAATATGATACCGGGCATGGACACCCAAATGGCCTGGATATACGCCACGCCCCTTTCCGTTCTCTCTTCTGCTATTATTATACCTAGCGTAGATAGCCTGAAGCCTCAGAAGCGTGAGTTTCACATTTACGAATCGACTTTTTCAGATATCCTAGGCATCATTATTTTCTATTTCTTGCTAGACCAGGCGGGCTTTGGCGAGCATGCTTCCGATGCTGCTGCCCACGCATCTGATCACGCCGATGGTACCCACGCACATGGCCAAAGCTTTTCGGCTGGGCTAGTTGCCTATCTGATCAATATCCTGATCACCATAGTGGCTTCAATTGCAGCTAGCTATATCATCGTACTCATATTTCAGCGCATCAAGACACCAGTTAAGTTATTCTTACTCATTGCTGTTTTGCTATTGCTCTACGCCATTGGCAAGAAGCTTCACCTATCGGCCCTCATCATCATTCTCATATTTGGCTTGGTCATCGCCAACCTGAAATTGTTCTTCCGGGG
>JBCDFE010000313.1:0-4852 GCA_039178745.1 Bacteroidota bacterium | reverse complement strand
TCGCAAGCGTATGTCCGACCTCAATATTTGTCACATCAATCGCGACTATGAAGAGGAGTTGCGCGTTCTGAACGCTACAGCAGAGTTACAATCCAGAGCATTGAGGCTGTATGATGAGAAGTTGAAACGATCGGCTTAGGGTGATTAATCCAAACTCTCCAAATACAACTGCCTCCTCTTTTCCTTAATCGCATCAACCAATTCTGAGAGGTCGTGACTTTTGCCATTGAGTTCCCGGTGCCAGACAACAACGATGAGTTGTGCCAGATCATCGGGGTGTTTGATGCCGAGTGGTTCGAGAGCAACCGCCAAGCGGGAGCCGCCATTGAAGCCCCAATTGCGGCGAATCCATCTGCCTAGGCCATGGAATAACTCTCGGTATATGTCTTCTTCGGGAGCAGCGGCAAAGCTTCTTTGGCTTTCGGCATCACTCAATCGAGATAATTCTCGGATTGCCTCGGGCAAGTCCTTGGGGATATAGACGCCTTGCAATCGGGTCTGGCGAATGCGCCATAGGTATTGCTCTTCGTACTCGGCCGCGTTGTTGGGCGGACCATCAAATTGAGCGGATAGGGTAGTGGGCAAAAGCATAAGAAGCAACAGAAATAAACGCATACTTGGGTTCGATTCAATGAACAGACGAGTTCATTAACGCATGAGATACTTGCAAATTATCTCGGAGTCTTGTCTAAATATGGTTCTGGTAGGTGCTGGTCTGAAGCTATATGCTAATCATGCGCTCAGCGGCAACCCAAACCCTTTGGGCTACCGCGTTTCATATCCGTCCTGTTTATGGCATACCCAAAGGCCGTTGAGAAGATCTGACACAAGCGGATAGTAAGCCATTTATTGCGAGTAAAACAACCTTGCGGCCATTTACCGATTCTCTATTGGTTGAATCTCCCTATTTTTGCAGCCCATGTCTATACAGGTATCCAAATTGACCAAAATCTACGGCAGCCAGCGGGCAGTCGATGGAATAAGCTTTAAAGCCAAACCCGGCGAAGTGCTTGGCTTCCTGGGCCCCAATGGAGCAGGGAAGACCACGACCATGAAGATCATTACCGGTTTTCTGACGCCAAGCTCCGGGCAGGCCCAGGTTTGTGGATACGATACGGAGACCGAGAGCTTGCAAGCACGAGCCAGTGTTGGCTATCTGCCAGAGCACAACCCTCTGTACAAGGACATGTACGTACGCGAGTATCTCAAGTTTGCGGCTCAAACGCAGGGTTTGAAACTGCCAAAAGCCCGCATCGAAGAACTGATCGAAATGACAGGACTGGAGCGGGAGGCACACAAGTATATAGGCGCTCTATCTAAAGGTTACCGCCAGCGGGTAGGCTTGGCCCAGGCCTTGCTGCACGAACCGCCCGTGCTGATCCTGGATGAGCCCACCAGCGGACTGGATCCCAACCAGCTGGCGGAGATACGCAGCCTGATCAAGCAGCTGGGTAAAGACAAGACCGTGGTGCTGAGTACCCATATTATGCAGGAGGTCCAGGCGGTATGCGACCGGGTCATCATCATAGACCGGGGCAAACTGGTGGCCAATGACCCTATAGATAGACTAAGATCCAGACTGGAAGGCAAGCAATCTGTTATCGTCACCTTTGATGATAAGCCCAAATCTAAGGCAGAACTGGAAAGCATAGCCGGTGTGAGCCGTGTTGAAAAACTAGCTGAGCACCAATATCGTTTTTATGCCAAGGGAAAAGCCGACCCGCGGAAGTCCATATTCCAATACGCCGCTCAGAAAAACCTTCCCCTGCTCGAATTGCGAACAGAGGAAGTAGGCGTAGAAGAAGTATTCCGCCACCTGACGGCTGGTCAAAACCAAGGCGCATGAAACTGATCCATACGGCCATCTTGCTTACTTGTTTTATAATGCTAAGCGCCCAGAGCGACAGTCTGAGTAGGCTGGACAACAATTTCAAATTTGAGGAAGGCATATACTTTAGCTTCGAGGCACTCACCAACAATAGAGCAGACCTGGGTTGGTACGGGATCGACGGAGAAATGGTCGAGCTACCGGAAAGTCGCCGCGTGCAAATTGCCGGTCTAGGCTACGGAGAGGCCTGGGTTGAGCAAGAGCCCTACGCCATAGTACTGGACGGCAAGCCCTATGTACTGACGAAGGTGGATAGCAGCCTGGGCTACCACGAGTTTGTAGGTTTGAGCCGACTGGGGGCTCTGTGTTTTTATGAATACAAAACGACAGTGATTCGCGGTCAAACCATGTATGCCTACAATCCGGCTACGCGGCGACCTTTTCGCGAAGCGTATGTAGAGCGAGAGCGGGTAGAGCGCGTACGCAAGTGCATCGACTGGAATACGGGAAGACAATTTGACCTGACCCGGGCAGATTTACTGCTGCCACTGGCCCAGCAACCCGACTTGATTCGCGCCATGAGTCAGCTGGACCCCAATGCGACCGATTTCTACCCGAAATTGCTGCAAGCCGTGGTGCGCTACAACGAGCGTACCCCCGTGTATTTACCCACCAAGACAATCAATCGCTAACTGCCTATGCTGGCTGTATTTAGAAAAGAACTCAACGCTTTTTTTTCCTCCCTGGTCGGCTATGTGGTGATCGGCCTGTTCCTTACCATCCTGGGTTTGTTCATGTTCGTGTTCAATGAAACGAGCCTGCTGGAATATGGCTTTGCTACCCTGGATCCCTTTTTCGGGATGGTGCCCAATGTGTTTATCTTCATTATACCTGCCATTTGCATGCGTGCTTTTGCTGAAGAGCGTCAGTCCGGGGCTATAGAGCTTTTGCTGACTAAACCGCTGCGCGAATGGCGAATCGTTTTGGGTAAGTATCTGGCTTGCTTCTGCTTGGTCCTGTTCGCCCTGCTGCCAACCGTTTTATACTATATGACCATGTACCAACTGGCTCAGCCAGTTGGTAATATAGATCAGGGAGCCATTCTGGGATCCTATTTTGGATTGGTGTTTTTAGCCTCGGCCTTTGTATCTATCGGTCTCTTTTCCAGCTCTTTGACCAGCAATCAGATCGTCAGCTTTTTGCTGGCTGCTGCCCTTTGTTTCTGGATGTATTTCGGCTTCGACTACATGAGTACGCTAGATGCTTTTTTTGGTAGCTATGATGCTTTTATTCAAAGTCTGGGTATGCGCGACCATTTCGACAGTCTGAGTCGGGGACTGATCGATACCCGCGATCTGGTGTACTTTCTGAGTATTACCGCTTTCTTCCTCATGCTGACACTTCTGAACTTAGAAAGAAGAAAGTGGTAATGTACCTTTGCAGAATGTTTGTTAAGTAGTGTTATCTGCTGTAGGACAAACCATAAGAGTGTAAGCTATGAAAACTGCAATTCCGTTTGCTTGTCTATTCCTATTGATCACTGCTTGTGGGGAAGATGTCAACCTCAACTACGAGCAGGAGATCGACGATGCCGAGTTTTATCATCGCTCGGTTAAGCAATTGACCGATGTCATCGTACACGACATTTTTTCGCCTCCTCAGGCTGGTCGTATTTACGCCTATGCTGGCCTGGCTGGCTACGAAGCCATAGCTGCCGGCGCACCCAACTGGCAGTCGCTAGCTGGTCAGATCACCGATTTGACCAAAGTGCCGAAGCCGGCCAATGATGCCCTGGTCAATCACAATCTGGCTGCGGTGGCGGCCATGCTCAAAACCGGGCGCTCGCTCATATTTTCGGGCGAACGCATAGACGAGTTCGAAAGCCAACTGCTGAAAGAGCTGGAAGATATGCGCCCACCGGCTGGCTTAATCGAAGATTCCTGGGCCTATGGAACCCGCGTTGCAGAGCACATCATGAACTGGGCCAAGAATGACAACTATGCCGAGTCGCGCTCGTTTCCCAAATTCACCATTACTGGCGAGCCGGGGCGATGGGAGCCCACACCCCCAGATTATATGCCGGGTATAGAGCCCAGCTGGAGTAAAATTCGCACCCTCACGCTCGATAGCGCCGCCCAGTTTAAGCCACTACCGCCAACGACCTTCAGCACTGATCCCAACAGCCAATGGTGGACCGAAGTCATGGAGGTCTACGAAGCATTGCAGGTAACCGATGAAGTAGAACTGGCAGAGCGTCAGGCGATTGCCGAGTTCTGGGATTGCAACCCCTATGCTATGCAGCACCGAGGCCACCTGATGTTTGCCACAAAAAAAATCAGCCCCGGTGGGCATTGGATCAACATCACGGGCATAGCTGCCCGCGAAGCCGAAGCCGATTTCAGCAATACAGTGGCGGCCTATGCGCTGGTAGGTATTGCCCTTCACGATGCCTTCATTTCTTGTTGGGATGAGAAGTATCGTTCTGCTCTGGTGCGCCCGGAAACCTTCATCAACGAGTATATCGACCAGGAGTGGATGCCGCTATTGCAGACGCCTCCATTCCCAGAGCATACCAGTGGCCACTCGGTCGTGAGCCGGGCTTCGGCCATCGTCTTGACCGACTTCTTTGGCGATGGTTTTGTGTTTGATGATGATTCTGAGGTGGAGTTTGGGTTGCCCATACGCAGCTATCCGAGCTTTCTCGTAGCTAGTGAAGAAGCAGCCGTTAGTAGACTTTATGGAGGGATTCACTATCGCCCGGCCATCGATTATGGACTAACACAGGGCGAAGCCATTGGCCAGCACGTACTGGAGCAGCTGGATATGCGTGGGCAGTACAGCGAAAATCAGTAATGGGATCGCGATCGATTTTAGACCAATTAGCGGGTGGTGATCTTGTACTTCCGCTGGTGGTTCAATCTTGCGGATACCTGGGTTTGCTATTGCTAGATTCGTATATGGGTACTTTGATTGCGCTGGTCATCGGTGGCATCGGTCTCGCTATTTTATTGATTGCCCTGATGG
>JBCDFE010000312.1:0-4905 GCA_039178745.1 Bacteroidota bacterium | reverse complement strand
TTGGATGATTTGGGCGTATTCGATCAAAGTCTGGGCGATCTGGATCAGTTGCCCAGAGCTGCTGCCATCGATGACGAGCAGGCAGATCTCGGCTTGAGAATTCGATCTTATCTGGATGCCAACTGCGCATCTTGCCATAGACCCGGTGGGGTATCTGGTGTGAATATGGATCTGCGTTTTAATACGCCCTTGTTTCTGAGCAACATCATCAATGCGCCCAACATGAGCAACGCATCCAATCAGGATGGCGTAATCGTCAAGCCCGGCTTTCACCAGCACTCACAGCTATGGATTAGAGATGCCAGCCTTGAAGAGACCCGAATGCCACCCATTGGTCGAAATCTGGTCGATGAGTACTACGTAGATAAGCTAGCCGAATGGATAGATAGCCTGCCTACCGATTTCACCTCAGGTGCCGATCAAAACTACATTTACCCCAATCCTACTAGCGACTGGATCAACGTGCGTATTCGCGACGATTGGGAGCTTCCCGTCAGTATGAGCATCTACAGTATAGAAGGGCGAGTCATACACCAAGCAGAAATGGAACTGGTCAGCGACTATTTGGATTTTAGCGTATTGCCCAGCGGGACTTACATCATGAACCTACAATCTGCTAGCGGAGAAAGAGAAACTAAGCGAATCGTAAGGAGGTAGAATATCTAATCTTCTACCACCCAAATCTTTGAATAGCTTAAGTTCCAGGCAACCCTTGGCACTGAATATGTATATCTTTAGTGGTGAACTCATCTCCCTGAACACTTAATTACGAAACCTTTGGACCCCCTAATTATAAATTTCACGCCTACGGGCATGATCCCTACTAAAAATCTCACTCCTCACGTAGCTGTCAGCCCTGATGAAATTATAGAGCAAGTCATAGCTGCTTATGAGCTGGGCATAACCATGGCACACTTGCATGCTCGCGACGAAGAAGGAGCACCCACTTACAAGGCATCCGTTTATAGGGACATATTTGAAGGAATCCATCAGTATTGCCCGGATTTGCTGATTTGTGCATCCCTTAGCGGTCGAAATTTTCCTGAGCTAGAAAAGCGTACGGAAGTTTTGCAACTAAAGCCGGATATGGGATCCCTGACTCTCTCTTCCCTCAATTTCAGTAGAGCTGCCAGTGTAAATTCCCCAGACACCATAGTAGGGCTGATAGAGGCCATGGATAAGTATGGTGCAAAACCAGAATTAGAATGCTTCGATGCCGGCATGATAAACTATGCGCACTACCTAATTAAAAAGGGTGTTCTTCGGCCTCCTTTCTACTTCAATCTGTTGCTTGGAAACGTCGCATCGACCCAGGCAGAAATAGCCCACATTGGCCTGATGATCAGGGATTTGCCCGATCAATCTTATTGGGCCTTAGCTAGCCTCGGCCAAACGCAACTAAGTATAAATACCCTGGCCATTGCTTTTGGAGGTGGTGTTCGGGTTGGGGTTGAAGACAATATTTGGTACGATAGCCAACGCCGCAAAAAAGCAACTAATCTTGAACTACTTCAACGCATTCACAGACTAGCTGCCGAATTCGAACGCCCTATTATGAAGTCGGAAGAACTGGGTCAAGCGGGCTTTTATAATACGCAGCGCTTCACCAACCTAGCTAAGTAATGTCCAGAATTACATTTCTAGGAGCCAGCGCGATGAGCCTATCCATGCTCTTTGAACTCATCCTGGATCAGCATGCCCATGCCAAGGTCGAGATTATAAATAATAGCGATTCAGCACTGGATGACCCGTTTCTGCCAGAGGGAATGGAAGTACCCATTATCAAAGCAGAAAACTGGTCTCCAACTTCCGAGGAAATCTACCTACTTGGCGTCAATTTGCCGAAGACGAAGAAAATAGTGTTCGAATATTTTCATAGGCAATTTGATATTTCACCTCAGAACTACGGACAGCTGATACACAGCAGCTCAATATTTGGTCGAACCAGTCAGAGCGGACCAGGGCTGGTTATGCATCCATTGTCGGTTGTCTCTGCACAGACCCAACTGGGAAAGATGGTCAGTCTAAATAGAGGAACGACAGTTGGACACCATACCCGCATCGGTGATTACTGCACACTTCATCCGGCAGCGAATGTAGCTGGTCGTTGCCGTATAGGATCGGGCGTAACCCTAGGCATGGGTGCTAACGTAATAGATGGGATTCACATAGGTTCAGGCACTTTTGTCGGAGCAGGGGCAGTCGTTACACGCAATCTCCCACCGGGTGTGGTAGCTTATGGGCAACCGGCGAAAGTGATTAAAGAGATCGACAATAATCCCTTCCATGGCACCTAGCAAAGGCATCATACCATTTAACAAACCTTATGCCGGTGAGGCAGCTGTCAGCGCGGTCAACCGAGTTTTACAAGGTCAGACTTTCGCAGGTGGAGGCCCTTTCACGCAAAGGTGCAAAGACTACTTCTCTGAAAGATTTGGTTTTGAGCACACTTTTCTAACAAGCTCTTGTACAGACGCTCTGGAAATGTGCGCATTACTTCTCGATCTCAAAGAAGGAGACGAAATCATCGTACCATCCTACACCTATGTCACCTCTGCTTTGGCCTTCCGACGGCAAGGAGCGAACATTATTTTTGCAGACAGCCAGGCACGTCATCCGAATATAAATATTCAGACCTTAGACAAACTGATTAGTCCGAAAACTAAGGCTATTGTAGCTGTTCATTACGCTGGCATGGGTAGTAACTTATACCAACTGAAGGAGTTGTGTACCACCCATAATTTAGTACTGATAGAGGATGCGGCCCAAGCCATAGATGCTTATTTCGATAATAAACCATTGGGTAGTTTCGGACAGCTGGCCTGCATGTCATTCCACGAGACTAAAAATATACATTGCGGAGAAGGTGGAATGCTAATCGTCAACGACGATAAATTTACGGGCAGAGCCCAAATTTTATTGGATAAAGGAACCAATAGATCCGATTTCAGACGAGGGCTCGTAAAGAAATACGAGTGCGTGGATATCGGATCATCCTTCCTGGCATCAGAGCTTCAGGCCGCCTTCCTATACGGTCAATTAGAACACTTAGATGCTATTCAAAGCACTCGACTGAATATCTGGAACAGATATAACGATGCCTTTCAAGATTTGCCAACCGGTTGGATTCCGTTTGTCCCTGAATTATCCAGGCACAATGCGCATTGTTTTTATTTGACCTTGCCTTCCGAATACACCTGGTCCGACCTGACTCAATTTTTGAAAAAGAGAAACATATCTTCAGTCACGCACTACCAGGCCCTACACAAAAGTCCATTTTTCAAAAACACATATCAAGGGGAGGATTTATGCCATGCCGATTACTTCACGAACTCCTTAGTTCGCCTGCCCCTATTCGCGGAACTCACACTTGAACAGCAATTAAGAATCATAGAAAGTGTTTTTGAATTTGAGAGACAAGTCTCGATTTGAAAATCTTGCACATCAGCACGACCAATCACGGCGGTGCAGGAAAAATTGCAGAAATGATGCACCGCAAAAGCCTGACAGAAGGACACCAATCCATCCTTCTTGTCAGGGGAGATTATTTCAAACAAGATGAAGGTGTCATCCCACTCTATTCCCGAACTCATCACAGACTTAAAAAACTATCTGGTTTTTTTTACAAAACCCACAAAACCGTACCGAAGTATTATTTCTACAACATCAACGAGCAAAAAAATCTAGTTGACCCGAATTTCATAATTAAACGAATTGGAATGACACCCGATGCGATTATCGTATACTGGATCAGCAGGTTTCTCAATTTTGAATCCTTACTTCGCCTCCAGGAATACAGTCGGGCAAAGATCTACTTCAGTCTAACGGATATGGCACTGTATACGGGTGGCTGCCATTATGCATGGTCGTGCGAAGGCTTTAAAAATGATTGTTCTCATTGCCCTGCCTTGCCAGAACCACTAACTGATAGGGCTCATAAAAATTTGATGGCTAAAAAAAGGGCCTTAGACAAAATGGACCATAAAGTTATTGCTACAAAAGGGCAATCAATAAAGATGTCTAAGTCATCGAGTTTATTTGGCAAATCGGATCACTTAGCTAATCTTTATAAAATTGGCAAAGGCTCGATAAATCGATCTCAAAAAAAAGCCAGAACACATTTTGGCTTACCTCTCAATAAAAAAATATGGCTGATTGGTACAGAGCGATTAAGTGACCCCCGCAAGGGAATTGATATATTGATCGAGTCAATGCGCAACTTGGTCAATATATTATCGCCCACCGACTTACCCATGCTGATGATAATCGGCAACAAACGCGTCTCCTGGCTCGATGACGTACAATTGCCCTATAAATTTTTGGGCCGACTAGATTTTGATGACGAATTACCGCTTGCATTCTCGGCAGCAGACGCTTTTTTATCTCCCTCTGTAATGGATACTGGTCCTTTTATGGTTAACCTATCCATTTATTATTCTTGTCCGGTCGTATCATTTCCCGTTGGCGTAGCTCAGTACTTAATTGGTGAAATGGGATGCGGACTTTTGGCTGAGCAGACAAATGCAAAATCGTATACAGAGGCGCTTCACCGTTTGGCATTGCTTTCGGATCAGCAATTTCAGCATTTAAGACAAGCGTGTATGCAAGTAGCTAATCAAGAATTACGCTGGATGGAAAATACACTCACCTAATTATTGAGCAATTGAGTATCTGGCTTTGAAGGTCAGTCAGCTTCCAAAAGAATTATTTCTTTTCAGGAATCGACTGCAAAACGAGTTCCCTAGTGATAAGTGCCAGCATGAGCTGCTCTTCTTTTTGTGTCAAGTCGGGAGGTATAAACTCCAGTGCTTTTTGTTTGAGCGATTGTTCTTTAGCGGGAGGTTCTGTACTCAGTCCGCCCACTTCGCGTCCACCGACTTCAATGGGTAAATAGTTATTACGCGC
>JBCDFE010000311.1:0-4913 GCA_039178745.1 Bacteroidota bacterium | reverse complement strand
CTCCGCCATCATCTTCTCACCCTTGGCGATCGCATCTTCGATGGTACCGACCAAGTTGAAAGCCTGCTCCGGATACTGATCTACCTCGCCGTCCAGGATCATGTTGAAGCCCTTGATGGTGTCTTTGATATCAACCAGTACGCCCTGCAAGCCGGTAAACTGCTCGGCTACGTGGAAGGGCTGGCTCAGGAACCGCTCAACCCGACGGGCGCGGCTTACGACCAACTTGTCTTCTTCGCTCAGTTCCTCCAAACCGAGGATAGCGATGATATCCTGAAGCTCATTGTAGCGAGCAAGGATATTGATCACACGCTGGGCCGTGTTGTAGTGCTCGTCGCCGATGATGGCTGGATCGAGAATTCGACTGGTCGAGTCTAGTGGGTCTACTGCGGGGTAGATACCCTTGGCCGCAATCTTACGGTTCAGTACCGTAGTTGCATCCAAGTGGGCAAAAGTAGTTGCGGGAGCGGGGTCGGTCAGGTCATCCGCTGGTACATATACCGCTTGTACAGATGTAATAGAACCGCGCTTAGTAGAAGTAATGCGCTCCTGCATCAGTCCCATCTCCGTGGCCAGGGTTGGCTGGTAGCCTACCGCTGAAGGCATACGACCCAGCAGGGCAGATACCTCAGAACCTGCCTGGGTGAAGCGGAAGATGTTGTCTATGAAAAAGAGGATATCACGACCGCCAGTTGGATCACTCATGTCTCCATCTCTGTAATATTCAGCGATGGTCAGACCACTCAGGGCTACACGCGCACGCGCGCCAGGAGGCTCGTTCATCTGACCGAATACGAAGGTTGCCTTAGAATCTTCCAAATCTTTTGAGCTGACTTTGCTCAGATCCCAACCGCCTTCTTCCATGCTGTGCATGAATTCTTCACCGTACTTGATAATGCCCGCTTCGAGCATCTCGCGCAGCAGGTCATTCCCTTCTCGGGTACGCTCGCCGACACCGGCAAATACAGAGATACCGTCATATCCCTTGGCGATGTTGTTGATCAACTCCTGGATAAGTACGGTCTTACCTACACCTGCACCACCAAACAAACCGATCTTACCGCCCTTGGTGTAAGGCTCGATCAGGTCGATCACCTTAATACCGGTGAAAAGAACTTCCTTCTCAGTACTCAGCTGGTCAAAAGTCGGAGGCTTAGCGTGAATGGGACGAGCATTTTCTCCTTTCTCAACGGCACCTAGACCGTCGATGGGCTCACCGACTACATTAAACAAACGCCCTTTGATGGCATTGCCGATAGGCATCGCAATAGCACGACCCGTATCGCTTACTTCAGTACCTCTGGTCAGACCATCAGTAGCATCCATAGCGATAGCGCGCACGCCATCTTCGCCCAGGTGTTGTTGAACCTCCAATACGAGGGTGTCGCCATTTTCGCGCTTGATTTCCAAGGCGTTAAGAATTGCAGGAAGCTGGGCATCTTCAGCGCTGAAGCTGACGTCTACAACTGGCCCGATGACCTGCTTTACTCGACCGATATTAGCCATGTCTTGAGTGTTGGTGAGAACGGTTTTCTAATTCGGGGGCAAAGGTACCGCTAAAAGCTGTCTTGACCAAGGTTTTCGCATGTTTTGAATTTTGTACTTCCGCAGGTCGAAACTTTCCCCAAAAGTTTCGATCCTCGCACGAGATCTTGTAGATCGAGTAGCGAGAATTAACTTGAACATACTTCCAGCTTACTTACTACTTTAGCGATCTGAGATTGGGCTCGACTTCAGGCTTTTCATTCCAAGTCAGGCTTACGCACATCCTCCAATTGTCATCCAAGCAACTGCACGACCACATTCTGCACGCGGCCATACTCGGGACCGCCAGGACACCCCTACCCGATGATATAGCTAAGATCACCGCCGAACTGGGCTTAGAGCTTCCTGATGATCCGGCCGAGGCCCTCCTTCAATTACTACCGATCACTGAGCGCCTAGCGCGTTTAGAACCACCAAAACACCTGCAGGAATGGTTCGCACCACAAGCCGGAAAACCAGGTACATCCAAGCAGCCCACTAACTTTCAAGCTGAAGAGCTCCCGCCAGCTCCAGCCAAATTGAGCCGTGCGCTAGATCTCATACTGGGTGGCACCTACGCAGCTGCCGAACACGAATATATTCGCGTATTAAAAACTTCGGGCTTTCGACCACCAGATCGGCTGCTTCCTCAATTGCTCAATCGTGCCTTACAAGCAACGGGTTCAAATCGAGAGCGACTATTGGATTTTGTCGGCCCACGCGGGCGCTGGTTGGCCCAACTACACCCCGACTGGACATCACTATACCTACCAAAAGATCCAAACGCCACTTGGAATCGGCTACACCTGCCCGCAGATCAGGCTACTTTTATGGTCAATTGGCGAGCATCCAATCCCAATGATGCCCGGCAGGCACTCGAAGACAAATGGCCAAATTTGGATGGCAATCGTCAGGCCAGATTGATTTCCTCCTTGTATGTAGGCTTACGAGAAAAGGACATCCCATTTCTGTCCTCGGCCTTGACACCACGTCGCCGGCAAGTCAGAAAAGAAGCCACTCGTCTGCTCCTCAAACTTGGAGAGGTCAGCACTACCGACCACTTCACTTCCCTGGTCGCCGAAAGCCTGCAAATAGATGGGCATCGCATAAAAATTGAACCACCCAAACCCATCAAAGAGCGACTGGAGCCCTTTGGACTGTACGAGGCCAGATCTTCTATTCAAGCCGTTCTCCTGGAGAACCTCCCCCCTCGTTTGTGGTGGGAACTTCCAGACTTAGAGCCCTTCCAATTTGTCAATAGCTTGCTTGCCGGTCCCCGCGAAGCCAAAGACTTATTACCTCCCCTGGCTAAAGCCTGCGCCTACTACAATGACCAAGCCGGATTGATGGCTACAGCCAAAATGATCATGCGGTTTGACTTGCCCACTTCTTCCTGGCCAAAAAGTCTATTGAATAATCTCGCCAAAATCGAAGAGCCATTATTCCACGAACTATCGGATTGGGCCCTAGACCAGCTCGAACGAGCCCTACACGCCAATAGCTTGATGAGCTATATCGCACGATCGGTAGCCTATCCTTGGTCTGAGCGCCTCAGTCGTGCCAGCTTGCGCATGCTTTTAGAAGATATAGAACTCAGTAAACTTCGGTATCAAAACCCCAGTAGCAAGCATTGGTTGCCGCTTGCCTATCGCACACCTCTCGGCTTATTTCCCGAACTCCAACGCGAGCTCTACGAGGCCACTACCCTATATGGAGAGACCGGCAAGCTCGCTACCAAAATATTGCAGATTATGAGTTTCAGAAAGCGGGCCTTTGGTTCCTAATTATGGCCAATGCCTGGAATTGGTTTTCTGATTATCCTCGATTTCAAAATCGATAGCCGATGCCTAGGTTTGCCCCTGCCCGCCAGTAGGTTATTCTATTGTTGTCATTATCGATCATGTTACTAAACCGGTTCTGCACATAAGGAGAAAACAATATGGCCCAGCTATTCCTCAAATCATAAGATAAGCTTAACTGCGCTCTAGCATTCCAGCCCAGCCTATTGCGGCTATGTCCGTAGTCTCCCAAGTCTGATATCTGATCTTGCTGCGATAGGTATCGCCCTTTTGCCGTCAAGCGCATTTCGAGTAAAGCATTTAGCCCCAAATCCAAATGCCACCTGCCTCGCCCCCAGATGTTGATTCCAACTCCAAGAACCACCCCAAAGCTCTGGTATTGATTATAATGAACTGCTGAGACTGACCTGGTTCCTATGACCGTGGTATCGCCAAAAATTTCCTGAACTTCTCCAGTTATTTGATTCTCTATCCGTTGCAGTAACACGTTTTCTAAGCCAAACTCCTGCTCGGTGGTATAGTCAGCAGAAAACCGATCTACCCAATTATTGTAGAAAATGCCCGTCGAAGCATAAGCCCGCTTAGATAGCGACCATCTGGCCCCGAGTTCCACGCTTACGGTTTCTAGCGCTTGCTCATTTTCATCGCTTCTCAAAGTAGAATCAGCGCTCGACCCCATCAATCGTTGCGCGGTTTTCCCCAATCCGGTAGTTAAATAAACCATGGGCCTCCCTTTTTCTGTCCCGTCGATTACTGGAAGCTGCAAGTAAATTGAATAATTATCTAGAGACCTAGGTATAGCTAACCGTGGTATATCAGTGTCCAATAGAGGTAGAATGGACTTCCCTAGCCAATCAATTGAGGGCGCTAGATAATTATCATCGGTTACTGGCAATGCATTCTCTACTGGGGTCTCTTCAAGCACTGGCGCTTTGTCCGCTGCTTCCTGTACAGGAACTGTAGTCAGAAGTGGTGCTGGCAAAATTTCTCTTTGCAGACTTTCAACCTGCTCCGATACATTGGATGGTTCACTTATTGAACTTGATTTGTGGACAGTAGTCTCATCGGTTGCGGTTCCTTCTTCAAGATGCTCATTGTTGGAGGCAACTCTTTCCTTATCAGCAGCAGCATTTGAATGTAGTGACTTAAGATCAAGTGTTGAAGTCTGCGTCTCATTTTGGGGTTGATTTTCTTCCTGGTTTTCATCGAAAATCTTCAATAAAATTCCGCTACTAATCAGAATAATAAACAAGAGCAAAAACCAACGCGAGTACTTTTTAGGGCGCGTCATTTTTGAATCAATCTCTACCCACTGCTGGCCTACATCTAAAGGAGAGTCGTATTCCTCCAGCTGATCACTCCAATTATCAAAATATTCCTGATCACTCATGACCTATTTGTTTTTTGGCAAAGGCTATCGGCTTTCTGCTCAGATATTGCTTGGATCTTTTTACGCAACTGTGCCTTAGCCTTAGATAATTGTGATTTGGATGTTTGTATACTGATTTGCAGTTTTTTGGCGATTTCCTTGTGCCTATATCCATCTATTACAAACAGATTAAACACGGTCCGATATCCGACTGGTAAGCT
>JBCDFE010000310.1:0-4916 GCA_039178745.1 Bacteroidota bacterium | reverse complement strand
TATCACCTCGCCCAACACGGAGCAATCTACCGGAAAAAACACGCTCTACATCGATGACATGCTGCAAAACTTCAGCAACAGTCCACTTTCCGGAGGCATAAGCGTAGGCTTGCTTCTCTGTTGGGACTGATGCATAAAACGCCTCGTTCTCGTTGGCACTCTTTTGGTATACCTCAAATAGATTGCCTTCAGAGACTTGCTTAATGTAGGTTGCGTAGAAAGGCGCGTATTCGGTCGGGGAAATAGAAGTAACTAACATAGCATAAAGGTACACACCCTATCTTTGGAGTCATCTCACTAGTTGAAACTACATGCAAAGACTTATGCTCAAAGCGGCAGCCCTAAGCTTCGCCCTAGCTATGGCAGTCACGTCCTTTTCTCAGGTTACTTTCCCTTATAACGGGGTCTATGAAGCACCTTTTGGCCACTATGCCTTGACTGGTGGCATCATCATTCCGGCGGCTGGTGAAGCGCCTATAGAAGGCGCTACGCTCATCATACGCGAAGGTAAAATCGAAACCATAGACCGTACGGGGCAGGTACCCATCGATGCCCAGGAAGTGGATGTAAGTGGCCACTATATCTATCCATCCTTTATAGATATCTATTCTGATTATGGCATCCCTGAGGCCGAAGCCGTTGGCAGTCGGCCGCGCCGTCAGCCGCAGATGATTAGCAATCGAGAGGGTGCCTATGCCTGGAACGAGGCCATCAAATCTGACATGGCAGCCCATGAGCACTTTTCACCAGATGAAGATATGGCCAAGCGGCTGCGCAAGCTCGGCTTTGGCACTGTATCGAGCCATCAGCAAGATGGCATCAGCCGGGGTAGCTCGACGGTTGTCAGTCTGGGAGATGGACCCGAACAAAGACTAATAATCACGGAGCGTTCTGCCCACCACCTCAGCTTCAGAAAAGGAGTCTCTACTCAAAACTACCCCAATAGCCTGACCGGGACTATTGCACTCCTACGCCAGACCTACCTGGATGGACAATGGTATGCCACTACTCCTCAAGAAGAAGTCAACCTCTCGCTTGCTGCATGGAACGAACTACAAGATTTGCCCCAGATATTTGAAGTGGCCAACTGGCAAGATGCCATGCGCGCACTGCGCATAGCCCGCGAATTTGACCAAACCTATATTCTGCATACCGCCGGAGATGAATACCAGCGGCTAAGCGAGCTTGCGGCTACGAACGCTGCTATGATCGTACCTCTTCGTTTCCCCAAGACCTACGACCTGGCCGATCCGTTTGCCGCGCGCCAGGTAAACCTGAATCAGCTAAGGCACTGGGAGACTGCACCAACTAATCCGGGGCGAGTCGCTGACGCAGGTATCACCATGGCCCTAACTACCCATCGATTGCAAAAACCCGAAGATTTCGGCAAAGCCCTTCAGGAAGCCATTGAGCACGGGCTGGATCGGGAAGCAGCGTACAGGGCACTTACATTGACCCCAGCCGAGTTGTTGGGGATCGATGACCAGTTGGGTAGCTTGAGGCCCGGCTTTCTTGCCAACTTCATCGTTTCAGCGAAAGCCCCCCTGGAAAAAGGGAATACCATCGTTCAAAACTGGATTCAAGGTAAGCCTCACATCATACAAACGCCACCAGAAAACCTAGCCGCTGGCATCTATCAGCTAATCGTGGAGGACGAATCCTTTGAGCTAAAAGTAGAGGAAAAAGAGGGTAAAATGAAGCTCTCCTTTGAAGGAGATGACCAGCCCAATATCGTGTACGAACTCACTGGTAATTATCTGACTATGCGGTTCCAGCCCGTAGATGCCAATGGTTTTGTGCGCCTAAGCGGATATGTACAAGATGGTCGCTCGCAGGGCCGCGGAGAAAACCCCAGCGGAGAGTGGGTGAGCTGGCAAATCGTTCCTAAAGACGAAGCAGAAGAAGCGGAGTCCGAGTCTACCGATGAAGAGAGCACGCCCAGCTATCGAGCCAACATAACCTTCCCAAACAATGGCTATGGCTGGCCACGATTGCCCACTGCCGAGCGAACGCTAATTCGTAATGCCACCATCTGGACCAATGAAGAAGAGGGCGTATTAGAAAACACAGACTTACTCTTGGAAAACGGCCAAATTGCTCAAATCGGTCAGAACTTGCCACGTCGTGGTGCCAGAGTTATCGATGGTGAAGGCTACCACCTGACAGCGGGCATCATAGACGAGCACAGCCACATAGCCATAAGTAGGGGCGTAAATGAGAGCACCCAAGCCAGCACGGCCGAGGTGCGCATGGGAGATGTCGTGGATGCCACCGATATAGACATCTACCGACAATTGGCCGGCGGGGTCACTACCTCTCAGCTGCTGCATGGCTCGGCAAATCCTATAGGTGGCCAGTCGGCGATTATTAAACTCCGTTGGGGGCAAACACCAGAGGGCATGCTCTTTGAAAATGCGCCCGGATTTATAAAATTTGCCCTGGGCGAAAATGTTAAGCAAAGCAACTGGGGCGACGTCAACACCATACGCTATCCGCAAACGCGCATGGGCGTCGAGCAGGTATTCGTCAACTATTTCCAGCGAGCCGTAGAGTACGGAGAGGCTGAAAACCCAAGGCGCGACCTGGAACTGGAAGCCTTGCTGGAAATAATCAATAGCGAACGCTTCATCAGTTGCCACAGCTACCAGCAAGGGGAGATCACCATGCTGATGCGGGTGGCCGAAGACTTTGGTTTTCGCGTCAATACCTTTACCCACATACTGGAGGGCTATAAGGTAGCCGACAAGATGGCCGAGCACGGGGCGGCTGGCTCGACCTTCAGCGACTGGTGGGCATACAAATACGAAGTGATCGAAGCCATACCCCACAATGCCGACATCATGACCGACCAAGGCGTTCTGGTCGCCATCAATAGCGACGATGCCGAAATGGGCAGACGCCTGAACCAGGAAGCAGGCAAGTCCGTACTCTACGGCAATATGTCTGAAGAGGAAGCCCTGAAGATGGTCACCCTAAACCCTGCGCGTATGCTGCACATAGACGACCGCGTAGGCAGCATCAAAGTGGGTAAAGACGCCGATCTCGTGCTCTGGACCGACAACCCACTTTCCATCTACGCCAGACCGCTCTATACCTTCATCGACGGTATAGACTACTTCAATCACGAGCGCGACGCCGAGATGAGAGCTGCTATAGAAGAAGAAAGAAATGCCCTAGTGCAAAGGTCGCTAGACGCAAAAGAATCCGGTGCAGAAACCCAGGCTCCACAGCAGGAAGAGCGCCGCCGCTACCATTGCGATACCATCGAAGGGCAAGCATACCACGGCCATGGACATGATCATTCTTTTAAGTACTTCCGCAGGTCGGGAAAATAGCTGGCAAACGACCTGCGGAAGTCCTAAAAAAAGAAAAACATCTACTGCACTAGACTTATAAAGTCACAAAATTTAGCGTTTCAACCTTTCGCCTACTATGTATAAAACACACGACAATCTTTTTTTGAAGACGCAAAAACTTGGGCTGCTTCCCTACGCTATTGCCGTTTTGCTACTCCTACTTTCAGCAGGCGGTCTGAATGCGCAAAATGCCGCACCTGCCCCACCCCAGTCAGAAAAAATCGTCATCACCAATGTTACGGTACACCTGGGTGATGGTCAGATCCTTGAGAATGCTGAAGTGCGATTTTCGGCAGGTAAAATCGAGCGAGTTGGTCCTCTAAGCAGGGAGCTACTGAATAACTATCGCCAAATAGACGGAACGGGCAAGCATGTTTTTCCGGGTTTGATTGCGCTGAACACGACTTTGGGCCTCATAGAAATCGGGGCAGTGAGAGCGACCAACGACCGCCGAGAAGTTGGCCAATACAATGCCAATGTGCGGTCGGTAATCGCTTTTAATACGGATAGCCAGGTATTGCCCACCGTGCGATCGCGAGGGGTTATGCTGGTAGAATCTGTGCCCCAGGGTGGCGTGATCAGTGGCCGCAGCTGTCTGATGCACCTGGATGGCTGGAACTACGAAGACGCAGCTGTGATGACCGAGGCAGCCATGCACCTGCGCTGGCCCAGCCGCCGAAGCTACAACTGGCGGGAAGGCCGCTGGGAGGCCGATGCCAATTATCCCGAAGCGGTGAGACAACTCATGCACTTTCTGGGTCAAGCTGAGGCCTACTGTGCTACTGACCGGGCAGCTACCGAGCTGAAGTACGAGGCCATGTGCCCGGTATTGGCGGGTGTGACCAATCTGTTTATTCATGCCGAAACGGCCCAGGACATTCTGGCTGCCCTGGAACTCAAAAACGAGTACCCCTATTTAGACATCGCTATCGTGGGTGGTGCTGAAAGCTACCTGGTCACCGAAGAGCTAAAAGCCGCTGAAGCTTCTGTTATTCTCGGCTCTACCCAGGCACTACCTCGCCGGGAAGACGACCCTATCGATCTGCCGTTCAGAGTGCCAACTATGTTGGCTGAAGCCGAAGTACCCTTCGCGCTCAATCATGGCTCTGGATGGGGCGGCTGGCAGCAGCGCAACCTGCCATTTCAGGCTGGGCAGGCTATTGGCTATGGCTTGGATGTGGGTGCAGCGACGCGGGCACTCACGCTCACTCCGGCAGAAATCCTGGGCATAGATGACGACTACGGCAGCCTCGAAGCTGGCAAGAGCGCTACCTTGATCGTGGTAGATGGAGACCTATTCGACAGCAGGGCTAGTCACGTGGTTCAGGCATTTATAGATGGTCGGGAGATCGACCTAGATAATAAGCAGGAATTTTTGGCCAGAAAATTCCGATCTAAATACGATGGCCGGTAGTTTTGCCCACGAAACTATTATCTAAACTGAAGCATTGATGAATTGCATGAGCCTGCCCGAAGCAGTTAAGCAGGTTTGTGGAACATACGTATATGAAACCATCGATACCCAAAGGAACCAGAGACTTTTTGCCGAGTGAAGTTTTG
>JBCDFE010000309.1:0-5006 GCA_039178745.1 Bacteroidota bacterium | reverse complement strand
TAAGGTGTACAGACTGCTATTGCACTGAGCTGTAGACGGTTTTGATGGCTGACGCATGATGACAACCCAGGGGACTCTATATATCCTACGGCGCTCCGCCTACAACTTGGCTATCCTGTCAATGCGTAAGTCCTATGTATTAGTAGGTATGGACTCTAATAAAAATATGATCCGATCAAAGTACACCTGAGGATCAAAAGTCAGAATATCTAGCAATCTGCTATTTAGAAACGCATTAGCAGAGCGGAAATACTGACCCGTAGGCTAACAGCCCTGATTTCATCAGAAGCTAAAAGATTAAGAGCATCTACTTCAAAAATTAGCTGGGAGACGAAATCTTCATTGCTTAGCTGCGATGAGTTTCCGTCTGTATACTCCCGCATCAATTTTTGAACAGATTTCAGATTTTTCCAGGTATTGAGCTTCTTTAAGATAGTCCTCAGCGCTTGGGCTTCGATACCCTTCGGTAATTGCTTCAGAGTATTGATACGCTGCTGAATGCGGTTAAGACGAGCTGAGGTAATAGTTACGTTCTCGAGAGTTTCCTTATTTTCCAGTTGAGTAGCTCGCTGGCCTTTAAGTTCAACCAATTGCTTATACAGGAAATCCGCTTGGGCTAGAGATTTGCTAGAAGCTATGACCGCTGAACTTTGCGGTGTCTTCGCAGTAGTGGCTATAGCCATCCCAAATCCATCTCGCTCACCAGTCTGGTCATTCCAGAAGACTTGCTCCTGGCGGCTCGGGATAGGTTCCCTGTTGGGACCGAAATATTGAATAGTGAGGACGACTAGGTTGGTAGGGGCCTGGTCGTCTTTAGTACGAGAGCCGAGGGCGATAGGGTTGGGTAGGTAATCATCACCCAGTTCCCTAAGGCGCTGACTGATATCTTCGGTGAAGAGTAGCTCTTGCTGAGAGTATAGATCTTGCTGGGTTTCTTGCTGTTGATATATTTTTTCTTGAAAGCTCTCTTGCTCCATGCGGCGGGCCTTGGCAAGGGTATCTAAAAACTCGATATATCCCGGTAAGATGGCGTCATCGAATAGCGTATCGCCGTAGACCGAAGCGCCAAGCTTGTTAATGTCAGTAAGACGATTGATATTTTGAGCATCTTTGACCAAATCGTCTCCCACAAGCTTTTTATTTAGATTTTTGAGACGGCTGGCTTGTCGGAGAAGCTGGCTCTGGCTGTTGGCGTAGTAGATATGGATGAACTCGGTGGGGCGTTTTTTGGGGCGGTCGATACGACCAATGCGCTGCTCCAGAATCATGGGATTCCAGGGTAGATCGATGTTGATTAAGTAATCGGCATCCTGTAGATTTTGTCCGACAGATAGGGTTTCTGAACCAATGAGTATGTTGACTTCTTCTTCAAATCGGGGGAGATCGCTCTCTTCCCGACAGGTAGCCACAGGCGCAAACAGCCGGAATAGCTGCTGGCGTTTTAGTTTTGTCAGTTCTCGCTTGCCGTGCAGCAGATTATGAGGAAAGACGCGTACGGGGCTGTCGCGGTCGGCGGGGAAGTAGGCTTTGGTGGAGCCGATCGCCATACCAATGCCTTTCTGTCGAATGATGGGGTCTTGCCCCATGTAGCGGTAGTAGTCGATGACGGTGTCAGAAAAGGTAGAAATGAGCAGTACTTTGTGACCTTGAGTGACCAGCTCCCGTACCTGGCTGGTCACTTTCTCACGCTTGTGGTCTTTGACAAATTCTTCCGCTAGTAACCCCTGAATCTCGTCAAGCTGGATCAGGTCGCTATCGCAGACGGACCACATTCGGTCGTAGATCCGTAGGGCTGCAGTGGGGTCATTCTGGAGTCGTTCAACGGCTAGTTCAATAGTGCGACGGAGCTGCTGGCGCTTCTCTGCCTTCTCTATCTCGGGTTCTTCGTCCTCTTCGGGTTCCATCCAGTCATCGTCCCAGGCTTCGCGATCGTTGAGGCCAAACAGATCTTCCTGCTTGTTCTCACCTGTGTCAAAGCCATAGTGAATAAGTAGGAATTCTTGCAGGCCGTCAGCAGTGGGCTCTACGTTGGACAGCCGATTTTTCATTTCTAGAATCCGGCCTCGGAAATTCTCAATCGTACGCTTTAAGGCATACATACTGGACTCGGCACGCTGTAAGAAGAAGCGGCGCTGGTTGCGCAAGAGCGATCGCTGTTCTTCATCCCCTCGCAGGTAACGCACTGGGTCAGCAAAAGGGATATAGAGCTGGGTTTCAAACTGGGTAAAGATTTGCTCTAGGGCTTGCTCTGTAGAATCTTCAAACTCGACAGGGAGCCATTCGGCCTGACGCTTGGCATAGACGGCTAAGTATGGCATGGCTTCCCGAAGCATTTTGCGGGTGCGCTGGAGAAACAGTTCGCGGTAGGTGCGACGAAACCAATTATCGTCATCGGTGAAACTCTCGACACCACCCTCGCGGGCCTGGAACCACTGGGCGACTTCAGGCGGAAAGTCGAGTTCAGTAAAACCTTCAGGACGGGTTAGAAATGGAGACAGCAGGTTGTAGATGTCTTCCCGACGGTTATTCCAGGGGGTCGCAGTTAGCAATAGAAAATGGCACTGACGGTTGTTTCGCCGGTCCTGCTCGCGAATTTGCAGACACATCTTATGGATGCGGTTTTTGTAGTTGCGAATGCCTTCGTGGGCCTCGTCGATGATCACCAGATCGGGGCCTCCATAGCGGTTGAAGTCGTCAACAAAGCCGTTCCCTTTGCGGCTCATCAGGTTTTTGTTGTATAGCTCGTAATCATTGTCTCGGAAGCCAAGTTCGGCCATCTCGCGCACCCAGTTGGTATGAAGCTTACGGGCGGCGATGACGGCGATTTTAGCCTGTCCTTCGTCTTGGCTGTAAAGGCGAGCAACGGCGGCAGCGAGACGGGTTTTCCCAAGACCCACAGCATCGGCACAGACGGCAACGCCAAAGTCTTCCATGACCCGCAGGCAGTGCTGAGCACCTGTCTTTTGATGCTCAAACAGAGTGCCATCGTGTACGAGCTGATCAAGCAAGTCGCTCTGCTCAACCCGAAACTGATGGGAACGCTGCTGGGCGCACCAGTAAAGAAAATCGTTGGGGATGCCGTGCTGTCCAGCCTGAATCAGTTCAATCGCCTGTTTAAAGCCATCAATTTCTTCGTACTCCGGTAGCGGGTCCGCTAGGGGAACCCGGGGCGGAGTAGTAGGCGGCACGGTGTAGGTGCCCGTGGGCGTATCCACAATGAAGTCGCCTACATCCCGAGGCGGGTGCTCAGGTGACACGGTGATATCGGCTTTCAGCTCTTTGGGCGTCTTTTCTTTGACCTGAACATTCACCAGGTCATCTTCCGCAATGTGAATCTCATCGACCTGATCGAGGTTGTCGCCAGTGACGGTGACTTCAGTAGTCTTGCCGGGAGGCAGCGTGCCGGGACTAACTGTATTGATGCTGGGCTGCTTGAGCTTGGCGCGGCGATCTCGTTCTTCAATCACCTGCTGCAGGAATTCTTGGGTTAAGTCAAAGGTAAGCTCTTCCCTTTCCCACTCAGTGTCAAATTCCTGGATGCTCTCAGCGATCGCTTCCCGGTCTAACTTTTCCCAAGAGTAGAAAAAGGTGACGCTTTCGGCGTTGCGGGTGTGGGCCGCTCGGGTGAAGTTGTCGGAACCATCATGCTGCACATGGTTATCCATGCGATCGCTAAAGATGCCTGTCTTCTTGTGATAGATGGCACGGCCATGCTCCATCTTCACTAAGCGGATTTGTAGGAACTCCAGGCGTACCAGCTCTGCTAGCATTTGGGTGCTTCTAAAAGCTCTATCATCCAGCCCTTGCAGAAACTCTTGCAGCGTACGCTGAGCAAATTGAGCGCGATAAGTCGGGTCGTATAAGCGCTCTAGCTCAGCCATATCAGCGCGTTTAGTAAAGCCCTGCCAGTCCATTAGCAAATGAATGCGGCCATCGGTCTGAACGATTTTTTGCAGGGGCTCTTCGTAGAGTTTGAGTACTCCGCTATCAAAATAAGCCGTAGAGCGGCGATAGGTAATGCTACGCTCTAGCAGCTGGCTAATTACCTTGTCATATGGGGCTATATTCTCGGGTAGGCTGTAGCGGCGTTTGATATCCTGCACTTCCCGAAAGCTGCCTTCCAGTAGAGCTGATTCTTTGCGGCTGCCCTCTAACTTCAAAAAGCGCTCGACCACCTTTGGAATAGCTGTACGAAATAGAGCGTTCGTAGGAACGTCGCTATCCTGCCGAGGGATATAGGAATAGACCTTGGCGCTGTCGAGATCGAGCCGCAGGATACGGTGGCTCGGCGGTTTGTCCTTATCCTTGAACCCAAACATCGACACAATACCCATCAGCAGGCTGTCGGGCTTATCGAGGTCACGATGGCGAAAAATCAACCAATACTGATTTTCGATGCCTTTGATAGGGTTGCCCTGAGGCAGGTAGTAGGGGCGCTGACGGCGAATGAGGTCTTGAATTACTGCATCCATGAATCAGTACCTCACTTAATTGGCCAAGAGGGAATAGCTTCGTCAATTTTCCGCATCAAGGTGATGGTTTCTTTGAGCGCTACCACAAGACTCTGGTAGTGCAGGATGTCCTCATGGCTAAGAGTTCGACCTTTGCGATCTTTTAGCCACTTATGGCAAACTTGATAGCCACCGACATAGAAGTTCCAAACTTCTTCAGGAACTCCAGTGAAGCCATTGCCTTGTTTATTGATGAAAATCTTGCCGTTTTTGTATTTTGGATGTGCGGGAGCAACGGTGCAATCTCCATCTGCTTGAAAAGGGACGACTGAAATATCAAAGTTTTGGTCTTTCAGTAGATGCAGTTTGATTAATTGAGATCCATAACTAGCGAGTTCTTTAAAGAGTAAAGGACCTGACTGCCTGACACATCTTAGATACCCCCATTAATCTCTCAAGTTCGACATCGTATTGACCAAATACGGGAAAACCAAATCTGGTCATAGTAACGTTGCTCAGCCTTGTGGGAAGCAAAACAAGGGTCTGGGTCTTTGG
>JBCDFE010000308.1:0-5024 GCA_039178745.1 Bacteroidota bacterium | reverse complement strand
GTCCGCGTTCATATTGCAAAATTCTAATTGAGTTCATTAATTTCACTCTTCTAAAAGCAAAGCCATTATGTCTAAATCTACCAAGCGCAAGCGCAAGATCAAGGCCGACGAGCGGGCCAAACTCAACAAATTTTTTCTCGTGGCAGCTGGTTGTACCGCGGCCTTATTGGTCTTGTTGTACGTCTTGTATAACTAATCCCACAGCTATTGATTAGCCAGGATCTGCCTAATAAACACCGCCATATTTTTTGCTTCGGCGCTGTAGTGTAAGCGCTGCCTGATTCGGCTCACATGATCATAAGTGTCCTGGGCCATTAGGTACTTGGGATGTTCCTGGGCGGCATATCTGTGCTCTAACTCGAGTAATCCGAAAGGATGGGTACCCGTCAGTTCGTAGGTCACCACCATAGGCCTGGCCCCAACGAGTAGTTCGAGTAGGTATGGTCCGTCGAGGTAGTGGTCGGCTTCCAGACGCAGCGAATACCGCACATCGCCATATAAATATCGCCTCAGACGCGAAGGAATGCCCAGTCCGGCCAACAAGCCACAAAGCAATTCCAATTTAGCTTGCATATCTTCCAAAGGCCGGGGCAGCTCCGCCTTGCTCAAAAAAGGCAGCCACTGTTGTGTCCTAAAATCAAAGTAGCTCATAGCATTACTGAGCTTGAGCTTGTAGTCGAAAAGATCGGTCTCCACACCTATATACCCTGGGTAAAACCACTTCTTTCCCGCCCATCGACAAAAGTCCATCTCCAAAATCAAGGTGTATAAACCCAGGCTGTGTTTGCTGTACTCAGGGTCGTAAATGCCTTGCTTGGAGTAGACACCATTTCTACCTAAATCGAAATAAGAAGTAGCAATTAGACGATCTCCATCATACACGCGGGTCTGCCAAGTGCGCAGCAACGGAGTGATAATTCGCCGACCAAAGACGTGAAATCCCAAATCCTGAACGGCTTTCTCCGGTTTCTCATGCAGATAGTGCCGATTGAGTACCTGCTCTTCTCGCATATCTAGTCTGGCAGGTCCTACGACGGCTTTAAACCTGGACTCGTTTTTTCTTTTGCACTTCCGCAGGTGGCGACTATACCTCGTTTCCGATAGTGGCAGGCGCGTCGGCAAGACACTGATCAAACTATCCAGCCCAAGTTTAATGTACTCGCTGGTGTATATGGCTTGCCCAGCTACACGATAGCCTAGGGCCAGGTAGTGATCCAGTTCTTCGGGAGCCAGTTGCCTTTCGGGTAAGATTCTCGAACCCATAAGGCAAAAATAAAAAGCCTAAAGCGGATAAGTGTGTATGCTGTTAGACAAAACTCCCACAGCTTCAAAAAAAGTGGTCGACAAAAAATCTCGAACGAGGTTTTTTGTCGACCGCAAACGGCTTTAAGCAGACTTGACCACTTTAATGATCTGGGCAGCCACTTTGTAGGGATCGGCAGCAGAGTTGGGTCGGCGATCTTCCAACCAACCTTTCCAACCACGCTCTACTGTAGCGATGGGAATGCGGATGGATGCACCTCGATCTGAGATGCCATAGCTGAACTTGTCGATAGCCTGGGTCTCGTGCAGGCCAGTCAGACGCAGGTGGTTGTCTGGCCCGTAGACGTCGATGCAAGCTTTGATGACCTCAGGAGACACGCCAAAGGCTTCGCATACTCTATCGTAGTCCTCTTTCTTGCCACTTTCGCGCAGCAGGCTATTGGAGAAGTTGGCGTGCATACCCGAACCATTCCAGTCGCCACTCACAGGCTTACAGTGATACTCGATAGCTATGCCGTATTGCTCTGCGGTGCGCTCCAGCAAGTAGCGAGCCAGGTGAATCTGATCTCCTGCAGATTGTGCGCCCTTAGCAAAGATTTGAAATTCCCACTGTCCGGCAGCTACCTCGGCATTGATGCCCTCCACATTGAGGCCAGCTTCCAGGCAGAGATCCAGATGCTCCTCGACGATCTCGCGGCCGTAGGCATTCTTGGCACCAACGCTGCAATAGTATGGTCCCTGAGGTTCGGGGTATCCGTCGGCGGGGAAGCCGAGTGGCTTGTTCGTTTCGGGATCCCAGAGGAAGTACTCTTGCTCGAAACCAAACCAGAAGTCGTTGTCGTCGTCATCGATGGTAGCGCGGCCATTACTCGGATGTGGTGAACCGTCTGCGTTCAGTACTTCGGTCATCACCAGGTAGGCATTTCTGCGGCCTGGATCTGGGTAGATGGCCACTGGCTTGAGCAGACAATCCGAGCTACCGCCCTCTGCCTGCTGAGTAGATGAACCATCGAATGACCACATAGGACAATCTTCCAGCTTACCGCTGAAATCGGCTTCTATTCTCGTTTTGCTCCTCAGGTGCTGGACGGGTTGGTAACCGTCTAGCCAGACGTACTCTAGTTTGGATTTAGACATGATGCAACTTGATTTTGATTAGGATGATTTTGATTGTTTTATTCTGCGGTGAGTTGGAAGACTCCATCTTCCTTGAGGCTGTAGGCATGCATATCGTGCTCGCCTACATCCAGCCCTTTTATTTCTTCTGTTTCGCTGACTCTGATGCCAACGACTGCCTTTATGATGCCCATTATAGTGAAGGAGGCGATAAAAGCAAAGCCTCCTATAGCTAAGGTACCCATTATCTGAGTGCCGAGGCTAAAATCGCCTATTCCAAATATGCCGACAGCTATAGTGCCCCAAATTCCGCAAACACCATGAACGGAGGTAGCACCTACCGGATCGTCTATTTTCAGATACTTATCGAAAGCTACGATACTCAGGGGTATAATTAGGCCTGCAATAAAGCCGATGGCTATGGCCGAATTGCCCGTCACTACATCGGCAGAAGCCGTAATACCCACCAGGCCGCCCAAAATACCGTTCAGCACCATCGATAAATCGTAAGTCTTGAAAAGTGCATAAGACATAATAAAAGCACCTATGGCACCAGCCGCAGCAGCCAAAGAGGTCGTGACGAATACTAACGAGACCGCATTGGGATCTGCACTCAAAACTGAGCCACCATTGAACCCAAACCAACCAAACCAGAGTAAGAATACGCCCATAGCAGCCAGGGGCATAGAGTGGCCAGGCATAGCAGTAGTGCCGCCGTCTTTTCTGTATTTCCCTCGCCTTGGACCCAATAACAGAACTGCAGCCAGAGCCGCAAAACCACCCGCTGCATGGACGAGGCTGCTACCTGCGAAGTCTTTAAAATCTAAATCGGCCAACCAGCCGCCACCCCAGCCCCACATGCCGATAATGGGGTAAATGATGGCTACGAATATGCTTGCAAACACCAAAAAGGGAACCAACTTAATACGCTCAGCCACCGCACCGGATACTATGGTTGCGCAGGTAGCCGCAAACATGCCCTGAAATATAAAATCGGAATAGCCCGTATAAGCCGTACCGTCAGCAGCGGCTTCTCCATAATTTGAAATGGCCCCTCCCGACCAGTCGAAAGGAGCAAAGTAGCCCATGATATTGGCAATCAGGCCTTCGTCGGGTGGGTACATGAGTTGAAACCCGACTAGATAATAAGTCAACAAACCAATAGAAATGATCATGGCATTTTTGAATAGGATGTTGACTACGTTTTTTCGCTGTACAAAACCAGCTTCTAACATAGCAAAGCCCAAATGCATGACAAAAACCAAAACGGTTGCCACTAAAATCCATAAATTATTGACGGTAAATACGGCTTCCATAAGCGCAATCTGAATGTTGAGGGATAATGGTGGTCAGATTATGGTTAGGACAAAGCACTTTCGTCAGTCTCGCTGTTTCGAATTCTGATGACCTGATCTACGTCTATAATGGTGATCTTTCCATCGCCAACTTTACCGGTGCGACCGGCAGATACTATGGCGTCAACGATATCGGAGACTTTTTCGTCAGGACATAAGATATCCAGCTGCAAACGGGCAATATAGTCTGCGTCATAGACGCTACCCCGGTATGTAAGTGTTTCACCCCGCTGCAGGCCGAATCCTTTTACTTCCGAGAGGGTAAAAAACCGGACATCTATCTCAGCCAGCGCCTCTCTGATGAGTTCAAAACGGGAGAGGCGAATAATGGCTTCGATCTTTTTCATTAAGCAGTCCTTATCTTGTGTACTTATAGAGCGCAAAACAAAATATATCGCATAGTCCGGCCTAGCCGTTGTTGGTATATCACATTGATGCCCAAATCCTATTCCATGACCTCTAATCACTGATTTTCAGACGATTGCCTATCTCAGCTTTAGCATGACTAATAATGCAAAAAAGGATCAGTTGTGGCGTTTGGTCAAGTCCCTGACCAAGGCAGAGAAGCGCAATTTCAAAATGTTTGCCACACGCGCTGAGGCGAACAGCAACGCCAAGTTCGTACAGCTGTTCGATGCCATGGATAGACTGGAGCAACCAGACGATGCCATATTGCTCGAAAAGCTACCGGTCAAGAACGGCGGACAGCTCAGCAATCTGAAGCGGCACCTCTATGGCGAGATCATGACCAGCCTCCGATTGTTGTACATCAGTAAGGAGATCGACATCGAGCTCAGACAGCAAATCGACTACGCCAGAATTTTATACGGAAAAGGCCTCTATCTGGATGCACTCCGCATGCTGGAAAGAAGCAAGCAAAAAGCAGTAGATCACAATCAAGACATTCTTCACCTGGAAATCCTGGAGTTTCAAAAACTCATCGAGGCCAGGCATGTAACCCGATCGCGGCAAGTGAAAGATAAGATGGACTTGTTGCTCAACGAGTCTGCGCGCAGGTCTGTCATATCGCTCCAAACCAGCGAATTGATCAACGTCAACATCCAAATACACGGATACTACATAGACAACGGTCACTGCCGCACAGAAGAAGAGTTGCAAGAGGTTGATCAATTCTGGAAGCAGATCAACCAGCGCAGGCTACTTGGACCAACCCGCAATGAGACTTTTTTCGAAAAGGTCAATCGATTTCAGGCCAATATGTGGTATCGATACATCCGGTTGGAATTTGACCAAGCACAGGAAGAAGCCCTCAATGCAGCCAACCTCTTT
>JBCDFE010000307.1:0-5031 GCA_039178745.1 Bacteroidota bacterium | reverse complement strand
TCCATGATGGATGACTCCTCGCTTATAGCGTTGAGGCCAAATTTCATGCGGGGCGAGCCCCACTTTACTGGCAATAAATCGTTCGATCCGTCGAGAGCGCTGTCGTGAGAGTGCATGGGAGACTGCCGAGGGGCCAATCTCCAGTTCTCTGGCTATGCTCGCCAAAGTCCAGCCTTGCTTGCGCAAAGCTGCTTTAATGTCTTCTACATGCATAGAATCTACGTGGCTACATCAACATAACGATGAAAGTAGCAATTAAAAACTTGCATGTCAAGCGCAATAGTTTGCGGTCGTAAAATCTGAATGCCTGATGAGCGATGTGTCCCCTGATGAAATGCAGCCTAATCTGGATGAACCTGATGGCTTCCCCAGTCGTTTGAAGCAAGCGATGGGGAGTAAGAGTATTCGTGGTTTTGCGCGGGAGTGCGGGTTCTCGGATACGGTGCTGCGGCAGTATTTGAGTGGGCAGAGTGAGCCGACCCGACCGGTATTGCTAGCTATTGCTCGCGCCGCTGATGTCAGCCTGGAGTGGTTAGCCGCTGGACAGGCAGCAACGGATGTACTCGCAAAGAAATACATTTACAAGGAAACCTTAGCCTTCGAGGCTGGCTGGCTGCAGGCTGAGTTTCCAAATTCGTTTGAAAATCTCCTCCTAACCCAGGTCAAAGACGAGAGTATGGAACCCACATTGTATGTTGGTGATTTGATCTTGGTAGACACTAATGTTCGAGACCTGGATGTCATTGACCATGGTGTTTATCTTTTGAAGTTGGGAGATCGGCTACTAATCAAGCGGTTGCAATATTGGATGGATAATACACTTCAGGTGCTTAGTGATAATCCTATTTATGAGACTTTTTCGATTGAGCTGTCTGCCAGACCCAGTGATCTCAGTATTATGGGCAAAGTTGTTTGGGTTGGTCACAAGTTTTAGTAATCAGATCTAAAATCTCTACCCTGATTGACTGACAAAAGCTCAGTCCGGCTCGAAGCACGTGGTGAAGACTTGAAACTCTAATCGGGCTGAGCGTTTCTCATGTTGCCTTCGAGACGCCATAGCTGGATGAGGATCTTTGTTGGAGAGGAAGAGAACGTTCGTGATCAGCTGCCACCCATCCAGCAGGGCCGTCCGAATCCAGTCGAGGCCAATGCGAAAATAACTGTTGCCGCGAAACCAGTGGGTATCCACCCATCGGCGTTTGCCTTGCTCAACGACAGCTACGCCTTGAGCGGTGACATAAAGGGTTGCTAGCGCCAGAATAAAGCACAGCCTGGAGAGGTCGCAGACCGAACGAATCTCAGATTTCTGTAGGTTCCACCCACCGGACTGCTCGTCTTTGAAAAGTTCTTCAATATCAAAGCGCAGACCGTATTCTCGAAACGTTTGTAGCGTGGTGGGTTCGTCGCTGACAACGACCCAGAGTTCGCCATTGAGGTTGTTGCGTCCGAAGATGACATGAACCGGGCCATACCACTGCTGCTTATGGAGTTTAACATTGTGGAAACAGCGGACTTCACCCCGAGCCAGGTGAACCGTATTGGGTTGTATCCACCCTCCACTAGAGCGCCATAGCCAGGTGGTGCTCTTGAGTCGAATACGATAGTGCCACCCCAAGCAGCGGATGGCACTCATCGCCTCGGTGTGAACAAATCCTCGGTCGGCTAGCAGGATCACCTTCACGCCATTCGGTAGGTAGCGCGCCGCCTGAGTCAGCATCTCCTGATACTCACTGAAGGCCACCGTGGCACTCGAATGCTCAAGTACACGCCAGGCTAGTGGTAATGCTCGACCTCGATGAACCACCGCTAGGCGAATCAGACAGTACTTATCCCAGAATTGGGTCGTGTCCAAGCTCACATACACACACGGGTCTTCCCAGTCGGACAATGCTGCTTGGATGATGGGCTTATAAAGCCGATGGACATTGATGCGGGGATTCCCCAACCAGCGACGAATCCGGCGCTGACGACTTTGAGCATACTGCCCTCGGCAAGGAACGTACTTGAGCCACTTTGTCAGGTTCACTTCGCCGGTGTGAATTAACGCAGCGACCAGCCAAAGGCAGGTGGTCAGATGGCTCAGATGTGCCCAGGTTTGGCCTTGACCTAGCCAGGCTTTCAAGGCATCGTAGAGGCGGGAGTTTTTTTCACAGCGTTTCTATGATTTGAGTGGTATCTAATTTTAGATCGCTGGCTCCCACTTCTTTGCTCATCCGCTATATCCTATAACTGACAATCGTTTTGACCTGTCAGTGCTTTCTTTTGTCAGTCAATCAGATCTCTACCTTTCAAAGTAGGGAATATAAAATAATGAGGTTGAATACTGCATCTATTCCCTTCATTCTTTACAAGCTACAACTCTACCCTTTTACTCAATGCAGGTGTTGATATCTAAAGGTTTCAAGAGCTTCTAGGACATAAACATATAACGACGACTCAAATTTATAATAAAAGACGCAGAGCAACTGATGACAGCACTTTTCATGATGTGTCGTTCTGATAGATAAGCGGAAGTCCTACAGTCCAATTCGTCAAAAAGACAAATCTAAATTCCCATCCTCAATAAGATGAAAAAAATAGTAGACCAAGTAAGCGCCCTTATTAAAACAGTTTTGACTAATGGAGAAGTCAATGGCGCAATCACAGTAATTGGTTTTATAGGATATTTATTAGGTGATTCCATTGCAAAAACTCTATGTCTCTTAATCGCAGTAGTTTTTGGAATTCTATTTCTTAAGAAGAGATATCGAGTAATTCTGTCATACTGCCGTAAGCTCCTTAAATTCCTAACATGGAAGTTCTTTATAGGTGCCATAGTCGGAACTTTTTTAGGAGTGACTTTATTACCTATAGCTGTACTACCATTGGTAGACAGTGCACTGTCCATAGTGGCACCTGAGATAGTTGTTTGGAGTATAGAGCCTCGTGGTAACTATCAAATGGATGTGAATCACCCAGTTATTGTTCAATTTAATGACTCACTACCCTCGATTTATGAAAAGCGCCTTAAAGTTGAGATATCACCTGAGTATAAAATTAAAGATGATATGAGAGGTAATTGGTTATATATCGAACCTGCCCAATCATATACTGGCTTTATAGGAGAAAGATTCGAATATGACACTCACTACACTGTTACTGTATCTGTTCCAGGCCTCGAAGACTCAATTGAGATAAACTTCTGTACCCCCAAAAAAGGTGAACGCATAGGGAATAGCACAATAGAATGTGAGCTACCAGAATGATCGATGAGTTCGAAATTGCTGCACTAACATAATCTCTTCTAGAGTTCTTTGGTAGACTATTACTTCAGATTGATTTGTCACAGAAGGTAGATAAAGAATTCTGCGTAAATCCGATGTAGATTTTCTGCCACTGATTAGTCCATGTTGGAGGCTTTAGATTGTGAGTTTCTAAATAATTACGCTTGAATTCCTGAATCCAGAATTCTGTTGACTTGTACTCAGGAATGAGCTCTAACGATAGGTAGTCTTTCCAATCAAAAATTCCTGAGGTCAGTCTTGCGCTTAGGAGCTGAGCTTCTTGCTCAGTAAGATGATAACTATCTTCATTTGCCGGAAGTCCTAGGCTAATACGTTGCTGATATTATTTGTTGCGATAGCTATGTGGTTTTGGTGGCAAAGTCGCTTGCAGCCAAAGCTTTTCGCCACGCTTACAAATCCACGCGCGAACTCTCCCTTTTTTAAGCGCTCAGAAACAGCATCGAAGGAATAATCTACCCTTGGCATCGGCCTTAAAAGGAAGGAAATCTCTAACAGATTTTGGATATTTTAGAGTTTTCCAGACTTGTATAAATTTCTCCGGTTATAGCTTCTTTGACTCTTTCTGTGGACTTTCCGGTGAGCGCGGGCCTGGCGCGATTCGACCGCACGGCCTAGTCTTTGAAACTATGTATTCTAAAACTCTGGCAGTCGGGGCCGACTATTCACACTACCCGCATAATTCTCATACAACGTCTGGACATCATGGCCCGTTAACTGAGCCACCTCCACCGGATTCATTCCCATATCCAAAGCATGGGAAATAAACGTATGCCGCGTATTGTAAGGCTTCCGATAATCAACCCCGGACTCTGCTAAAACCGAAGTCCAGGCCCGATTCCTAAAATTATGATCATCGATCGCACCGCCCTTCGCAGACCTAAACACTAACCCATCTGGCTCAGGCTTCTCAGGCCGTCTCCGCAACAACATCTGCTTCAGCTTGTCAGATAACGAGATTGTTCTCGCCCGATTGGTCTTTGTCGCCTTCCGTACCCCACGGGTCAGCGACTCCCCAATCCAGATAGAGCTGCAATCATCCGTCAGATGCTTCCAACGCAGACCGACCGCCTCAGCAGTCCGGCAGCCAGTGCCAAACAAAAACTCCACATAATCCGTATAGTAGCTGTAATAGCGACTTTTCTTAAACCCCTCAACGATGGCAGTCATTTCCTCGCGAGTAAAAGGCTTGGGCATCTGTTTAGGCTCAACCCGCACTCGCAAAACCATATCCACCCAAGGATTCGACTGTCCTGCCTCTAAATGATCATCAGCAATACCCCAGTCCCAGGCCGCTCGGATCAAAGTAAGCCGCTCCCGGCAAACCATGGGCGATAGCTTTTGCTGCGTCAGCCACTCCATAAATTGCTCTGCTGCCTTTTCATCAATGGCAGCCGCATCTCGGTTTTCAAAATAACGCTCCAGATATTTCAGCGTTGCATCATACTTATCCAAGCTTCTGGGCAATAACCGCTTCGCCTTATACTCCATAAAAAGCTCGAAAAGGCCTACCACAGAAAGGCCTTCGCTATTTTGGGTATGAGGTTTGTACTTTTTCAGAGTGAGGTCAAAGTTGCCCGAAGCAATGTCCAGCTCAATGATCGTCGCCTTTTGCCGTGCCACCTGGCGGTTGACCTTAGAGTCTGGAAGTCCTATGGATAAGGCGTATCGCTTACCCAGGTGCCGCCATCTGAGCCGCAATCGACCCTGATATTCCTCAATTGAGACGGTGCCTTTAGGCGATTTTTTT
>JBCDFE010000306.1:0-5051 GCA_039178745.1 Bacteroidota bacterium | reverse complement strand
ATTGGACAGGTTCCCGAAGTTCTGTTTCTGGATATTCATTTGCCCGATGCCAATGGCGTAGAGCTCTGCAAAAAGCTGATAGCCGATTTTCCTTCCTTAAAGATTATAGGTCTGTCTATGGTCAATCAGGCGAGCTTGATCAAATTGATGTTGAAAAACGGAGCCTGCGGATACCTGCACAAAAACGCGGGCAAGGAAGAAATGCTGCTGGCCATCAAGCAAGTATATGCCGGTGAGCAGTATCTGAGCAAGGAAATATCGGAGCTTCTTTTTTCAGGCGCCCGGGGCGAGCAGGCGAGCGCAACGGTCTCTCCATTTCCCAGGCTGAGTCGGCGAGAAAAAGAGGTACTTACCCTGATCGTTGCCGAAAAAACCACCCAAGAGATAGCCGATGAGCTGTTTATCTCTTTCGGAACAGTGGAAACCCATAGGCGGAATATACTCAGCAAGCTCGGCGCCAGAAATACGGCTGGCCTGGTTCGCATCGCCGTAGAGTATGGTTTGGTGTAGAAAGATCAGAGAAGACTCCCTTTTCGCCTCCACCTGACATTTCGCCAATGTCTCATCTTACTTTTACCCACCAGATGCTCTTCAAGACCACGATAAATCAGAGTCGTTATCGTTGGCTTATCCCAGTAGCCAGCCACCGTTTCCATATTTTGTGTCATGCCAGGTCTGAACTGCCTGGCTGATTTGATTTCAAATAATTGGGCTTCATTTCCACGTTCAAATAACAGATCTACTTCTTTCTTGTCCTTATCTCGGTAGAAATAAAAGTTTGGTGAATGGCCCTGGTGATGGAAGGATTTGAAGGCATCTGCAACGATGAAATTTTCAAAAATGGCCCCTTTGCTGCGATTGTTTTTGAGCTCATCTGCTTCAAATATTTCCAATAAATAGCACAATAGGCCTGTATCGTAAAAATAGATTTTTGGACTCTTTACCAATCGTTTTCCAAAATTCCTGAAAAATGCAGGAAGTCTGAATATCAAATAGCTTTGCTCAAGTATGCCTAACCAAGATTGAGCGGTTTTTAGACTGATGCCGATATCATTCGCCATCTTGCTGAAGTTTGCATGCTGTCCGGCGTAGGTCGCTACTATTCTTATAAATCTTTGAAAATTATCCAGATTCGACCAACTAACGAGTTCAGCTACATCGCGTTCGACGTAACTACCCATGTAGGAAGAAAAGAATGGTTCAGTAGCTAACCCCCTTTTTACTAGATCCGGATAAAATCCTCGGACTATGGCCTTGTCTGCATCTAGGGGAAGTAGATCTGAATCGTATAGTTCTTCATTATCTAAAGGGAGAAGTTTTACAATTCCAACTCTACCAGCCAAAGTTTGGGTAATATTTTTTCGAAGGAGAAAATTTTGAGACCCAGAAAGTATAAATCTTCCAGGTCTTCTATCTTCATCTACCATGCCTTGTAAATAGGAAAATAGTTCTGGCCATCTTTGCGCCTCATCAAAAATAACTTGGTCACCGTACACTTCAAGAAATGAACGAGGATCTTTCATAGCCTGTCTGCGCATTTCTGGATGTTCAAGGGAAACATACTTGTATCCAGGATATAAATCTTGGAGTAAAGTCGTTTTGCCAGCTTGCCTTGGCCCGGTCAAGCTAATAACAGGAAACATCTTTCCGATTTCTTTCAAATAGGCAGTTGTTCTTCTTGGAATCAGCACTGGTTTTGCTTTATGATATGCTCTATAGTCAAGTGCTAAGGAGCTGGCAGATTATAATTAAAGTACAATTTGGAGTATACTCCAAACTTGTCCAAAAATAGCCAAATATGGAGTGCAATCCAAACTTGTCCAAAAATAGCCAAATATGGAGTGTGATCCATATCTGGCTAAAATGCTCGAATACATAGCATGCGATACTCAATCTCAGGCTAAAAAGTTTGGCGACTCTTATCTTTGGCTCATGCCTACGCCGCTGGAAGTTTTGCAAAAGTATTGGGGGTATGCGGCCTTTCGCCCTGGTCAGCAAGAGATCATCGATGCTGTTTTAGCTGGTCAGGATAACTTGGCGCTACTGCCTACCGGAGGTGGAAAGAGTATCTGTTATCAAGTGCCGGCGCTTTGTCTGGAAGGAGTGACCCTGGTCATATCGCCCTTGATCGCCTTGATGAAAGATCAGGTACAGCAATTACAAAGACGAGGCATAGTGGCCGATGCCTTGTACAGCGGACTGCGCAAAGCCGACATTGATCGCATCTTGGATAATGCTGTTTATGGCAACCTAAAACTACTGTACCTCTCTCCAGAACGCTTGCAGACGGATTTAGCTAAAGAGAGAATCAGGCAAATGCCCGTATCGCTCATCGCTGTAGATGAGGCGCATTGCATATCTCAGTGGGGATATGATTTTAGGCCGTCTTACTTGCAGATTGCTGACATTAGGCCATTGCATCCCGAAGTGCCTACCCTGGCCGTAACGGCTACAGCCACGCCGGAGGTTGTCTCCGATATTCAGCAGTATTTATCCTTCCGCTCTGGGCATCGATTGTTTCAGAAGAGTTTTGCCCGTGACAACCTCAACTATGTGGTTCGTGAAACAGCAGATAAAGGTAGTCAGCTGATCCGACTGCTCAAGAATGTGCCGGGCAGCAGCATCGTTTATGTGCGCAGCCGGCGAAAGGCAACAGAAATTGCCCAGGCTCTGAATCGTTTTGGTTTTAAAGCTGCCGCTTATCACGCTGGATTAGAACCCGACGAGAGAGACAAGCGACAAGCCGACTGGATTGAAGATCGCATACGGGTCATGGTGGCTACCAACGCATTTGGTATGGGCATCGACAAGCCCGATGTTCGCTCGGTGGTCCATTGGGAGCTGCCCGATAGCCCGGAAGCTTACTTTCAAGAAGCTGGTCGTGGCGGCAGAGATGGAAAAGAGTCTTATGCTTTGCTCATTTACCAGGAGCGAGATGCCGAACTCATGCTGAAGCGCCATGAGCAAGCCTACCCCTCAGTTGAAGACATACGAAGGGTATACCGCGCACTGGGATCATACTTGCAGCTGGCTATAGGTGGTGGGCTCATGGAGAGTTATGATTTTCAGCTCGATCAATTTGCTAAAACCTACAGCTTCGACAGACTGATGGTATACTACAGCCTAAGGGCATTGGAAAAGGCAGGATACTTGCTGATGAGTGAAGCCGTACATCAACCAGCCCGCCTGCGATTTTTGGTGACTAAAGAGCAGTTGTACGACTACCAGCTCAAAAACAAGCAACTCAACAAACTACTGAAAAGCATCTTGCGTACCAGCCAGGGCGCATTTGTAGAGCCCGTACGACTTCGCGAAGGCAATCTGGCCAACTTCTTGGGCTGGAAACAAGAGCGACTACAGTCCACCTTCAAAAAGCTGGCCAGCGAGGGCATCATCGACTACTTCCCAACCAAAGACGCCCCCCAAATCACTCTGCTTACAGAGCGTTTGGAAGCCGATAATCTGGACCTGGATCTGGCCAACTACTACTTTCGCAGAGATAGAGATCGACAGCGAATAGACGTGATGATTCGCTATGCAACTCAAGATCTATGTCGCTCTGTACAGTTGCTCCGTTATTTTGGCGAAAAGGATGCTCAGCCATGCGGACGCTGCGATGTGTGTCGGACTTCTGGCAAGCGAATTCTGGATGCCTCTAGCTACGATGAATATTTAAGTCGTTTGCAAGCCTGGCTAGCCAAAGAGCCAGACCTGGCTATTGAGAAAATCAAAGAGCGTCTTCCCCAGGCAGAAGCCGATAGAATGGGCAAAATGATCAATCACTGGGTAGAAGAAGGGAAGCTGAAAGTGAATCATGGAGTGATAAGCTTGAGCAAAAAATAGATTCAGTTATTTTGGCGAAGCAACTCACCACCATTTGCAAAAAATAATAGCTACAGTTACCAATGATCTCTCTCAGGATCAGCGCATGCATCGCATCTGCACAAGCCTGGCTAGGGCTGGGTATGATCTAACGCTCGTTGGCCGTGAGCTACCAGATTCTTTACCACTACCAGATCGGCCCTACCAGCAGCATCGCATATTGTGCAAACACCTTTCGGGCAAGCAGTTTTACTGGGAATACAATCAGAAACTGACGGATTTCCTCAAGCGAGCCAAACCTGCCGTAATCAACAGCGTAGACCTGGATACCCTATGGGCAGGATACAAAGCGGCAAAGACACTGGGTGCTAAACTCGTATACGATGCCCATGAGTACTTTCACGAGACACCAGAGGTCGTTCACCGACCACTGATCAGATGGATCTGGAAGCAGGTCGGTGCCATGCTCATTCCGCATACCGATGCGCGCTACACCGTTGGGCCCGCTCTTGCGCAAGAGCTAAGCGCCGTTTACGGTCTGCCGTTTGGGGTGATCAGAAATATGCCTTACCGGCAGCATCTTTCTGAGAAAGGTCCGATAAAGGAGCCGCGCATATTGCTCTATCAAGGTGTGCTCAACCGGGGCCGGGGAATCGAGCTGGCTATCGACACATTGGCTCAATTGCCCGACTGGCAACTTTGGATAGCGGGTAGGGGAGACTTGGAAGAGGACTTCCGCAGGTCGAGTCTTCAATCGGGGGTGGATGATCGCGTTCGCTGGCTCGGTTTCGTGCCACCAGAGCAATTGCCCGCGATTACCGAACAGGCTCATCTCGGTCTCAATTTGCTGAGTGCCGATAGCCCCAGCTACTACTACAGTCTGGCCAATAAAACCTACGACTATATGCAAGCGGGCCTTCCCGCCATTCACATGGATTTTCCGGAATATCGCCGCATTCAGCAATCTGTCGGCGGCGTATTGCTTTTGGAAAAACTATCGATAGAGAAGCTTGTGGCGCTCATTAGGCAGCTAGATGAAAAGCCCAACCTATATCGTCACCTACACGCGCAATGTATAGCAGCCGCCCAGCACTTGAATTGGGAGCAGGAAGAGGAAAAACTCGTAGAGATATATAAGGGACTCATGCCTTAGTGTCTCTTTCCGACGCTGTCTTGTCCAACTTCAATTGGTCAAAGCTGTTTTACTGCCAGACGCTAAATGGAAAGTT
>JBCDFE010000305.1:0-5073 GCA_039178745.1 Bacteroidota bacterium | reverse complement strand
TCCTAAAGCGCTGTGCCATTCGGGCAGCTCAGGCAAACGTTATGACGGTGGGAGAAAAAGATATTATGCGGGAGCTTAAACGACTTATTGCTAGCCATTAATCTAGTTTGTAAATTTTTCGCTTCCAAGCACTTACTTAGTGTGCGCGACGAGGATTTTTAAACGCTGATGAAGCGTACAGCGCTAAAGCGCTTTTTCAAGCGGATGCCCTAAAGTGCATGTGCTGATTGGCTCGGATTTTCGCGGCTCGGTATCTTCTCATTTGTTTCATTCGTGCCCGCGTCAAACTATTGAGATCTGTGGGTAAATCTTAAGCTTACTAGCTCCCCTTCCGCGTAGATCGCAAAGCGACTTTGTTGCATCCGTTTCTGTTTGAAAAATTCGCGTTGTTCGCGTACTAAATATGGATTGCTTTGTGTGAATTGTTTTGTATCCTCGTGAAGACCTATATGCAAGTATCCTCTACAAAGTACTCAGGGGCTAAGATTGCGGCAATCGAAAGTACAAGTAATAACGCCCCAAAAGAGTACACCTTAAGTGGCCTTTCAGTACCATTCAAGTCTAGAATATCCGAAAAAACATAGTTGCGCTTTTTATTTAAAGCAAGGCAGAAGAGGATCGCCAGTGTAGAAAATACCAAGCTTAAAATAAACACCCAGCTAGGGTAAATATAGTTTGGTAGCTCACTCGTGAAATCAAATCTGTAGTACCACAAAGAGCGATATGCTAAATTCCAAAAATTGGCAATAACAATAGCAACTTTAAACAAATTACTCATTGAGTTTTCTGTTTCTAGTTCTGGCTAAAATTAAGCTTTACGCTCAATAGCGACCAGGTAAAAACAACCCGAATTCTAAAGCAATCTCTGGAATGATTATTGCAATAAAAGTTATAAACAAAGGTTTCGTCAAAGGAAATCTATTTTTGGATGAATTCGTAGAATCAGGATCGTCTAAAATTTCTTCTGGTAACTCCTTAGGTAAGCTTGTATCTAAAGTGGTGAGCTTTAAAATCGCCCAAAGGGACATCAATATACTAAGTATTAAAGCCCATGTAGGAATGTTCCCTAATAGGAAAAGAATATCTCCTTTTTGTTGTTGATACAGCCTCCAAGATCGAGAATAGATATTATATAAATTCAAGGCTAATAGAGCGTATCTGAAAGTTTGGATCCAATTAATCATGTTTTTGCAATAGTCGATATGGAGGTAAATTACAAATTACTATGATGTATAATATTTCTGTATTTTGATTCTTTACCGTAAAAGACATGACTTTTTGAGCAGTTGAAGTGCGAAGGTGACTCTATTACTTTAGTTTGATACGGAAATCAGATTATTATTCTGCAGACCCTGCAAGGATAGCGATACTATCCTAATCCCCATCATGGAGGTATTTGGATGAATATTAGGAGTAAGCTGAGAAGTAAGTATAGGCTGAGGAGTTGGCACTTGGAGAGGAATTAAGGCTGTAAATTTTCCCTCCCAAGCATCTACTTAGGTATGCGAGACGATAATTTTCTAACGCGGATAAAGCGTACAGCGCTGAAGCGCTTTTTCAAGCGGATGCCCTGAAGTGCATGTGCTGATTGGCGCGGATTTTCGCGGCTCGGTATCTTCTTATTTGTTTCATTCGTGCCCGCGTCAAACTATTGAGATCTGTGGGTAAATCTTAAGCTTACTGGCTCCCCTTCCGCGTAGATCGAGAAGCGACTTTGTCGCATCCGTTTCTGTTTGTGTTTGAAGAATCTGCGTCGTTCGCGTACTAAATATGGATTGCTTTGTGTGAATTATTTCAATTAATATTTTTTCTAAGTATTAAAACATATTTATGATAGCTGGTACAAATAAAGCAAATACTGTAAATATTACCGCAGTTATAATTGTTATTTGGAATTGGTCTGATATATGGCCTTCAAAATCGTCCAGAATATTACTTGAATGGATTGCTCTTGTCCTTAATATTGCTCGAACTGACAGTAGTATGGCAATAAGGGAGAGTCCACTACTAAGAAATAATATCCAGTCAGGATACATGAATAGAAATAGGATATCTGTGAAATGATACTTATAGTAGAGCCGCGCATTGTCAAAAATATTGATTGCATTTATGGCCACTATAAGCAACGACCAGAATATGCGCAGACTCATAATTTTAGGCATCAATAAACTAGCAGCTCTTCTATCGCCTCTCCCAACCTACTCTCCCCCATAAACTGCTTCTCCAGCTCGGCATTAAAGGGCACGGGCGTATCCAGTGAGGCGACTCGGCGCACGGGAGCATCCAGGAGCTCAAAGCAGTGCTCGCCTATCCAGGCGGCTAGTTCGCCACCAGGGCCGCCGGTGAGGGTAGCCTCGTGTAGGACGATAGCTCGGCTTGTTTTAGCAACCGATTGGCGCACGGTGTCATAATCGATAGGTGCCAGGCTGCGCAGGTCTACCACATCGGCAGAGACGCTCAGCTCATCGCAGGCGCGAAGCGCCCAGTGTACGCCCATACCATAGGTGATGATGCTCAGGTCTTCTCCCTCGCGGGCCAGGGCAGCTTTACCGATCTCCGTATGGTAGTAGCCGTTGGGCACTTCGCCACTCAGGCTTCGATAAAGGGCCTTATGCTCGAAGTACAGGACGGGATTGGGGTCGGCCAGGGCAGCCGTCAGCAAGCCTTTGGCATCAGCAGGGTTGCTGGGATATACGATTTTTAGTCCGGGCACATTCAAGAACCAGGCTTCCATAGTCTGCGAGTGGTATGGGCCTGCGGCCACGCCGCCACCGATAGGCATGCGCACGGTTACATCGGCATGGGTACCCCAGCGGTAGTGCTGCTTAGCCAGGTTATTGACGATCTGGTTGAAGCCACAGCTCACGAAGTCGCCAAACTGCATTTCGACCATGGCCTTACCGCCGGCTATCGAGTAGCCAAGTCCGATGCCCACAATGGCACTTTCGCAAAGAGGTGTGTTGCGCACGCGATCGCGGCCAAACTCGTCTACAAAGCCATTGGTAATTTTAAAGACACCACCATACTCAGCGATATCTTGCCCCATAAGGACCAGATCATCGTGGCGACGCATGCTCTCGCGTAGTCCGTCAGTAATGGCATCGATAAACCGCATTTCCGTCGAAGAACTTCCAGAGGCCGATATGACTTCTGGGGTAGCCGCAAATCGATCTGCCAGCTCCCGCTCGATCTTGGGTTCTACTACAGGCGCTTGCGCGGCGATGGCTAGCGCGTTTTCGATTTCTTTTTTAATGGACTTCCGTAGATCGGCAACCTCCCCCGACGAGAGAAGATTTCCACCCGCTGTAGTACAAAATTCGATGAAACGCTCTACAGGATCTCTATCCTGCCAGGCTTGTATGAGTTCTTTGGGGACATACTTGACACCGCTAGCTTCCTCGTGCCCGCGGACGCGGAAGGTGCGGGCTTCAATCAGAATGGGTTCTGGGTTTTCGCGTATTTCAGCAGCCAGTTTAGAGATGGTCTGATAGACCTCGAGCACATTATTGCCATCTATGCTCAGGCTGCGCATACCGTAACCGAGTCCGCGATCTGCCAGGCTGTTGCAGGCGTACTGCTCGCTGACGGGCGTCGACAGACCGTAGCCATTGTTTTCTATAACGAAGATGACGGGGAGTTTCCAGACCGACGCCACATTGAGCGCTTCGTGAAAATCTCCTTCGCTGGTTCCGCCATCTCCGGTAAAGGCCAGAGAAACTTTTCCTTCGGCTTTCATTTTGTGCCACATGGCGACTCCCGATGCCAGGGCAAGTTGAGGACCTAAATGAGAGATCATTCCGACGATGTGGTGCTCTGGCGCCCCAAAGTGGAAGCTGCGGTCGCGGCCATTGGTGTATCCCGAAGGCTTGCCTTGCCACTGGGCAAACAGGCGCTCTAGTGGAATATTGCGGCTCGTGAAAACCCCCAGATTTCTGTGCATGGTGAAGATGAACTCATCTTCTTTAAGGGCTGTGGTACAGCCTACGCTAATGGCCTCCTGGCCGATGCCTGAAAACCACTTAGAAATAACTCCCTGCCTCAGCTGTTTGAGCATCTTCTCTTCTATCAGCCGTGGACGGAGCAACTGAGTGAGCAGACTCCGTAGCGTTTCGTCACTGATGCCTTCGCGGTCGTATTGGAGCGGTGGGAGTAGGGTGGGATCTGTAGTTGCTGTCATGAGATGAGGTAGTTTCGGGATAAGTGAGGCGAACACGAACATATTCGTGTATTAAAATGCTAATTTGATAGATGAAGAATCACCGAAAGCACACGTCAGTTCGGCCCCTTAGCAAGTCTGCATTTTATTGATGTGGCAAAGGTAGTTTAAGCACCTACAATTACCCAACTAGCAGGCCTAGCTCAGCCTTCCAGGCTTTTCTTTGCTTACCGTGAAATTTCAGTTTAGGAAGTTGCTCTGCTTGCTCTTCCGGGCTTGCATTTTTGAAATCCCGGCATTGCACCGTACAGCAGTTTTCCATTTCTGCCGCGCAGCTTTCGCACTGTATGAAAAGTAAGTGGCACTGTATGTTTTCGCAGTCGATCTGTCTATCGGTGGGTTGACCGCATTGATGGCAGGTGCTGATGACTTCTGTGCTGATGCGCTCGCCTAATCGCTCATCAAAGACGAAATTCTTGCCTTTGAATTTATTTTCAAGCCCCTGCTGTTCACACTGGCGAGTATACTCTATGATGCCGCCATCGATCATGTGCACTTTCTGAAAGCCCTTGTGCAGATAGTAGGCACTAGCCTTCTCACAGCGGATGCCCCCGGTGCAATACATGATGATGTCTTGATCCTTTTGATCTTCGAGCATGTATTCGACCATGGGGAGGCCTTCCCTGAAGGTAGTCATGTCTGGTGTAAGGGCTCCTTCGAAGTGTCCGACTTCACTCTCGTAGTAGTTGCGCATATCTACAACGATGGTGCCATCTTTCTCCATGAGTTCGTTGACCTCTTCGGCACCGAGGTGGCGACCTCTGCGAGTCACATCGAAGCTATCGTCATCCAGGCCGTCGGCTACGATCTTTTTGCGGACTTTGATTTTTAGCTTTAAAAAAGATTTAGCTTCCGCT
>JBCDFE010000304.1:0-5104 GCA_039178745.1 Bacteroidota bacterium | reverse complement strand
TTGCCCTGGTCTTTCGGCAATTGGGCGGAGATCGCTATCTCATAGAACTGATTGAGCGGGCTGACCTCTCTGCTGGCGTATTTCTCGCTTTGGTAATGATCGTAGTCTTCGTGGCCGGCTTTTTCATCGATTTTATCGAGATTATTTTCATTATCGTACCCGTAGTGGCACCCATATTCGAGCAAATGGGAGTAGACCTCGTTTGGGTAGGCGTGTTGCTAGCCCTCAATTTGCAAAGCAGCTTTCTGTCCCCTCCTTTCGGGTTCGCACTATTCTACCTAAAGGGTGTTGCACCACCAGGTGTCACGACCGGGCACCTATATCGAGGTGTAATACCATTTTTGGTCATTCAGCTGGTGGTGCTGACACTGGTCATTTTGCTGCACTGACAACACGCCAAATATTTCGAAACTCCGAGCTGTCGGATGCCTATTTCGTCTTGCGCTTTTGCTTCTTGGCTGCGGGGAATAGCACATTGTTCAAAATGAGTCGATAGCCGGGGCTCTTCGGGTGTAGGCTCAGATCTGTTTCTGGATCATTGACCAGATGGCGGTAGTCTTCCGGATCGTGACCGGCATAGAAGGTAAAGAAACCCTCGCCTACCGTACCATGAATATATCTGGCTTCACTAGCCGCCCGATTTTCTCCAAGTATCAGCACATTGGGCTTGATGTAGTCGTTACTGAAGGCCGTAGTTTGCCCCATAAATCCTTTAACCGTTCGAGTGTGGTTTTGGGTCAGCATGGTGGGCACTGGATCCCACTTGGCGCTGAACTCGAACAGGCTGAAGTAATCGCGCTCCGCCTGCACGCCGGGGCGTGGATTGTGGTCTATGCTGCTAAACTCGTAGGCTAGTGGGTTGCGTTCCAGGGAAAAATTTTCGAAAGCGAAGCAGCGGTCGTATATCAGTCTTTGTTGGGCATCGGGGTCTATGGCATCTCCGTCGTAGTATTGGTGGCATATGTCTACACCTTCGGCAGCGAGTGCAATATCGTAGCTGTCAGTAGCCGAGCACATGGCAAACATGAAGCCGCCACCGCCCACGTACTCCCTGATTCTATTGACAACAGCCAACTTGAGCTGGCTTACTTTTCCGTATCCGTTTTGCGCCGCCAGATTTTCCTGGTATTCGACCATGGACTGATACCAGGGCGTAGCGTGAAACGATCGATAAAAGCGTCCATATTGACCGGTAAAATCTTCGTGGTGCAGATGCAGCCAGTCGTACTCGGCCAGGCGGTCGTTGAGTACTTCGGTATCGTATACCGTTTCATAGGGAATCTCTGCGTAGGTCAGTACCAGAGTTACTGCATCGTCCCAGGGTTGCATGCGGGTACCTTCACGGAAGTTATATTCGGGCGTGTATACAGCGATTTTTGGTGCCTTTTCCAACTTCATGACATCCATATTCGCTTCGGACTCGGCAATTTCTGCTACTATGGCATTGTATCGTCCATCGGGAATGACCTCGTATTTTACACCTCGGGTCAGGCATTCTCGTTCAAAGACTTGGCTGTGCTGAAAAGCAAAGCTGCCACCCCTATAATTTAGCAGCCAGTAGGCTTCGATCTCGTTTTCGAGTACCCAGTAGGTAATGCCATAGGCCTTGAGGTGGTCTGTTTGCGTATCATCCATAGGAATGAGGATCATAGAGGCTTTGAGCAGACTGGCCATGCCGATGAATAAGAAGAGCGTAGTGAAGAGGCGCATGTTGATTTTCATTTGATATTACAAAGTTGCTGAATAAGAACGATAGGTTGGTTGGGAATAGCGTCAGTGATGCAAAAATAACAGGCAGGTGATCGTTAGAAAAGATGTTAGAGTTAGGGTATGTATGGTTTCTGGCGGGTTTATTCGCATTTTCGCGAACACTGAGATCATTCTCCCAAAACTGGCCTCATTCGTATTTTCGCGAACACCGGGGTGTTATGCCCGACCATGCTCATTCGCATTTTCGCGAATACTGAGATCATTTTCCCAAACCGCTTTCATTCGCATTTTCGCGAACACGCGAACACTTATCAAAACCCTCAACCAACCTTCCTCCCACCCACTGCCAGACAAGCCCAGGCTGCTATAAAAAAAGTACCCCCCAGCGGCGTGATCGCCCCCAGCCAGTTGATATTTGCCGATATGGCATCGCGCAGGCCCAGCAGGTAAAGTGAACCACTAAATAGTAAAATACCCACCAGCGTAAGTCTAAAAGACCAAGACAGCCACTTCTCTTTTGCCCCGTCGCGGCCACTGGCCCAAATGGCCAAAAACAACAGCAACAAGTGATAAAAATGATAGCGGTTGCCCGTGCGGTAGATTTCGATATTGTCGGGCGTAGCAACCTTTTCGAGACCATGCGCACCAAAGGCACCGATCGCAACAGCAGCAGCACCCAACAAAGCGAGAATAGATAGGCGTGACAACATGGTATAAGCGCGTTAAAATTTTCCTAAAGGATGTACCATAATTAACACAGTCAAAGGAGGCTGGTTTTTAATGTATACACAAAACCAAAGCCTTATGAAATCGATCTCCGTTTTAGTTGTTGCGCTATTACTTTGTTTCTTGGGTTTTTCTTGTGAGCGATGCGAAATGTGCACACGCACCGTCCAGATCGAAAGAGACGGTCAACTCCAATCCACATCGGTAACCCCCTATGAATTCTGCGGTACGGACTGGGATTTCAGACAAGAAGAAAACACCTCAACATCGACAACTACCCGGGCAGATGGGGGCATGACCGTCTGGACGACCACGGTCGTCTGTGATTAAGCCTCGATCAGCTCAGTCCCATTGGCAATGCGCACGGGTATGGCCTGGGCTTCTATTTTGTACTTCCACAGGTAGGCTCTCTTCACGTCCTCCACGAAAAAATTCACCTGCTCATCAGATACCAAATTGAGGGTGCAGCCTCCAAAACCACCACCCATAATACGGCTGCCCTTTACCCCTTCGTGAGCCTCGGCAAAGCTTTGTAAAAAGTCTACTTCTTCACAACTGACCTCGTATTGGTCTCTCAGTCCCTTGTGCGTTGAATTGAGCAATTGGCCGATTCGAACAGGGTGATCCTCTTGCAAAATTTTAGCGGCATCTGCTACTCTATACTGCTCATGGGCAACATACATGGCGCGATCTCTACAGTTGGGTGCTAGCTTGTCTACAGACTTGATTTTTCCAGGACTCGCCTGGGCTAGGTACTTGCAATCGGGAAACTTCTGTTGTATCATTTGTAGGGCCATCTGGCACTCGTCGACCCTTTCTTTGTATTCCCCAGCAGAGATGTCATGCTTGATCATGCTGTTGATCAAGACCCAGCTATAGCCAGGTAGATTGGCTGGAATTTCTTCATATTTCATAGTTGCCGTATCGAGTAGAAGGGCCTTGCCAGCCTGCCCGTGCAAACTTGCAAACTGATCCATAATACCCGTAGGAATACCCAGGAAATGATTGCTAGACCGCTGGCACAAACGAGCCAGCTGCATCCGATCCAGCTCGGCTTGCAGTACTTCATTAAGCAGAAATGCCATCCCACCTTCCAGTGCAGCCGAGCTGGAGACCCCTGCACCACTCGGCAAATCTCCACCCAGTGCAATTTCTAAAGGCGGTATAGTATGACCTAGCAGTCGAAACTCCCGGCATATACCCAATAAATAGTCCGCCCACTGTATGCCGCTCGGTTGATCCTGGGTAGGAACTATCATCACGCTTTGCCCCAAATCCAGAGCGTGCAATTGGATATTCGGCACCTCTCGCTTGCGCACGGCAAAATAGATGGCTAGGTCTATAGCGGCAGGCAATACAGATCCGCCATTGTAATCGAGGTGCTCGCCTATAAGGTTGATGCGACCCGGACTGCGAACGAAGAAATCCCATTCGCCTTCGGGTAAATCATCCCTAAAAGATTGGGGTAGGGTAGTGGCCATCCTATTCCGACTCGTCCATGGTGTGAAAGACACTGGCTACGTCATCGTCTTCCTCCAGTTTGTCGAGTATGATGATGACCTCTTCGACCTGGCTGTCGTCTAGCTGCTTGGTGTGGCTGGGAATTCTGACCAGCTCGGCCTTGTCGGCGTTGATGTTTTTGTCCTCCAGCCCTTTCTGGAGATTACCGAAATCTTCGAAGGCTGAGTAGAGTATGATTTCATCGTCTTCGACCTGCATCTGATCGAGCCCGCTATCGATCAGCTCCAATTCGAGTTCTTCCAGGTCCCCCTCGAAGTTCTCCTTCTTAATAGTAAACTGGCCTTTTCGGGTAAACATATAGTCGACCGATCCATTGACGCCCAGGCTACCACCATATTTGCTGAAAATGTGGCGAATGCTCCCCACCGTCCGGTTGATGTTGTCGGTCGTAGCCTCTACCATAATGGCAATGCCGTGGGGGCCGTAGCCCTCGTAGGTGACTTCGTCGAAGTTTTCACTGTCCTTTTCCGAAGCCCGTTTGATGGCTGATTCTATATTGGCCTTAGGCATATTGACCGCCTTGGCATTCTGAATAGCCATGCGCAGACGAGGATTGTAGTCTGGCTCTGGGCCACCTTCCTTGACTGCTATGCTGATCTCTCTACCGGCTTTGGTGAAAGCCTTGGCCATACCGGCCCATCTTTTCATTTTCCGCTCCTTGCGGAACTCGAATGCACGTCCCATGGTTAGTATTTTGCAAGCCGAACGCCAGCGTTCGGCTTGCAAAAATAAACTACCTTCGCATCCCACCAAAAATAAGATCGATATGACACAAGATCAATTGAAGGACCTGCAAGCTCGGCTGAGCTTGCTCAAGCAATATCTTTGACGTCGATAGACGTAAATTAGAGATTCAGGATCTGGAGCAGCAATCGCTCGATCCCAACTTTTGGAATGACCCCAAACGGGCAGAAACCATCCTCAAGTCCCTGAAGAGCCACAAAAACTGGGTGGCTCAATACCAGGCAGTAGCCGACAAGGTAGACGATCTGGAAGTCCTCAACGAGTTTCTGAAAGAAGGCGAAGGTACAGAAGAGGAGGTCGATAATCGATACGAGCAAACCGTCGCTACCTTAGATGATGCCGAATTTCGCTCTACCCTAAACCGACCGGAAGACGAGCTCGGCGCCATACTCGAAATCAATGC
>JBCDFE010000303.1:0-5174 GCA_039178745.1 Bacteroidota bacterium | reverse complement strand
GGGCTTACCCCACAACCCAGTGACCGGCCTGGTCAATAATCCAGATCACGTACAGCTATTCATTCGAGCCATCGATAGTGGAGACATCCGCGATTTTCGCGACACGCCACTAGGCTTCGAAGACAACTGCAATGGCATGCCTTACGAGACGGAATGGCATTCCAAAAAAGCAAATGATATAGACAAGGATATAAAAGCTACCGATCCTGAGACAGCACAGACCAAGAAAGGCCTGGAGGTGCGTGCATGGGAGAGCCAGAGTGCCGGTTTGGCTTTTGATTTGCAAGGCCCCGATGCGCAGGCCGTGACCATGCCGCCAGCCCCCGCGCTGGGTAGTGCTGAACTGACAGCAGAGATGGGCGAGATCTATGCTCAGGCCCTGCTGAGGGATGTACCCTTCAAAAACTTTAGTGCTGGGGTGACTGGCATGGGCGGGAGTAATAAGGCCGCTATCTCTAAGGAGACTTATCTCAATATACTGGAGGCTCACGAAGATGATGTGACGAAGATCAAACAACTGACCGATGATCTGGCCAAATTACCTTGGTTTTCAGGTGCCGATTTGGACAAAGAGCGTATATCTCCTGAAGCCGAGCAGCGTAGAAGACCACATCCGCCTACCGTCGGTACAGCTTTTCGTGGCATTACGAGCGGAGATGATGTAGGCCCGTATTTGTCTCAGTTTTTGCTGGCTGGTGATCGCGGGCTCAATCAGGAAAGATCGGGAATCGCAGAGCGCAAACGCGCAGATGGTTTGATCAGCTATGGCTCTATCAATATAGATCAACGCGTTCGTGTAGCTACACCTGGCGAGGACTACATGACCAGCTGGGAGGAGTGGTTGGATGTGCAGAATGCTGCTGATCTAAGGAGGTTCGAGTCCTATGTGTCCAGTCCGAGCAGGCGTTTCATTTATACGCCTCGCGATTTGTCTACCTACGTGCACTACGATGCCCTCTACGAAGCCTATCTCAACGCCTGCTTGCTCATGCTGGCAGAGGGCATTCCCTTCGATCCGAGCATCCCATTTCAGCAGGCCGATAATATGGATCACCAGCAAGGCTTTGCTCATTTTGGTGGGCCGCATATTCTCTCTTTAGTTACAGAGGTAGCCACGCGCGCCTTGAAGTCTGTCAGATTTCAGAAATTCAATGTGCATCGCCGCTGTCGCCCAGAGGTGCTGGCTGCTAGAGTCCACAAAGCAGATATGCTAAAGGATGTAGCCCCTGAGCTGCTGAAGATGAGGCAAGATTTAAGCAGCATCATCAGTCTGGTCGAGGCACATAATGGTGAGCAGAATAAGGATAAGCCAACAAAAGAGCAGGGGCCGACTGCCCTATTGCCTATGGCTTTCTGCGAAGGCTCGCCTATGCACCCGGCTTATGGTGCTGGCCATGCTACAGTCGCTGGGGCTTGTGTCACGATCCTGAAAGCATTTTTTGACCATAGCCAACCGCTTTGTCTGATCGATCCCGCAGGGGATGCGGCCAAAGAGGCCCAGAAGATCACTAAGTACAAGAGCGTCTTGCCCCACAGCAAGTACAAGCTCAAGTCAGAAAATCTGGCTTTTATCTCTGTAGCAGAAGGGCAGAAGCTAGATGTCGTTCCCGTATTGGATAAGCACGGCAAGCTCGCCCGGCTGACCGTGGAAGGAGAGCTCAACAAGCTGGCTTCCAATATCTCTGTGGGCCGCGATTGGGCAGGCGTACACTTCTTCACCGATTACTACGAGTCCATCCTGCTCGGAGAGGAAATCGCCATCGGCATACTGGAAGAGCAGAAGCTGACCTTCGGGGAGAACTTCAGCATGACCTTGCCGAAGTTCGATGGTACGACCATTCGGATATAGTACAATGAGCGCATGACCGGCCTTGGCTGGTTATGTGCTTTAGGCTTTTAGGCGAGCCATCAATTCTTCTTTTCTGCGTCTGGCTACAGGGACTTGCTCGCCATTAGATAGTTTTAAATAAAAGCCATCAGTTCGATCTATAGAGTGAATTTTTCGTAAGTGAATCAAATGCGATTGATGTACGCGCAAGAAGTGGCTGCTTTTCAATTGCCGTTCCAGAGAGGCTAGATTACGCGAGATGGTAATGGGCGATCGGTCATTGACAGAAAGTGTACAATAACTGCCCTCCCCCTTGACATGGATGATGTCGTCTTCGGGTATGAGCAGCATTTGGCGGCGATCCGAAAGTAAAAGATTGTGTAAAACCGGCCTCGAATTTCTCTCATGCTGAACTTCATCCTGCACAATACGCTTGAGCTCTGTCGGATCAACGGGTTTGAGCAGAAAATCACTGGCAGGGGTTTTGAACGCCTCAACGGCGTGTTCTCCATGGGCAGTCACAAAAATAATGCGGCCAGAAAAGTGAGTAAGTTGGCTGGCTAATTCCAGTCCTTCGGTACCTGCATGTAAGTTGATATCGAGAAAGAGCAGATCAAAAGTATATTTATTTAGCACTCTTTTTGCCGTAGGCAAATCTGCTGCTTCCAGACATGTACTTATATCCGGGCAGTATATACCGATCAGTTTGCGCAAGACGCGCCGGGCGTCGATCTCATCGTCTACTATAAGGGCAGAAAGCATGTATGTAGGGTTGGCATCTTAAAACTCGCTGCTAGCAAAGTACTCTATTTTCTAAGCTAAGCCAAAAAAAGTTGAAGTTTAAGACATACTCGCTTCGATTAAAATCTCTATTCGTGTACCTGATCTACCTTCTTTTTGTTTAAGATCTATGAGTTTGACCCGCGCCTTGCCATCCTTTTCAGATAGTAGATCTAGTCTCTTATTGGTGATGCGCATACCATGAGAAGGGCGCTTTTGCACTCGTTGTTTGGTTTTGACCATTCCATGTCCATTATCTTCAACAGTAACTAAAACGGCACATTTATTATTTGCAGTTTCCTCTTCTCGTAAGTCAAAGGAAATGATGATCCTTCCCACCTCAGGCCGGTTGGAGAGACCGTGTACGAGTGCGTTTTCTACAAAGGGTTGGATCAGCAGTGGCGGTAGTTGGGTGTTGAGTGTATCTAAGGCTGGATCAATCTCAATACGATATTCGATCTCGTTTTTAAAACGCAACTTCTCTAACTCCAAATAGCCTTCGAGCATATTGATCTCGTCTTCGAGGGTGTGGGTGCCTGCTACGGAAACATTGAGTGTCTTGCGGATTAGCTTGGCAAAACGAGACAGGTACAGACTGGCCTGAGTCGCGTCGTTGTCGAGTATGAAGTTGTTGATGGAGTTGAGGCAGTTGAAGATGAAGTGGGGGTTCATCTGGGCGCTGAGGGCAGATCGCTCCAATTCCTGCATTTGATTTTGGAGGGAGACCGCCCGCTCGCGTTGAGCAATCGACCTGCGGAAGTACAAAACAAGACCACTGACGATGAGCAATATACCCATCAGTTGGGCCCACCAACGCGCATACCAAACCCTTGCAATGCGGAATGGCAGTAGAGTCGATGCACTCCACAAGCCATCTTCGTTTTGAGATTGGACCTCAAATTGATAAGCTCCGGCAGCCAGCTGGGGGTAGTTGAGCTTGCGCTGCTGGGTATAGGTCCATTCATCATCCTGGTTGAGCCGATAGCGGTAGAGGATTCGGCCCAGCATCCTGAAGTTGATGGTGCTGTACTCCAGCTCTACATTGTCTTGACTGGGCCTGAGATCGAGGGTAGTATCTAAGGCCCATCGCTCGCCATTGACCCAAAAACCCCTGATGCTTGGCGGAGCGGAATTGGTATCCACGGGCGGCTCAACGAATTTAACTAGCCCCCCACTAGTTGCCATCCAAACCTGGTTTTCCCAAGAGTCGATTTCGTGGATTTCGTTGGATGGGAGACCGTGAGCAATATTAAAATTTCTAATGCTGTAAATGGCATCTCCACTTACAGCATTAGAAAAAATTACTTTACTAGCTCCGGAAAATGTGGAAACCCAGATGCTGCCGTCATCGGTCTGGTGCAAATCTCTGACCATGTCGCTGGCTAACCCCGCAGCTTGATCGATCACCCAAATGCTATCGCCAAAGTATCGGATGATGCCGCGCCCCCGCGTACCAAAAACGATACTGGAGTCTTCGAGCACGATCATGTCTTCTACACGTACCTCCAGCTCTGGAAAGCCCAAGTTGGTGGGGATGAGGGTGTCGAAGTTTTCGTAAAAATACAGCCCGTGGAGACCGCCAACGAGATGGGTGCCGTCGGGGAGGATGCGGTAGGTGAACACTCGGTTGCCAGTTCCTGGCTTGTAATAATCTAGTGACTTATCGGGCAGCCAATAATGCAAGCTTTTGCTGATCATACCAGGAGAACCATGCGAAGTCACCAGTAGGGTATCTTCATTATAAGGATGAAAACTTGTAACACCTAGTCCGCAGGGAGTAATGATTTTGTCTTGTATGGTGTCATAACAACTGCTTGGGTTTACTTCTCCATTTTTTAGGTAGAAATACTTGCCTAGCAGTTGATTATTCTCAAAGTCGTAATACAAAGGTTCTGTGGTAGAGTGTGTGAGTTTAGGCAAGAGAATATTATTGATAGACCCATCTGCTAAATTATAATGCCACAATTCTTCATTCTCGTAGCAGAGAAAGAGGTCGTACTCTCCGCCAAACTCCAATTCTACATTCTTAGATCTTGGTAAGCCTAGAAGATGATCCATTACACTAGTCGCCAAGTTAGGCAGATAAAAAACACCTTGGTCTAATGTGCTAACCCAAATACTTCCAAAATGATCCTGATAGAGATGAGTGGGATTGCAATTGTCCAGCAGTAATTTACCTTTATCTTGTATAAGTTGACTTACACTTTCATAGTGATAAAGTCCTCCGTTATTTTTAAAAAGTAAATAAAAATCGTCTTGTTTTCCTTTTACGTAGTGGTGTAGTGCCGACTGTCCCAAGCTAAAAGAAAATTCCTTTTGGTTTATAATATCTCTAGCGACACAAGTCCTGTCAGCGCATAAGATGCTCCAATGTTTATTTTTTGCCCTATTCTGAAAAGCAAAATAATCTGGAAGCATGCCTCCATTGGCAGGTGGAATGAATAGGGTATCTCTTAAGACATTCTTATATGATTGGTCGGTTATTAAGAAGGGATAAACGCCATTTCTTCTCAGGGAATCGTCGTGAGAAGATTTACTTCTATTGTATGGATCACAGAACTTATTT
>JBCDFE010000302.1:0-5179 GCA_039178745.1 Bacteroidota bacterium | reverse complement strand
GGGTAGAGCATCTTGGCACAAACTATAGCAGCCGGAGCCGAGATCATGCTGGCTGTGAGCAAATGGACAGCAAAAAACTGTCTGGCTTCGTCTCGCATCAAAGCAGCTGCGTCAGGATCGAGTCCGGCAGGAATGGGAATACTGTCACCCAGCATACCGATATATGCCACATATACGGAACCGGCAATGGTGGCCATTCCTCCTACCATGAGACAGAGCAATTCCGATTTGGTCATTTTCTCCAGGTAGGGTTTGACCACGAGTGGGGCCTCGGTTTGACCTATGAATACATTGGCTGCGGCAGCTAAACTCTCCGGTCCGCTCAGGCCCAGCGTCTTGCTCAGCAACCAGGCCATGCCGTATACCACTTTCTGCAATATGCCGAGATAGTACAAAATAGCCGTCAACGCACTGAAAAACACGATGGTCGGCAGTACCTGGAATGCAAAGATGTAGCCGAAGGTGTCGAAATTACTCGGATCAACCAGACTGCTGAAGAGAAATTCGGAGCCAGCGGCTGTGAATTCCAGCGTCTTTCTAAAGCCTGTAGCCACCGCATCTACTCCTGTCTTTACAAAAGGAGCTTTGAGCATGAGAATAGCAATAACCAACTGGCTAAACACCCCAATACCAACCAACCTCCAGTCGATGGTACGACGGTCGCGACTAAGAAAATAACAGATGGATAATAGAAAGGTCATGCCCAAACCGGCACGCAGCATATCATTTAGAAAGCTCATATAGCGGGCAAGTTAGTACATCTCCTTATTTTTCGCTCTCGTATGGAAAGACCTTACTTCATCGGGATCACGGGCGGCAGCGGCTCTGGCAAGACATCCTTCATCAAGCAGCTGCAAGAAGGTTTTAGTGAAGAGCAAGTTTGCATGCTCAGTCAAGACGACTACTACCTGCCCCGCGAGCAGCAAAAGATCGATGAAAAGGGCTTCAAAAACTTTGATCGCCCTAAATCGATCAACAAAAAGGAGTTCGTTCGCGATCTGCGCAAGCTGGCCAAAGGCGAGACCGTACAACGTATGGAATACGTCTTTAATAACGAGCTGGCCAACCCCAAGATGCTGACCTTTCGACCTGCGCAAGTCGTCATTGTAGAAGGTCTATTTGTATTTCACTACAAACACGTCAGGCGTATGCTCGACTTAAAGATTTTTCTACACGCCAAGGACAACCTCAAGGTAGTCAGGCGCATCAAACGCGACCAGATCGAGCGCAATTATCCACTGGAAGATGTACTGCACCGATACGAGCACCATGTGCTACCCGCTTATGAAAAGTATGTGGCCCCTTATCGCGAAATTGCGGATATCATCGTAAACAACAATAGTGATTTTAACGAGGGTCTGCGGGTAGTGCGGGGCTTTTTGGAAGGTATGCTTCAGTCCGATGCCAAATCGGAAGCCAAATGATCCAAGTATAAGATCCCATTCAGGTGATCGATCTCGTGCTGGAAGATGACGGCCGTAAAATCCTCAACCATTTCCGTGTGATGGCTACCATCTGGGCGGTCGTACTCGATTAGAATGGCGTAAGATCTTTCACACTCCTCCCGACGATCGGGTATGGACAAACAGCCTTCCATGCCTTTGCGCGTCAACTCCGAATACTGAACGATAACTGGGTTAATGAAGACCTCCCAGGGCAAATCCTCTTTGTCAAATCGTTGTATCCAGATGATGTTCTTCAATATCCCGACCTGGGGCGCAGCAATGCCTACGCCCAGCGACATACTATCCTGAACGGTCGTCAATAAGCGATCTATAAACAGCTGTAGCGTGCGATCGCTTGGGTCAATTTGTACCTTTTGACTTGGCGTGCGCAGCAGTACGGAGTCTTCTCGATTGGTAATCTTATATACGCGCATGGGCACATCGGCAGCAGAGGCAGTGATGAGACTACGCTGGTCGGATGTAAACTGACTAGCTGAAGCATTGCTCGTGCTTAACTTGGGGCTGCAAGCAGTGGCAATGAGCAAGCTTGTAAAAGCAAAAAAAATCGAAAGACGCATATCGGCAGATGATTAAAACTGAATGGACAAAATAACACGAAAATAGGAATGCGATTTGCTCCCTAAAGCGTAAAAATACAATGGGGTCGATATGAAAAGGGAGCAAGACTACTCGCTGGATCATTTGCTGATCACGATGTCTCAAATACAAATATTAAAAATTTTGTTGCATATTTACACTTATGGAACAAATAGATTATTCCATTCTTGCTTTGGCCTTGTTATTGGGTGTAGTCATCGGTGCCTTAGTCGCCTGGCTGTATCTGCGATTGCGCTTGCAAAATGACTTCTTGCCTAAGCAAAATTTGGCTAAAGAATACGTACACCTATCTCGTTTTCAGGACTTGCAACGGCAGTCTGACCTGTATTACGAAAACTATAAAGAACAAACCTTAAAAGAGCAGCAACTTCGCCAGGATTTGGTACGGATACAAACAGAGCACGAGCAGCTCCACCATCGTCTTGCTACGCAATCTGAAGAGATGACTCGCTTGCAAGCGGAAAGTCGGGCGCAGTTCGAACGAGTTGCCGATAGGCTACTAGAAGAAAAGAGCCAACGATTCAGCAGGCAAAATACCGAACAGATGCGACAAGTGCTGCAACCGCTGCGCGAACGTATCAAAGCTTTTGAAGAGCAGGTCGAGCGCCGTTTTGTAGAAGAAACACGAGACAGAGTGAGCCTGAGGGAAGAGATCGGTCACTTGCGCAATCTGAACACTCAGCTCAGCAACGATGCCAACAATCTGGCCGGCGCACTTCGCGGCGATAGCAAAACCCAGGGGGATTGGGGCGAATGGCAGCTGGAGGGTCTACTCAGAGCCAGCGGACTAGAACCCGGTATTCACTATCGCTCTCAGGCGAGTTTTACCGACCAGGAGGGTAAACAGAAGCGACCAGATTTCATTGTCAATTTACCCGATGACAAGCAGCTTATAATCGATAGCAAAGTGAGCCTTACTGCTTATGAGCGCTACCACTCCGCCCAGCCCGATTCCGGAGAAAGAGCTGCTCATTTACGCAATCACCTGCAAAGCATCAGACAACACTGCCGGGATTTGAGCCGAAAGAATTATACCGACCTGTACCAGATCAATAGTCCCGACTACCTCATCCTTTTTGTACCCATCGAGCCTGCCTTTAGCTTGGCCCTACGCCACGATAGATCCCTGTTTCTCGATGCTCTGGACCTGAAAGTCGTATTGGTTACCAGTTCTACCTTACTGGCCACTTTGCGTACAGTCAGTTATTTGTGGAAGCAGGAAAAGCAAAAGCAGCATGTGATCGAAATTGCCAAGCAAGGTGGGATGTTGTATGACAAGTTCGTCAACTTCGTAGGAGATCTTAAAGAAATAGGCAAGCGGCTAGATCAGACCAACCGCAGCTATGAAGCGGCCATGCACAAGCTGACGAATGGCGCTCAAAAAGGACAGACTTTAATCGGACGAGCTGAGCGGCTGAGACAGCTAGGTGCCAAGACTAAAAAACGACTACCCAAGGATATATTGGAAGAAGAGTAGACTCAAGATGCTAAGTGTTTGAGCTTCATTTTATAATTTCGTCAACAGACAGAAATTAGATTGAAGAAAACCGATGCCCTTTTTCAGCTCGTGAAGTCCCTGACGAAAGCTGAAAAGAGATACTTGACTTTAGAATCCCGCAAATCCGGCTGGGAAAAGAGCAGATATTGGCTTTTGTACAAAATGCTCAACGAGCAGGAAATCTACGATGAAGCTCAACTAAGTAAGAAGCTTTCTGGCACCTTAAGTCATGATAAGCGCCGCTTGTACGAAACCATTTTGAGGTCTATGCGCAGCTACCGGTCTCAACTATCGCAAGCCGCACGAATCAAGGAGTATCTCCTCGATGCCAACTTCCTATATGATCGAGGGCTTTACGAGCAGGCATACGAACGTCTCCGAGATGCGCGCGCCCTGGCTCGCAAGTTAGACGACCAGCTGGCTGGGCTGGAGGTCAATAAAGAGATCAGGCGTGTAGCCAACACCCTGCTGGCTCAACAACAGACCGAAGAATTATCTGAGCTTGTTGCAGAAAAGAAACAACTTGTCGAAAAACTGGAAGTAGAACTGGAGTTGCTCGACCAACACGACGAGATCATCAGGGCCGTCCAGGCCAGCAGAAGCAGAACAGCTGAAATAGATAGATCGAGCCTGAGCGATGCGCACAAAAAACTCCTAACAAATCATGATCCGCCAGAATCCACCCAGGGCAAATTGCGCTACTATCAGTCCAGGGGCTTGATTGGCACCATGCTCGGAGACCATGGCATGAGTGTGGAAAACTACAAGCAGGTACTTGCCGCATGGGCTGAAAATCCAGCCTATAAGGAGGAAGAGTTCAATCGTTATCTCGACGACGCTTTCAACTTGCTATCGGCCAGTTTCAAGCATGCACCTGCCTTGCACACGGCTCCCGACCTACTACAGCAACTCGAAGCAGAAGAGCCTGCCAGTGCCCACGACCGCAAAGTCCTCTTTCAGCGCACGGCTACCTACCGATTGGTGTACTACATCAACTACGACAACCAGAAACCCGCGGCAGAGGTCCTCGGTCCTATACAGGAAGGTCTGGAGCAATACCAGCTCAATGCTGTTTCTGAACTGACCATCCGATTCAACGCAGCAGTGTTGCATTTCCTTCAGGACAACCCCAGCGAATGCGAAAGCTGGTTAATGCCCATAATCGATTCTCGCCGGGGTGACCTGCGACCAGATATCGTCATTGCCAGTCGTCTGCTGCGCATCACTACCTTATTCGACCAGGCCATGCCCTTCGACTTTCTCGAAAGCCAGCTGCGTTCGGAAGGTCGTTTTTTACAGCAACAGCAAGAACAAAAGCTTAGAGACTTCGGTCGTTTCTGGCTGCGCAGTATCCGGCAAATCAGCCAGGCCGCATCAAAAACAGAGCGCACTACCCTACTCAAAAGCACCCTCAAAAGTCTGGAAAAAGACTGGCTATCATTGCCTCTCGGACTGGACGAACTCCTCAGTGCTTGGCTTAAGGCCAGGACTTCCGCAGGCCGGCTACTAGAATATTTAGGCTAGGGAACTGGTGCTATTCAAAGTGGTGTTGTACATTTGCTTCCCACTAATTCATGCCCGAGTGGTGGAATTGGTAGACACGCTGGACTTAAAATCC
>JBCDFE010000301.1:0-5227 GCA_039178745.1 Bacteroidota bacterium | reverse complement strand
TGATGGCTGGTGGATAGACGATTTCGAGCAACTCGATCTATTTACTTACGATGGAGAGGCTTGCCTAAGCACTGCTGAAGGTGATCTCGCCTGCGATCGCGTAGACGAAGCAGGTGTGGTTGTAGGTACTAATGTGATGGTGTCTACCTTCGATCCCGTATTGGGGGAAACGGATATTCGCGTATTCCCCAACCCGGCCAGTGACTTCTTCCGTGTAAACGTAAGCACGCAGAATGCCGGACCGCTTAACCTGGAGTTACTCGGTATAGACGGCCGCCTACTCGCCCGCCAGGAAGTAGAAACTCAAATTGGCGAGCAGCAGTATCGTTTCGATACGCGCGAGCTGCCAGCAGGTTTATATTTGCTTCGTGCCAGTGGCACTCAAGAGTTACAGACCATCAAGGTCAGTATTCAGTAATACAAGCTTATTTTCATTTTCACCCCGGCCATCGGCCGGGGTGAAAATTATCCTACGGCCGGAAATTCTACATAGTTCCTGGGGGTCTCCCAGAGTCTTACGCCGAGGTCGTATTTTTCATCCAACTTAGCTCGAAGTCTCTGCCATATCAAGTGGCAAATGTGTTCTGCCGAAGGATTCAAATTTTTGAACTCGGGCACTTGCTCGTTGAGGTTTTTATGGTCCAGATAATCTTCGACCTCTGACTTGATCACATCGCTCAGGAATTTCAGATCGATTAGATAGCCGGTTTCGGGATCAACCTCACCAGTTACGCGTACTTCCATTTCGTAGTTATGGCCATGGTAGTATGGGTTGCTACAAGCTCCGAAAACTTCTTCATTCTTCTCGTCGGTCCAGTCTGGGCGAAACAATCTGTGGGCAGCATTGAAGTGTGCACGCCTAAAGGCAGAAATACGCATGAGGTTAATTTTTCGATAAGAACGACTAGCTACCAACATAGTTGGCATAAGTTTGTCTGCCTTCATGGAATTATAGCTACTTTTCGGACCGATGCATTTTCGCGATTTAGTTCACCGTCCTAATAGTTTGGAGCAGCTCATCAAGATGAGTGGTGAAGACCGGCTGCCACATGCCAATCTCTTACAAGCCCCGGCAGGCGCTGGTGGCTTGCCTGCCGCTTTGGCACTAGCGTCGTACCTGCTTTGCGAAAACCGGACGAATGGAGATAGCTGTGGCCAATGCCGTGCATGTCGAAAAAGCCACCAATGGATTCACCCGGACTTGCATTTTGCTTTCCCTACTGTTGGCTCTCGTGTTACTAGTGATACTTTTCTGAAAGAGTGGCGATCTGCCCTGGGCAAGCAGCCCTACCAGGAGGTCAACGATTGGTTGCAGCAGATCGGAGCTGAAAACAAGCAAGGCAACCTCAATAAGGAAGAGTGTGTAGCCATAGCCAAAAAGCTATCGCTCAAGATATATGAAGGCCGCTACAAGATTATGCTCATCTGGCTGCCAGAATACCTGGGCAATGAGGGTAATCGCCTGCTCAAGCTGATCGAAGAGCCACCAGAACGCACCATTTTTTTACTCGTTACCGAGCGCCCAGAACGCATACTGAATACCATATTGAGTCGATGCCAGCTCAGCAAGCTGGGCCGACCCAATGAGGCGGCTGTACAAAACTGGCTTCAAGCTAGAGGAATGAGCCCAGAGGCTGCTGCCTCGGCGACCAGGCTGAGCGGAGGCAATGTGAATCAAGCCCTACATTTGGGTCAGTCAGACCAAGGCGGGCACGAAAGGCGGTTCCTCGAATGGATGCGCATCTGCCATACTGGAAGTCCAGGTAAGATGGTGAGCTGGAATGACGAGTTCGCTAAGCTGGGTCGCGAAAACCAGAAGGAATTCCTGGCCTATGCGCTGCACTTCTGGAGAGAGTTTATGCGATTGATGGTAGGTAGCACCCCACCGGATGGGCTGAGCTTAGGACCTGCGGAAGTCCAAACCGCCCAGAAAATGACCGCTCTGATCGATCTGGCAAAACTGAGCCAAATCGTGGAAGAGACCGAAAGTATGATCGAAAACGTAGAGCGCAACGCCCATCCCAAGATATTGGCCATGAAGGCCGGGCTTAAAATGCATCGGGCTATGCGCCAATGAGCACCCACTCAGGCGCTCAAGATGGCCTTCTTTATATTTTTAATGAGGGCTGGTCCAGCATAGACCATACCCGAATAAACCTGCAGCAGTTGTGCTCCGGCGGCGAGTTTTTCCATGGCTGCTTCTGCGGAGTCTATGCCGCCCACACCTACGATGGGGAAAGCGCCTCCTGACTGCTGGTGCAAGTACGCGATGACCTCGGTAGCCCGGCTGCGCAAAGGCGCTCCACTCAGACCGCCCGCCCCAATCTCGGTGACTTTTTGAGCAGACGTCTGTAAAGGTTCGCGAGCTATGGTGGTGTTGGTTGCGATCAGGCCATCGAGTCCCGTATCGCTCATAATGGCTATGATATCGTCTAGCTGCGCCCAATTGAGGTCGGGGGCAATTTTTAATAATATTGGCTTTCGCGGGCCTTCCAGCTTGTCATTTAAAGCCTGAAGCTCACTAAGCAGTTTCGTAAGTGGCTCGCGGGCTTGCAGTGCACGTAAGTTGGGTGTGTTGGGCGAGCTTACATTTACCACAAAATAGTCGACCAAAGGGTAAAGTCTCCCAAAACAGATGCGATAATCGCTAACGGCGTCTTCATTGGGTGTATCCTTGTTCTTGCCAATGTTCCCACCGAGTATAATCTGACCTGGCCGACCGTATTTTTCCAAGCGTTTGGCCAGTGCATCGACACCTTCATTGTTGAAGCCCATTCGGTTAATGAGTGCCCGATCTGTAGGCAACCTGAAAAGACGCGGCCGAGGATTACCCGACTGCGGTCTAGGCGTCACCGTGCCCAGCTCGACGAAGCCAAAACCCAACGCGGCCATTTGATGATAGTACTTGCCATCTTTGTCGAAGCCAGCAGCCAGACCAACTGGATTGGGAAATTTTAAGCCGAACAACTCTCGCTCTAGTCTAGCATCTTCCAGCTTAAACGCCGAGCGAAACCCCGAACCGAGCACAGGTGTAGCTAGGGTCGTTTTCAATGCGCCTACGGTGAAGTCATGCGCTTTTTCAGGCGCCATACTGAACAGCAGTGGCTTGGCTAACTGATAGATCATCTGTGCGTAGGAGGTCAATAAAAAAGCTGGGCAAAAGATTGCCCAGCCATAATCATAATCCCAAAAACTAATTCTTTTTTGCCTTCTAGCAATAAGAAAGCGGGTCAAATGTAATTAAAAATATACGTTACTAATAGGGCTGGGTGAAAATTCAGTCTGGATAAGTCTTTCAAGACTCTCCAGAAGGTCCCTTTTCGAGCAACTGAAAGCCATTTCCGTGTATGTTTACGATCTCTAGCTGCTGGTCTGGCCGGAGGTATTTGCGCAACTTGGTCACAAAGACATCCATGGATCGAGCGGTGAAGTAGTTGTCTTCCCCCCATATTTTGGTCAGTGCCTCTGACCTGGACAGCATGTCGTTCTTCCTGATGGCGAAGAGTCGCAAAAGCTGTGCTTCCTTGGGACTGAGCTGGTCTTTCTTCGATTCGCCATCCTCTCCTGTGAATGTTAGGATACGAAGCGGAAAGTTGAAGTGAAAGCGGCCAAATTCAAATTCTTTTTGCTCGTCTTCGCCCATTTCGGGGTTGGTTCGCCTCAGGATGGCCTGAATTCTAGCCAAAAGTTCTTCGCTGGCGAATGGTTTTGTCATGTAGTCATCACCTCCGAGCTCAAACCCCTTTAAGATGTCTTCTTTCATTGTCCTTGCGGTCAGGAAGACAATGGGTGTACGGCTATCGTCTTCCCTAATCTTTTTGGCAAGTGTGAAGCCATCCATTTTGGGCATCATCACATCGAAGATACAGAGGTCGAAGGTATCTCCCTTAAAGGCATGAAGACCTTTCTCTCCATCGGTGGCGAGCGTCACGTCGAGCCCGTGCATGTCTAGATAGGATCGAAGCACATCGCCGAAGTTGGGATCATCTTCTACGAGTAATATTTTGGCGGTTTTAGATGCTGTGGTCGTTTGGTTTGCCATGGTCGTTCTTACTTTGGTTTTTGGGGGAATTTGATAATTATGCGGTGGTTTGCCTGAATGGAAGAAAGATCGTGAATTTGCTTCCTTTACCCAATTCACTTTTGACTTTTATCCAGCCTCCGTGCACTTCTATAATGTTTTTGACATAGGCTAGTCCTAGTCCAAAACCTTTTACATCGTGCCGGTTACCAGTAGAAACGCGGTAAAAGGCGTCAAAGATGCGTTTGCGCGCATCTCTACTCATTCCTATTCCTCTATCTGCTATACTTAGCAAAACACCATTTCTGTGCTGTTTGGTCTCGACGGTTATCTGGGGTTTCTCCGGTGAATATTTATTGGCATTGTCCAGCAAGTTGTTGACGATATTGGCCATGTGGGTTTGGTCCCCTTCTATGACGGCATTATCTGCATCGAGTTTAGTGACCACCTGGCCTCCTTTGGGCTCGACCTGCAAGCCAATATTGGCTATGGCACTCTCTACAACCTCATGCATATCAACTAAGCTGATTTTCAGCCTGACTTTTTTCTGGTCGATTCTCGCCATTTGCAAGACTTTCTCGACCTGCTTATTCATACGTTTATTTTCCTGTTTTATTATCCCTGCGAACTTAGCTACTTTATCAGCTTGCCCTGCAATCTTGGGGTTGGTCATGCTGTCGACAGCTAGCGATATGGTTGCGATAGGCGTTTTAAACTCATGGGTCATGTTATTGATAAAATCAATTTTCATGGCCGAGAGCTTTTTCTGGCGCAAAATCGTCATGATGGCATAGGTGAAGCACCCCAAAATGATGATGAGAAGAAGCCCCGTGAGCGCCAGTATAGGATACAGGGAAGACCAGACGTGATTGTCCCTACCTGGGAAATCTAGGTAGAGTGTACCTGGTCCTTCTCCTGTGCGATCATCGAATAAGACCACGTGAAACGGGCTGGCGCTCAGGCTGGCCAAGCGAGAGGGCTCGCTCGCTATGCGGCCATTAAAAATGACGAACTCGTCTCTAGCCTTTTCAAAAACAGCATAGTCGAAAGGCACCTCTATACCCCCTTCTTGTAGGGCCGTATTGAGGTGCGCTCTAGCAGGTCAAAATCCAGCCTTTCTGTTAGTGGCCGGCTATCGTAACTATTTTCGGGCTTAAGGTTCAACCTTTGGTTGGGAATAGAGAGTGGGCCGCTTCCGTCTAGCTC
>JBCDFE010000300.1:0-5227 GCA_039178745.1 Bacteroidota bacterium | reverse complement strand
TCTGATGTCTTCGCCTATAAAATCTTTGAATTCATTGGGGCTGATCTCACCTAAGCCCTTGAATCGGGTAATTTCGGGTTTGCCACGAAGCTTGTCGATCGCAGCTTGCTTTTCCGATTCGCTATAGCAGTAGAAGGTCTTCTGCTTGTCGCGCACCCTAAACAGAGGTGTTTCCAGTATATAAAGGTGCCCTGCCTCTACCAGATCAGGGAAAAACTGTAAGAAAAAAGTCAACAACAACAATCTGATGTGCATGCCATCTACGTCTGCATCTGTTGCAATGACCACTCGGTTATAGCGAAGACCATCCAGCCCATCTTCTATGTTCAGGGCGTGTTGAAGTAGGTTTAGTTCTTCATTCTCGTAGACGATCTTTTTTGTCAGGCCAAAGCAGTTTAGTGGCTTACCCCTCAGGCTGAATACGGCTTGGCTCATAACGTCTCTGGCTACGGTTATAGAACCACTGGCCGAGTCGCCCTCCGTAATGAATATGGTCGTTGCCAGGCGATTCTCTTCTTTCGTTTTGCGGGCACTGTCGCTATAGTGAATGCGGCAGTCGCGCAGTTTTTTGTTGTGCAGGTTGGCTTTCTTGGCGCGCTGATTAGCCAGCTTCTTGATGCCAGCTATTTCCTTGCGCTCGCGCTCCGATTGTTTGATCCGCTTTTCCAGTGCCTGTGCAGCCTCTGTATTTCGATGCAGGAAGTTGTCTAGCTTTTCAACTAGAAAATTACGCATGAAGGTCTGGACGGTGGGTAGGTTGGGGCCCATATCAGTAGAGCCCAATTTGGTCTTTGTTTGAGATTCGAAGACGGGTTCTTCTACCTTAACGGCAACGGCAGCGACTATGCTGGCCAGTATGTCTTTGCGATCATAGCTCTTATTGAAGTGCTTTTGCACCGCTTCTACCACAGATTGCTTGAAGGCATTGAGATGTGTGCCACCTTGAGTCGTATGCTGCCCATTGACGAAGCTAAAGTAGGTCTCTCCATAGGCGTTTCCGTGCGTCATGGCTACCTCGATATCGTCTCCTTCTAAGTGAATGACTGGATACCTGGCCGTTTCCATATTGGCTTTGCGCTCTAGCAGGTCTTTGAGGCCATTCTTGCTGACAAGTGTCTTGCCATTGAAGTTGATCTTGAGCCCTGCGTTTAGATAAGCGTAATTCCAGAGCTGGTTCTCGACGAAATCAGATCTAAAACGGTATTTCTTGAAAATGCTCGTATCCGGCCTGAAACTGACATGAGTACCATTCTCTTCCTTGGTTTTTGCTTGCCTGTGGTCCTTGATTAGCTCACCGTAAGAGAAATCGGCTTTTTTCAGTTTGCCTTCTCTGACTGCATACACAACAAACTCCTCTGAGAGCGCATTAGTCGCTTTCAGGCCTACGCCGTTGAGACCTACTGACTTTTTAAAAGCCTTGCTGTCGTATTTGCCCCCCGTATTGATTTTGGACACCACATCAACAACCTTACCAAGGGGTATACCGCGACCGTGATCCCGTACCTGAACCAGCCCATCTTCAATCTTGATGTCTATCTGGCGGCCAAAGCCCATGACGTATTCGTCAATGCTATTATCTACGACTTCTTTGAGTAGAATATAAATCCCATCGTCTGGTGAGGAACCATCACCCAACTTCCCGATATACATTCCCGGGCGCATGCGAATATGCTCCTTCCAATCAAGCGACTTGATGTCTGCTTCAGTATAATTGACTTGCGGCATAGAGCAAATATACCAACAAAAAGTTGGAAAATAAAATGACAGTTACTGCTCCACGAGACTGGTGGTCTCGTGGAGCGGCGCAATAAGAAGTTTCACAATTATCGTATGCTTCCTCTGGCGCGCCTTTCCCTACTGTCGGCCCCGCGCTCAAAGCGATAACTGCCCGTCAGGCTGAACCGCCAGATGGTCCAAGATTGGCGCAAGGTCTGCCGGAAACCCGGAGCAAAAGCTTCTGCATTCCAATACCTCGGTGAGCGAACATTGAAATTGAGGGTGAAGCGATCGTTCCATCGCTTGCTGATGCCCATGAAAGCGACAACCTGGCCTAAGGAACGAAGCTGTGCCTCTGCCCTTGGCGCATTGTAGCTAAATCTCCCCTGAAATCGTACTCCAGCGATCAAATCGATCTGGGTGCGCAAGCCGGCACTCCAGCTCGAAAAATTGGCCGAGAGATCTTCGTCTCGAAATTGACCGCGCTGATCGGCTCCGTAGAGGTTAAACTCCGTACCAATAGAGAAACCGTTATCCGCTCGGTAGTTGGTAATGAACTCAAACCCATATTGGTCTTCTCGTTCCAGGTTGAGCGGCCTAGACAAAACGGTCCCGGCTTCTAGCCCAAAGAGATTGCCTCCTACTTGCTCGGTAAATTGAGAGAAAAAATCAATAGTGCGCGATGCATAAATGGCTGGGTTGATCGTCCACTTATCGCTCTGCAATAGATAATTGAGCTCCAGGCGATCAGTAAATGCTGGGTCCATATCCGGGTTGCCGACAAACAGCTGGTTGGGATCATTGATGCCTGCAAATGGATTTAATTGCCAGAAACTAGGTCTTCGCAAACGACGGCTGTAGCTTAATTGTGTACTGTTGGTTTCGCTAAATCGGTAGCTCATGGCCATGCTCGGAAATAATCTGATGTAGTCTTTTTCTATGTTTGGCAACTCGGCCTCTTCAGCATTTTCTGTTTTTATGTAGGTATACTCTGCTCGCAGTCCCAACTGGGCGGAGAAACGTCCCCATTCCTGACTGGCTTGCATGTAGGCAGCTCCAATGCGCTCAAAGTAATCGTACTCATTGCTGAATCCTGGTATGGGTACATAAGTTTCATTCTCTTTGCGCTCGGCTAGGTAGTCTGCAGAAATGATACGAGTCTCTCCTCTGAGCCCAAGTTCAAGACGCCCCTGCTCGCCTAGTGGCCTTTCATAGTCCAGCTGAACCAAATGATCGCGACTACTTTCGTCTGTACTGGTGCGATAGTCGAGTAAATTGATTGCCACAGGAAACCGTTGGTCCAGGGTAATAGCCTCAGACTCTTGTTCGAGCCAAAGGTCATTTTGAAAGTAGAAATTGAGCTCTCCTTTAGCAAAGGCTTTGTTGAGGGAAAAGTCAAGTTGGTGGTAGGTCCCTGGCTCCAGATAATCTTGTACCTGGGTCTGATTCTCGACAGAGTTGCCAGCCAGATCAGAAAACAGATAGTCCGTAAACTGTATATCATCATTAATGACCCGATATAAGGAGTAATTGGCGGCTATGCTCGTATTTTCACTAAGCTGAACATCTATGCCGGTGAATATATTACCCGCTTGATCGTTACGATCCTGGTCTGCACTTTGGTTGAGAACGGGTCGCTCCAGTGCTGCTTCGCTCATTCTGTCCAGATCGGTGCTACCATTATAATTGGAGTACCTCAGACCTCCATTGAAAAACGCAGACCATTTGGCCCTCCTGTAGTTCAAGTTGAGATTCAACCGATGATCGGCCGGATAACCCGTACTCAGAGATAAGGTACCTCCATAACCACCTGATTGCTCCTTTTTCAGAATGATGTTGATGATACCTGCGGTTCCTGCTGCTTCATATCTGGCAGAAGGGTTGGTGATGATCTCTACACGTTCAATACTTTCTGCGGGAATACTCTCCAAAGCATTGTTGTTAGCCAGAGCTGATGGGCGACCATTGATAAGCACGCGCACCCCAGAATTTCCGCGATAAGAGACCACGCCGTCTACAGAGACTTGTATCGATGGCAATTGCTCCAATACCTGATTGGCAGATCCTCCGCGAGATAGTAAATCCTGACCTACATTGAATACCTTTTTATCCAGAGACAAATTGAGTTGGCTGCGTTCGGCAGTTACCGTTACTGCTTCTAGATCTACTCCTGCTTCGGATAGGCTGATTGTACCCAAATCCATAGGCCCATCCACATTTAGCAGCTGCTCTTTTTCGGCATAACCGATAAATTCAAACAGCAATCGGTAGCTGCCCGATTCCAACTCGATAGCAAACTGGCCATCGGTTGTTGTGACGGTACCTTCTACGAGCTCGCCAGCTTCGTTAAAAGCAGAAACTGTGGCGTATTCGAGAGGAGCTCCTTCGGCTTCGAGTATGCCGCTAATTTGGTGGGCGAGCAAAAAGTTGGCTGGTAGCCAGCCTGCAATAAGCAGGAGGGCTATACTGCGTATAGTCTTCATTGGTAGTGGGTATGAGGAGGCCTAAAACTTGATTACAGACCTCAGATTATGGTATTTAAATTTACCGAAGTAGTTCTATAATTCGTGTATTTCCAGATTGGCGAGCGAGTTCTCTGGCGGGCTCTGGATCGGCACCACCATCGATTAGCACGCTGATCATAGGTATAGATCCGGTCTCCACGGCCTCCATTAAGGCAGTCCAGTTTCCGATCTCGTATTGGGTGTCGGCTCGTTGCCTTAGCTGGTCTATATTTAGAGTATTGGCCTGTTTCCAGTCCAACTCTCCATCAACACTAAATCTGCGCTTTGTGCAATAATCGTTTGGATCTACGCCGAGCTCCAGTAGTCTTCTAATGACATCTATGTTCTCTTCTTCTACTGCCTGAATGAGTAGGGTTGCTCCTTCGTAGATTCCTACATTGTAAATAGATCCATAGTCGTTTCGGAAGGTCATATTTCTAAAGCTGCAAAGGGCATCCAAATCAGCACCATACTCCAGCAAACGATTAAGGACATCTACATGCCCTTCTCGAACTGCCTCTGCTACTGGTCCGCAAGCGCCACCTCTTATTTCAGCACCTTTACTTAGCAGGTAATCGACTATGCCTTGGTGCCCTTCATTGGCCGCTACACTGAGTGCCGTACGGCCCCGATCATCGGTGATATTGATATCAATACCCGTTTCCAACATCTGGCGCACCATGAACAAGTGACCTTCACTTGCAGGACCAATAAGTATTTGAGGCGAGTTTCGAAGGTTGTCAAGGGCATATTCAGCTAAGTCAGCTGTCAGCTCATCAACCGCATCTTCTGATCCTTCGGACAGCGCAATTTCAAGGGCGTTTTGCCCCTGACCAGTACGCATATCTGTGTTCGCCCCAGCTTGCAGCAATTGACGAACTACTCGCTGGTGGTTATCGTCGACAGCGGCAATAAGAGCGGTATTTCCCCAACCATCCTGAGCGTTGATCTCGGCACCCGCATCGAGCAGCAAACTAACGGCGATATGATGCCCATCAGAAGCTGCG
>JBCDFE010000299.1:0-5235 GCA_039178745.1 Bacteroidota bacterium | reverse complement strand
GTTGATTCTACTCAGGCGTAAGATGCAATCGCACTATGCCCAAAAGGCTTTGCCAGCAGAGATAGCTTTACTCGACAATATTGAAGATCGGTTTTTAAGCCGGGTTACTCGCCTGGTAGAAAGTGAGCTCGACCAAAATTTGTCTATAGAGGAAATGGCGGCCCAGTTGCATTTGTCGAGGGTGCAGCTGTTCAGAAAAGTAAAAGCGCTTACAGGCTTATCACCTAGCCGCTTCGTGCAAAGGATTCGACTTCGCCACGCGGCCTCCTTACTCAGTCATTCTGATCTAACCATATCGGAAATCGCCTACCAGGTAGGTTTTTCCGACCCAAAGTACTTCTCCAAGCAGTTCGCTGCGGTTTTCGGTCAATTGCCATCTAGCTATCGGAATTGTCAATGAAAATTACCACTCCAGCTGTAAAAACAGATTTGGTGTAAAGCCCAGCATCCGCCTCTCGAGCCTTACGATTTCCGGATTTTCCCGATTGAGCTCCTGATCTGGGGGGAGCACATAGTGATCGTAATCGAAGGCATTGTACTGATTGTAGACATTGTAGACGGATAAGCCGATTTTTCCCCGCCAGGATGGTTGCTGAAATTTATAGTTGGCTGCTATATCCAGCCTGTGGTTTGCGGGAAGGCGATTTTGATTCGGTAGGTCATATCTCAGATCATAAAAAATATTTCCATTTTGCTCTGTTTCGTTGATACCCTGTGGCTGAGTAAAAGGCCTGCCGCTGCTGTAGTGCCAGTTGAGTGAAAACTCCCAGTTGGGCAAGCTGATCATCTGGGTGAAATTAAGTCGGTGAAGCTGGTTGAAATCAGGTGCAAGTACGACAGCCTCTCCACCGGACTCAAATCTTTGATCGACTTTGGTGTAGGAGTAGGCCAGCCAGGACTGATAGGTTTTTGACTGGTACCTGAGCAGTAAGTCCAAGCCGCGTGCAAGGGCCGTACCTCTGAATTGTAGCGGGTCATTCGGATTGAAGGCTACGGAAAAATCTCTTGCTGAGATGTTGTCGGTAAACTTGCGAAAGTACTCGGCGGAGATGTAGAAATTTCCAGTGTTCAGGGACACTTCCGCTTGCCAGTCTCGGCTGCGCAAGCTGGGAAAATAATTGCTGGCTATGACCCAGAGTTCGTCATCACTGCTCAGCTCATCGAGGGCCAATGGGACCTGGTATAGAAATTGACGGTACCAGCCACCGGCTAATTTAATGGTGATGGGGAGCTTATTCGCCCGCCACAGCAGGCGCCATCTGGGTTGCCATGATCTGTCTGAGAGTAGCGGAATGGTATCGGCCAGTTGGCTCAGGAAGCCGACCCTGCGTAAGCCAAAAGAAAAATCCCACTGCTCGCTGGGTTGAAACATATAAGTCGCGTGCCAAGCCTCGGTTGTTGCTGTAAAGTCGAAGCCCGTAAATTCTTGCTCGTTTTGTTCATTGCTTTCTGCATAGCTGAAGTCTAACTGCTGACTGAGCAATTGTCCGCCTATCTTCAATTGATGCTTTGGACCCAGTATCCACTCATGGCGCCAGGATAGGGTCAGGTCTGCCAATGCATTATCTTGTGCTACGGTATTTGCTTGCGGATTGCCATTGAGGTCAAAGCTATAGCTGAGCTGATAGTCGCGTTTGAAATTGCTGTACGCCAGACGCACCCAGCTTTTAGAGCTTTCAGACCATTGTCTGTCATACCAGCTGCTCAGCCCCCAATTGCCTATTTTTAGCTGGTCTTTAGATCCAATGTTTAATACGCGAAAATCGTATTCGAATCGATCTTGACCGGAATAAGCGCTAAATCCGAATTGATTATCATCATCAATAGCCCATTGAAGACGCGCATTCAGATCTTGAAAATAGAAATCGGTACTCACCTCGGTATCTTCTATACCCGAGCTAGCTATTTCGGTTTCGTTGTCGGTAAGTCTGCTATTTTGAAATACGACATCGAAAAGATTCTGGTAGGTACCACTTGGAAACAGATCGGCAAAAGACCGCCGAACACCCAGCGTCAGACTTAGCTTTTTGGCTATGATGGGCAATTCTGCCAAGGCGTGGGCACTGACCAGATTGGCTCCGAATCCGAAATTGGGCTCTTCCTCCAGATTTGCTTTACTGTTGATGTCGATAACACCGGCCAGCCTACCTCCAAAATCAGCATCGAAGCCGCCTCTATACACATCGACCGATTCGATCAAATACGGATTAAAGGCCGAGTACTGGCCAAAGAAATGACCAGATTGATAAATGGTAATGCCATCCCAAAGGATGAGGTTTTGATCGGAATTGCTGCCTCTGATCTGCAGATTGCTCGCCGTACCATCGGGAGAGCTGATGCCCGGCAGGAGCTGCAATGATCGCAGTAAATCGGGTTCGCCCCAGCCGGGCAGGGTAGGGATGTCCTGGGGTTCAAAGCGGTAGCGATTGTAGCGGGGCTCTGGCTTAAGCATATCTATAGTAAATTCGCTAATGATCGCTATGGGCATGGTCTGAATATCTAGCTCCAGTGCGATTTCTGCGCAATCCGATCCAGATAAACTACCCAACACAATCACCTTGCTCTGGTAGCCCAAATAACTGATGGTCGCACTTGCTTTTTCATCATAGGTCAGTTCAAAATGCCCTTCCACATTGGTTTGGGTACCGTCAACGCCGCTATCTATAGATATATAAGCACCTACTAGGGGTTCTCCACTGAGGGCATCGATCACACTTCCGCAAGCTTCCACTTCTTTAATTGTTGAGGACTCTGATTCTTGCTTTGGGCCCGGTGTCAATACGATGTAGTTGTTGTTCAAGACCCGATATTCGATCTGGGTTTTTTCCAAAGTCTGATCCAAAGCGGCCGCTAGTCCAGCCTGGTCTATTTGTACATCTACTTTGCGGTCCGCAATCAAGCTACTTTCGTAAGCAAATACCACACCGTAGGTCTCCTCGAAATGGGCGAGCACGTCTGCCAGTGCGCAGTTGTTGCACTGCCAGCTGCTCGTCGGTCCATCCTGAGCTTGTAGCCAACCAAGTGCTGCAAGAGCTATCAGCCACACGTATATGATTCGATTCATCGCACTATTCTGCCCCCAAATTAACCCTTATGGTTTTGTCATCTAGAATAGTGAATGATAAACCCATGGCAGAACGGAGCAATTGGATAGCTGCTTCACGGTCATTATGGGGTAGTGGGCCAGTATATTTTTTATTGGGTAGTTGATCGTAAACGATCTCGTATGGGTACTGCCTGGAAAATTCTTCTAGTACATCGGTGAGGCTGGCCTCCTTAAATTGCGTTTGGCCAGTCCACCAAACGGGATCTGCCAGAGCCTGATTACTACGCCTGGCTAGTCGACCATTAGGCAGTAAATAAGCACTTTCCCCAGCTGAGATATTGACCTGCTCATCGACCTTTGCCCGAACAGCTACCTGACCCTCTAGACAGTTGACCCAGAAGTCATCTTCCCTCGCAAATACATTAAAAGCTGTGCCCAGCACTTCCACCATGCCTAGCTCAGTGTCGACAACGAATTCACTTCCTGCTGCTACTTCAAAATAGGCCTCTCCTTTTAGATTCAACAGACGCTTTTCATTAGTGCCTTTTATGGTATAACTCAGCTGAGACTCCGCATTCAATCTTACCGTAGAGCCATCTGGCAACTGCTCTACAATTTGATCGCCTATGCCCGTCTGCAATACAGAGTTTTCTGATGGCCATAGTAAATATAGGCTTAAAGCAGCTACAAAAATTACCGCAGCCCATGCCATCCAGCTTCTTAGCTGTAGAACCGGGCCTTCTTTTTTTGTTTCCGTTCGAGCTTTCTGAAGTTTGTTCCAGGCATCTTCTGAGGCATAAGCAGGAGCTTTCATCTGGTCAGTAGCTTGCACCAGGCGTACCCAATCTTTATAGTGGGGATGCCGTTCCACTTCCTGCCGCTCGACCTCGGTCAGCTCTCCACTCAACCACCTGGCGAGCAAGGTTTCATCGGCCAAATCCGGATGTTGCTTAGGCTCCATAGTCAGCTAACGGTTTCACTTGGATTTACCCTACTTTTTCCCAATAGATATTTGTCCATCTTATATGCTTTGCGTGAGCTTTCTCAGCTCTACCAGCGCTTTCGACATGCGCTTCTCTACAGCTTTCTGGCTGATGCCCAGCCGTTCAGCAATTTCCCTATACGGTAGTTTATCAATGCGATTCATCAGAAAAACAACTCTGCTTTTCTCCGGGAGTGCCCCTATGGCCGATTGTAGCTGTTGGTAGAATTCGGTCTCCTCCAGCTGGTACTGCGGACTTTCCTGGCCGGCTATCGGTACGGGGTTTTCCTGGGCATACTTCAAAACTACTTGCCGGTGCTTGGCTTCATCCAGGAATAAATTATTGGCTACTGTAAACAGAAAACTCTTTGCCTTAGCCGGTGTGACTTTGGCACACGCTTTCCACAACCTCAACCAAGCTTCCTGACTCAGGTCTTCGGCCTGCTTTAAATTGCCCGTTTTGTAGTACAGGAAATTCTGCAATCCTTGTCCAAGTTGCCGAAATAAGCCTTCGAAAACGGCCTCTTCACAAACATGATCAGACTCAGTCAAAGTATAAGTTTAATTGTCTTCAAATGTATGGCATGTTTATTTAAATACGCTATGCTTTGTTTTTTGTACTTCCGCAGGTCGAGCGCATTCCCCGAATGCGCGAGATCCTCGTGCGAGGTCTTGAAGACCGAGTAACGGGATAGATACATTCCCCGAATGCGCGAGATCCTCGCACCTAGCTAAGCAGTTAGGACCCTTAACCAACTGCCGCCTGAGCAGGAGAGCTGGATGAGTGTTCATTCCCCGAATGCACGAGATCCTCGTGCGAGGTCTTGAAGATTGAGATGCGGGATTGAGCTGTTTCCCCAAAGTCGACGTCCTCTTTTAAGCCACAGATTTCACGGATCAACACAGATTTACCTGAGCTTAAATCTCTGCTGTTGACCACAAATGAAGAATGGGCCGCCACGCAGCCCATTCTCCAAGTTATTTCACTCATTTTGCACGTAGTGCATAGCTGAATAATATCCGTGCTCATCTGTGCAATCCGTGGCCTATTCAAACATGTTAAAACAGACACGCTTTAGCGTGGTGCTTTCTACCGTATCACCATCTGCTTAGTTGCCGTATGCTCTCCAGCAGTCAGGGTGTAGCTGTATACACCACTGGCGGCTAGGTCACTGCGTTGCAAATTGATCAGGTTTTCACCCGTCTC
>JBCDFE010000298.1:0-5261 GCA_039178745.1 Bacteroidota bacterium | reverse complement strand
TTTACACTCCGCGACCTAGTCTCCTACAACGAGAAGCACAACCTGGCTAATGGTGAGAACAACCGAGACGGAGAAGACCACAACCTAAGCTTCAATTTTGGGCATGAGGGGCCGACCGATGACCCTGAAATAAATGCCCTCCGAAGTAGAATGCAGCGCAATTTCCTCACTACCCTATTCTTGAGTCAAGGCGTTCCCATGCTACTTATGGGAGACGAATATGGGCGCACTCAACATGGAAACAACAACGCTTATGCTCAAGACAACGAAATTACCTGGCAAAAATGGAGCTGGACAGAAGAGGAACAGCAACTCTTCGATTTCACCAAAAGGTTGATTCGCATTAGAATGGACAATCCTGTCTTTCATAGACGCCGGTTCTTTTGCGGCCGAGCCATCCATGGAGAAGGTATAGGAGATATACTATGGATACGCCCGGACGGACGAGAAATGACCGACGCCACCTGGCAAAAAGGCTACCAGAGAAGCCTAGGTATGCTACTCAACGGCGAAGCCATGGACGAATACGACGAGCGCGGACAAAAAATCAGTGACGATATCTTTTTAGTCCTTATCAATAGCCACTGGGAATCCGTAGATTTCACCTTGCCGGGAATCAGGCAAATGAGCGCATGGGAAACGGTACTCGACACCCTTGAATTCGACACACCACCAGGAGAAGTTCTGGCTGAAAACGAGTACATACTTGGCCCGCGATCACTTACGCTTTTGCGGCTTAGAACCCGAGCAGACAATAGACTCGAAGATGGTCGAGTCAGAATGAGTTTATTGGATCAATTGAGGAAAAGATTTTCGGGCACCCAAAACTAATACCCTTAGGCACCTCTAAATCCTTACCTTTCAGCTCATGAGCAGCATCCTGAACAAGCATGGCCCAAGGTTTCTACTGGAAATTGCAGTCATCATTATCGGTATACTCTTATCCGTCTTGATTACCAACTATTTTGAGCACCTTAAAGAGCTTAAGAAAGAGCAAATCTTTTTGAGGCAGCTTCAGCAAGATCTACACGATGATTTAAATTCATTGCAAAACGACTCCATAGTCCGGTCAGAGCAGTACAATAACGTTCAGGAAATGACAGCCTATGTCAGCGGATTTGATCAAAACATTTCCACTAGTGCCATGGCTAAAGGTATACCGAGTCTACTGAGCCCCATTCGCCACACCCCGACTGACGCCACATTCAGAGTACTGGAAAGCACAGGAACACTTTCTCTTCTGCAAGATGAGGATCTGCTCAGGGGTATTACCCGACTATATGCCAATACTTATGCAGATCTTGCTATTGCAGATCAAAATATTGAAAATTTCAGGACGAGCTTTTTACTGCCCTTTGCACTGGAGAAATTCAATTTTATGGCATCTTTCAAAGATCCAGAGTTTCTACCTGAACTGAGCGTTGGTGAGCGGGTACAATTGGAGAATCAAATGGTCTATGCCTCGCTTTCCTATCGCACTTCCGTTGCCATGTATGAAAATGCCCTCGCCGAAGTCAGGGCGCTGATCGAACAGATAGAAGCACAACTTAAATAGCTTGTTATACCATTACAAGCATCAAAATTCGCCTAGAGAAAATCCACCCAACATTTCATTATCTTTTAGTATGCTCCTTTCAAACGTTCAGATCCTAGTCATAGCAAACATCACAACACTACTCATATTCAACAGCTGTAAGACTCGGCCCGAAATGCTACAAGCCGAAAAGTCGATGGTGTATACGACTGCTGCTTTAGCGACTCCCCACCCCATCAGCACCCAGGTCGGGGAAACCATTTTGGCCAATGGTGGCAACGCCATAGACGCTGCCGTAGCCATTCAATTTGCTATGGCAGTCGTTTATCCAAGAGCAGGCAATCTGGGCGGAGGTGGTTTTATGGTCTACCGCTCGTCCGATGGCGAAGTTCAGGCGCTCGACTATCGAGAGCGGGCTCCAGCAGACGCATTCAGAGATATGTACCTGGACGAAAATGGTGAGGTCATTCCCGGACTCAGCACTTACGGGCACCGAGCCGCTGGTGTGCCGGGTACAGTGGCGGGCATAGCCGCCATGTATGAAAGGCATGGAAGTTTACCTTGGAAAGATCTCGTACAACCAGCCATAGACCTGGCAAAAAACGGATTTCCAATTACGCAGACCGAGATAGAGCGGCAGCTTAGCGCACGAGCGGATATAAACAGACTCAATGAATCAAGCCCGTTTTTGGAGGACTTTCAGCAAGGCGATCTCTTTATTCAGCCAGAACTGTCAAGAACACTGGAACGCATAAGAGACCAAGGTGAGGACGGCTTCTACAAAGGCCGGACAGCTGAACTCATCGTTCGGGAAATGGAATCGAATGGCGGGCTAATCACTGCCGAAGATTTAGAATCTTATCGGGCTTCCTGGCGAGTACCCATCAACTGCGAATACCGAGGATACCAGGTTTTCGCTATGCCTCCGGCTAGTAGTGGCGGTATAGCCCTGTGTCAAATGCTTGGCATGCTGGAAGCATACGACCTGAATCAGATGGGATTCCAGTCTGCCGAAGCAGGCCACCATACCATAGAAGCTATGCGCAGATCTTACCAAGATCGAGCCGAGCATTTGGGCGATAGTGACTTTTACCCGGTACCCATAGACAGCCTGCTCAATGCAGACTACTTGAAGCAGAAAATGACCACCTTCTCCCCTGACTCCGCATCTGTCTCCAACCCATCTGAAGTCAGCTTGCAGATGGAAACTTTTGAAACCACCCACATCAGTATAGTCGATGCTGCAGGCAACGCCGTCTCCATCACAACCACCCTCAACGGCAGCTATGGCTGCAAGGTGATAGTGGATGGTGCTGGCTTCTTCCTCAATAACGAGATGGACGATTTCAGCTCAAAACCAGGTGTACCCAATATGTTTGGGCTTGTTGGGGCAGAAGCTAACGCCATAGCCCCCGGCAAGAGAATGTTGAGTAGTATGACGCCCACAATTATTACCAAAGAGGGTGATCTGTTCCTGGTCTTAGGCACACCAGGTGGGTCAACCATTATTACCTCCGTTCTTCAGGTATTTACCAATATAGCCGACTACGGCATGGCGCTCGATAAAGCCATTCAGCAACCTAGATTCCACCATCAGTGGTTGCCCGACTCCGTATTGCTAGAGCCAGGTGCCTTTGACGAATCTACCCAGACAAAGCTCGAATCAATGGGCCATGGATTCAAAACCGTCAAAGAAATCGGGAAGCTCAAGGCCATCCATAAACTTCCAAACGGACACCTACATGCCGCTGCCGATCCCAGACACCCAGATGACGACGTCGGTGGTTTTTAAAATTTGTACTTCCGCAGGTCGGCTATTTTTCTAACTGCGTTGTTTTGCTATTGCTCATTCAGCCTACTCCTTTAATTTAACTCAGCTCCTCTTGCAATTACAAGTCCTCTTCGAAGACAATCACTACCTAGCCGTCAACAAACCAGCTGGCGTACTGAGCCAAGGTGACCAAACCGGTGATCCCACCATGCTAGACCTAGCAAAAGAGTATATCAAATTCAGATACGATAAGCCAGGTGACGTATTCCTACATACAGTTCATAGATTAGACAGGCCCGTCAGCGGATTACTGCTATTCGCACGCACCAGCAAGGGCCTCAGTCGAATGAATGACTTATTTCGCAATAGAAAAGTCACGAAAACCTACTGGGCTGTCGTCAGTGAACAACCAGCCGAAATAGAGGGCACCCTCGTCAATTTTCTACATAAAGACGAAGCCAAGAACAAAGTCAAGGTATTGCCCAAAGCTAACAGCAATCGTTATCCAGGCGCTAAGAAAGCAGAACTTTTCTACGAATTGATAGGTCGAGTGGGCACCAACGTATTGTTGAAAGTAGAGCCCAAAACCGGGCGCCCACACCAGATTCGCGCCCAGCTATCTGCTATGGGCAGCCCCATCAGAGGGGACATCAAATACGGATATCCTACAGCCAATGAAGGTGGTTTTATCCATCTACATGGCAGAGGGCTCGCTTTTGAGCACCCGATAAAGAAAACAAAGGTGGAGATTACTGCAGCTGTGCCTGAATATGACCAGATCTGGGATATTTTCAGAGATTTTTAGTTTTTGGGTATTTGGAACTTTCCAAAAATCCAAAAACAAAAATTTGTTTCCTTAATTTTTTATTCAAACAATTTTACCTATGTTTGTATCGTGAGGGAAAGCGTTAATCCATTCCTCATACATATTGGTTAATACTAAGGTATGACCATAGGATTTTCACCCTGCCCAAACGATACCTTCATATTCGACGCGCTAGTGCACGAGCGAATAGACCTTGAAGGTATGCACTTCGAACCCGTGCTGGCCGATGTAGAAGAGCTGAATCGAATGGCATCTAAGGGAAAATTAGACGTTACCAAGCTGAGTTATCATGCTTTTGGACACTTGAGCAATAGCTATAAGCTGTTACATTCGGGAAGTGCCTTAGGGCGTGGTGTGGGTCCCTTACTGGTATCGACCAAAGTCATGTCTGAAGAAGATGTAGCTGACGCAAGTATTGCCATACCAGGTGCGTGGACTACAGCCAATTTCCTAATGGGATTGGCTTATCCAAAAGCAACCAATAAATCTGAAGTACTCTTCAGTGATATTGAAAACCTCGTATTATCTGGCCAATTTGACGCCGGTCTGCTCATTCATGAGAACCGGTTTACTTACGAGCAAAGAGGCTTGATTAAACTGGCAGATCTTGGAGAATATTGGGAAAAATCGAGTGGGCGCCCGATACCACTCGGTGGCATAGCCGTAAAAAGAGACCGACCCGCGGAAGTCCAAAAAAAGATCGACCGTCTGGTGAAAAAATCTCTGGAATACGCCTATCAAAACCCAGAGGCCGCATTGCCATATGTACAAGCGCATGCCCAGGCTATGGACTTGGAAGTTATGCAGGCGCATATCGATCTATACGTCAACGAATATAGCCTCGACCTGGGCGATGAGGGGCGTGAAGCCGTGCAGCATCTATTATCGAAAGGCAGGGAACTTCAGCTGATACCCGATGGGCCGAGCGATCTGTTTGTTTAAGGATTGCGCACATACACTTCCAGCCCTCCATCAAGCGGCCGGTCATCTACAAAGGAAAATCCAAAGCAGGTGTTTTGGAAGAAGGGGCGGTAGCCGATAGCATGGTTATCATATATAATGTCATACTCGCAGGGAAAAACCGCACAAGGGTTTACTGTAATCTGAAAACTAGTTGCCTCCGTTTGTCC
>JBCDFE010000297.1:0-5267 GCA_039178745.1 Bacteroidota bacterium | reverse complement strand
CCTTGCGCATCCTATGGGATCCAGAATTGCAGCAGCTTGAAATTCAACTCGACGGCGAACAGCGCGCGCTCTACACCGGCGATATTGTCAATACTATTTTTGGCGGCAACTCGGTCGTTTATTGGGGAGCCACTGCGGCTACCGGCAGGAAGTATAATTTTCAGGATGTATGTATAAAGAGGTTGGTGTATGCCGGAGGACGATAAAGCAGAGCAGCTCAAAACTAATCTGTGCTTTGAGCTGCTCTGTTTCAAAAAATCTTAATCAAAAAAAGTTGCTAGCTTTAATTGGTAACAATAAATCGAGTAGTAAGTAAATCTTGTCCAGTACTTAATCGGGCAATGTAAGTACCCGATCCAAGATTTAGATTATTAAAGTCCAGTCTAAATGTTCCTGAGGATAAAGTCTCCGCAGAAAGAGTTCTATTTGCAACGACTTTTCCATCTAAAGAGAATACAGTTAACTGTGCATAAGTAGTTGCGATCAAGTTATTGAAAGACAAGTCAACATAACCTCTATTTGTAGGATTTGGTATTGCAACTAATTCAGCATCGGGTAGAAGATATTCAGATTCAACTTGCATATATCCTAAATCAATTGATGGATCAATTTCCTCGCTAGGCCTGTACTCCCAGAAGTTGCACTCATTTAGATTGACACATTGGAAATCAGACCAGTCGGATACAGATTTATCACAAACCGCTCTGACCCTGAATCTGAAGCAATTCCCAGCATTTGCAGGAGGATTCAGTACATTATCATTTGCCGGCACAATAAATGGCCAGAAAAATTGCGACTCATCGCAACAATCTCCAAATGGATAAAACTGTACCTGATAACTTGCTCCTGGAAGACTAGTCCAACCTACTATAGTTCCCCAAGGAGAAAAATACCAACATCCGAATGGTTCGGGTGTAGCGAAAGTACATGGCTCGTCAATTAAACTACAATCGATGGGGCCACAATATTCACATAATTCTGGAAGAACACCTTCACCACAGCCCTCACAAATATTCCACCCGTAGCAGGCCGTTCCGCATTCTGTCTCAACTTTATGAAATACCGTATAGTAATAACCCGGTCTTGCATTAAAGGTGAAATTAGTTGAATTATATGTTTGCTGGTAAGTAAATGGTCCATTAGGTTGATCACTTCGGTAAATCACCCAGGTGTGTTGCCCACCAATACTACTGTATGTATTGAAGAGTGCAGGACGAATCCTGTACAAATTAGGGGTAATAAATTCTGCGTTTAACCTAAAAAAGGCATCTACGTCTACACCTTCGCAAGGGTCACAGAAACTTACAGTAACGTCATCAATCAGAATTCTCGTATTATCTACTACGTTTGGTCTAGGTACAAAATGAATCTGATCTAAACCTGCTTGAGCAGTAAAAGGAATCGTAATATTAGTCCAATTTGTTGCAACATAATTCGTAGAAGCAAAAAGCGGAGTTGAGGAAACTGGTAAACATGAGCCAAAGCCCAGTGGCGTACTATTTACAGCTATACCACTAGTGTAGTCTATGGTAAAACCCAGTCCGGCACTTGGATTTCCTGAATTTTGTGTGTGAACCCAAACACTGAGTTCATACTGTTCTCCAGGAATTAGATTCGGTACAGATAAAAACATAGATTCTGCCCTGCAACCACCAAAATTAGTTGTAGCCAGAACAACCATGCGGTTGCCAGAATGCGGTATAATGCCAGTAATATTGCTGAGAATAGCCGGACTACCGGCGCTTGGGAACCATCCTTGTGCGCATCCATTTGCGATACCATTGGCATCAAGTGCACACTGCTCAAAGCCAGTAGTTAGATCGTCAATTGGATCACAATCGCTACTGGAATCTGAGGAGAATTGCGCCCCTAAGAAAATGGGGGCAAGAAAAATTAATATGAAATAAAAGAGTGATTTCATGTGAAAAACGGATTTGGGACTGAAAATGCACAAAATCGTGCATTTAAATTTAGCTCCATATACCGTTCACTAGGCTACAATTTCGCAAATATGACAATAATATGTCCAAACAAATAAATGTATTGGCACTAATTGTATTTACACTTAAAGTAAATATTCATCACCTGGTCAAATACATACTTCTACTCTTATCCAGATCTCTGAAAAAGGGATCGGTCATGTCTTTTACGAACCGGATAGCTTCACCAGTAGATTTCATTTCCGGACCAAGTTGCTTATCGACATTTGGGAATTTATTGAAACTGAATACCGGCACTTTAATCGCATACCCGCTAGGTTGCGGATGAATATCGAAGTCTTTTAGCTTCTTATCGCCCAACATAACCAGAGTGGCTATTTTCAAATAGGGCACTTTGTAAGCCTTGGCAATAAATGGTGTGGTGCGGCTAGCGCGCGGATTGGCCTCTATGACATATACTTTCTCTTCGCCCGTTTCCTTATCAGTCTTGATGGCAAATTGGATGTTGATCAGTCCCTTGATATTGAGGGCGAATGCCAGTTTTTCCGTGTACTCTTTCATGGTGTTGACCGCATCTACAGACAAACTGTAAGTGGGCAGTACAGCGGAAGAATCGCCGGAGTGTATACCCGCTGGCTCGATATGCTCCATTATGCCCATGATGTGGACTTGCTCGCCATCGCTGATCGCATCGATTTCTGCTTCTTTGGCGCGATCCAGGAAGTGATCTACCAGTACGACATTATCTGGCGTCTTCTTGAAGATGCTCAACACATGGCGCTCCAGCTCGTGATCATTGATGACGATGCGCATATCCTGCCCGCCCAGAACATAGCTGGGCCTGACCAGTACCGGATATCCCACCCTATTGGCTACGGCTAGTGCTTCATCGGCATCTGCTGCCGTACCGTAGTTGGGATAGGGAATGTCCAACTCCTTGAGCAAATCCGAAAAGCGGCCGCGATCTTCGGCCAGGTCCAGACTCTCATAGCTGGTGCCTATAATGTTGATGTCTTTTTTGTGGAAGGTCTCCGCCAATTTCAAAGCCGTTTGCCCGCCTAGCTGGACAATGATCCCTTCGGGTTGCTCCAGCTCAATTATTTCTTTGAGGTGCTCCCAGTAAACGGGCTCGAAGTAGAGCTTGTCGGCAGTATCGAAGTCAGTAGAGACCGTTTCCGGGTTGCAGTTGACCATAATAGCTTCATAGCCCGCCTGCTGCACAGCTTTCAGCCCGTGAACGCAGCAATAGTCAAACTCGATACCCTGGCCTATACGATTAGGTCCGCTGCCCAGAACAATGATCTTCTTGCGATTAGTTGGAATGGATTCGTTTTCCTGGTCGAAGGTGGAGTAGAAGTAAGGAGTTTTAGCTTCAAACTCAGCCGCGCAGGTGTCGACCATCTTGTAGGTACGGCGAATATCGAGTTGGTAGCGCCGCTTCATCACACTATCTTCATCGACTCGCAGCAACCAGGCGATCTGAGCATCGCTGTAGCCCACCTCCTTGAGTTGGCGGAAGAAGTCTTCCGGAATATCCTCCGGTACATTAAACTTCATGACCTCCTTTTCCATATCCACCAACCGCTTGATCTGGTTGATGAACCAGGGGTCGATCTTAGTCAGCTTTTGAACTGTTTTGCGTGGTACGCCTAGTCTGAGGGCATCCTTTAATCGAAACACGCGATCATCGCTTACCTTTTCGAGCCGCTCCAGTATATCGTCTGTCTTGATCCACTCTTTCTTGTCTGCCCCAAGACCGGCACGTCCATTTTCCAGACTCTGACAAGCTTTTTGTATCGCCTCCAGGAAGTTGCGGCCAATGCCCATCACTTCGCCCACTGATTTCATTTGCAAGCCCAAGCGGTGATCGGCACCGGGGAACTTAGCGAAATTCCAACGGGGAATCTTTACAATGACATAGTCGAGCGTTGGCTCGAAGTAAGCAGAGGTCGTCTTGGTGATTTGGTTTTTGAGCTCATCCAGGTGATAGCCAATGGCCAGTTTGGCGGCAATTTTGGCAATTGGATAGCCCGTTGCCTTGGAGGCCAGGGCAGAAGAGCGACTTACGCGTGGGTTGATCTCGATGACGATCAGCTCTTCGGTCTCCGGGTTTTGGCTGAATTGAATGTTGCAACCACCTGCAAAATTACCCATAGAGCGCATGGCCTTTATGGCTTGATTGCGCATATCCTGATAGGCCGTATCGCTCAAGGTCATGGCAGGCGCAACGGTAATGCTATCGCCCGTATGTATGCCCATCGGGTCGAAGTTCTCGACCGTACAGATGATAACGACGTTGTTGTTGGCGTCGCGCAGCAGCTCCAGCTCAAATTCTTTCCAACCCAGAACGGCCTTATCGATAAGCACTTCGTGAGTGGGGCTGGCATCGAGACCGCGGCGAAGCATTTCGGGAAAATCTTCCTCCTTGAAGCAAAAACCCCCACCGAAACCGCCAAGGGTATAACTCGGCCTGATGACAAGCGGGAAACCGATCTCTTGGGCGGCTTCCATACCTTCGAGAAAAGAATTGGCAATTTGTGCCGGCGCAACAGCCAGGCCGTTGGCTATCATGTGCTTGCGGAATGCCTCGCGGTTTTCGGCCAGCTCGATGGCGTCCAGATCTACGCCAATCAATCGCACCTCGTGTCGATCCCAAACGCCTACCTCGCCGCACTCGATGGCTAGATTGAGGGCTGTTTGCCCACCCATAGTAGGCAGCACGGCATCGATCTGAGGTAGCTCCCGCAGCACTTGCTCTACGCTCTCGACCGTCAGCGGCAATAAATAGACGTGATCGGCAGTAATCGGATCGGTCATGATCGTTGCCGGATTGGGGTTGAGGATGGTGACCTCGATACCTTCTTCGCGCAGCGAGCGCGATGCCTGAGAGCCCGAATAATCGAACTCGCAAGCCTGGCCAATAATGATGGGACCAGAACCAATAATCAGAACGGACTTGATAGACGTATCTCTGGGCATGCTGTGGGGAGGACTTAGCGGTTTTCCAAATTGCGGCGAAGATACAAACTGGGCAGCCTACTACATATCATTAGTTTGTGGAATATTTGGACTTCCGCAGGTAGGCACCTGACTAAAATACGTGCATTTATTACTACTACAGCCCCATCTAGCAAGCCGGACCACTTAGAGCTCCCACCTGCGAAAGTCTAAAAAATACCAACACTTGAACAGAAAACTACACCTGACTTAACAAAAGAGGCATCAAAGAATACACATCGAATCAAAAAGTATGCTTGAGTGCAAATACGGGTCCAAACTGACTGCTCCCCAGCTCGATGGTAAATGGTTCGCCTGGTGTGAAGATTG
>JBCDFE010000296.1:0-5270 GCA_039178745.1 Bacteroidota bacterium | reverse complement strand
GCTCAAAGAGAGTCAATGTATTTAGTGTGAAATTTCCATTTCCGTCATTGCTATACAAGTTGGAGAATTCATTAAAATTCTCATTCGATCCGCATACAAACAGGTCTAAATCGTTATCTCCATCTACATCAGCAAAAGCTACATCGCCGAGGGCTACGCCTTCTAGTGGCGAATCTAAGACCTGATCGAAATTGCCACTGCCATCATTTTTGTACAAGTACGAAATGTCAGGGCCAGTACTAGAACCAACGGCACCTGTAAGGACAAAATCCTGATCCTGATCACCATCAACATCGGCAAAGGCAATGGAGCTGGAGGAAACGCCAGGTAGAGAAACGCCTACATCCTCTACAAATCCACCCCCTCCATTGTTAATGTAGAGTTTGGTGATGTTGTCGAAATCATTGTTTTGACCTGAAATAATTACATCCGGATGTGTGTCACCATTTACATCGGCGAAGGCAGTGGATCCCATGCCTACGTCCTCGAAGGGGACGCTCGGATCAACTGTGAAATCGCCATTTCCGTCGTTGATGTACAGCTTGGATACAAAAATAACGGCACTGTTGAATCCAGTAATTAAGACGTCTTGATCGCCATCGCTATCTACATCCGAAAAGGAAACTGAGCTACTCTCCACGGCTTCAAATGGCGTGCCCGTCACCTCACTGAAGTTGCCAGCACCATCATTCAAATACAATTTTGAAATAGGATTGCCGAAGCTTACAGCACCCGTGATGAGTACATCCTTATCGCCATCTCCATCTACATCCGCGAAAGCTATATCTCCAAAATCTACAGCAGCAAATGGCGTATTCTCGACTTCATTGAAAACGCCCTGACCGTTATTCAGATATAGCTTTGAAACTCTATCTCCATCTGCTTCGACACCAATGACTAATACATCTTGGTCTTCATCATCATCCACGTCAGCAAAGGCGACAGAACTGTAGCCAACTGCTTCTAGTGGTTTAAATGGAGGGACTTCTGTAAAAGTTTGTGCAGCGAGCCCTTGTGCGACTATCAGGAAGGCTAGAAAAGAGAAATATTTCATTTGAATTGAGTTTTGGAATAGATCAATTATGCCTTAGGATTGGCAAACGGATATTTTTTTTGGACTTCCGCAGGTCGGTCGCTTCCCACGCAAAGCGACCGACCTGCGGAAGTCCAAAAGGATCATAAACGTGTTCCAAGTACAAAGGAGAATAAGACTCTAAATCGGCAAGTAGACCTATGTTTCACTTTGGTCGACTTATGTTACATACCCGTAAATACTGGCTTTTTAGCCCTGGTTTGATTGATCTAACTTGGGTATGAGTCAATTTTTGCATCTTTAGCCCAGGGCTATCATTCTCCACTATGCCTCACCCATATTCCTGGATATCGCTCAGCTGTTTGTTGCTGATTATGCCTCTTTCTGGCCGAGGGCAGCCTATAGAGTTTGAGCGCATTTCCAATGAGCTGGGCTTGTCTCAAAATCTGATCTCGGCCATTGTGCAAGACCAGCAAGGCTATTTATGGGTAGGCACGAAAGATGGCCTCAACCGTTTTGACGGATACAGCTTTCAGGTATTCAAGCACAACCCCTCGGATAGTACCAGCTTATCAGATAACTACATCAAGGCGCTCTACCTGGATCGAGAGAATAGACTATGGGTAGGCACCATTAATGGCTTGAACCTATTCGAACCCGAGAACGAAAGCTTTCGGCACATTCTTCCGCCTATCGATAGCAAATCAGCGGAGGCTATCCCCAACCTCAAGCACCCCGATATCAATAGTATTACCCAGGACCGTCTTGGCCACTTTTGGGTATCGACCAGCGGAAGCGGTCTTTGTAGAATGAGCCTAGATGGACCAACAGACGAACCTCGAGTTGCAAGCCTCCAGTATTTCGATCGAGAAGATGGTTTGGGCAATGAGGTTGTCAAATACGTAGAAGAAGATGCCGCGGGCTTTCTCTGGGTAAATACACCAACCCATACCACCAGATTATTCTATGACGCTCAATTGGATTCCAGCCATTGGGATGCCTTCTCTTTTGAAGACTTTGCCGCAAGTTGGCAAAATCGGGTAAGAGATTATCAGCGATACCGCAATGGATGGATAGCCGAAGATAGAATTCTGGGCTTTGTCAAAGGAAATGATGGCAGCATATGGATCATAACGGCTGCCGGCCTGGTAAACTGGAATCCACAAAGTGGGCAGTACCACTATTATCCAGTCCGGGAATTATTAAATGATCATCCCATTTTTGCAAACAGCATTGCTGGAGGAGAAGGATTTGTGGACCGTGAGGGTAAACTTTGGTTTGGCGGACATAGCGGCCTACTGGTCTTTGATACTCAGCAGCCATTTGATCCGGCTACAGATGAATATTGTCGTGTTGAGCTGGCTATACACGCCAAAATGCCCGATTTGTCTGATGATTTCAGCCCGACTATAGCTTCGCTTTTCGAAGATCAAAGCGGGGTCGTTTGGCTGGGGACAAATGGCTTAGGCTTATTCAAATTCCGACCTGATAAGCGAAGATTCACGCATTATGACTTTGAAGGTCTTAGTCCATCTGTACCGAGTATTCGCGCCATTGCGGAAACATCAGACGGAGCACTCTGGCTAGCCACCACAAGCTTTAGATTTTTCCGTTTTGATCGATATACAGTAGATCTCACATTCGTCGATTTGAAGGATATAGATCGACCTAATTACGAAGGGTTGTGCAGGTCGATTTATGTTGATGAGGCTAGCACTATCTGGGCCGATAACAATCAGGGATTAAGTCGAATATCTACAAGGAATGGGACAATAATAGAGAAGTCGCATATTCCAGTTCACGATTTTACCGAGGGGCCAACCATAGTCTATGATATGCAGGAGGACTACGATCGGAACCTATGGATTATTACCAGAAATTATTTTGGCATCCTCGATCCAGATACTGGAAATTTAGATGGCTGTGTTTATCTACCAGAACATTTAGTAGCACCGAGTTTTGGACATTTTCCTTCGATTTATTTGCATAGCGATAGTACCTTTTGGTTGGGTACAATCAGTGGCCTAAAACACTATGATCCTGAAACGAAAATTCTAAGGTCCTATGTGCACGATTCTTCCGATAGCTTGAGCTTAAGCCACGATATTGTCCGTTGTGTGGTAGCAGATCCTAAGCAACCCGATAAACTCCTATGGGTGGGCACAGCCGGTGGTGGGCTCAATAGATTGGACATACAAACGGGCCGTTTTCAATCCTGGGGAGTAGAGGACGGGCTTCCAGATGATGTCATCTACGGCATTTTAGCTGAAGATTCAGGCATGTTGTGGATGAGCACAAATCGCGGACTTTGCCAGTTTGACCCCGCGACCTATTCGATGCGTCACTTTACTACGGCAGATGGTTTGCAGGACAATGAATTTAATCGTGGTGCTTACTTTAAATCTGAATCAGGAGAGTTGTTTTTTGGTGGAATAAATGGCTTAAATGCCTTCTTTCCAGAGGATGTCCAGAATAGCACATATAGTCCTGCCGTCGTTATTTCGGACTTTCGCTTATCCAACGAGTCTACAGACTTATGGAAATATGCAGTAACCGATTTGGAAGAAGATCACGCTTATGCGATTGAGCTGAGTCATCGGGAGAAGATCCTGACGTTTGAATTTTCCGCTTTGGATTTTAATGCGCCCGATCAGAATGAATACGCCTATCGTCTGATTAACTTTGAAGAGGAATGGCAGTATATAGGTCAGGAACGAAGGGCGACTTTTACCAACTTAAATCCTGGTACCTATTATTTCGAGGTCAAAGGAACCAACAGCGATGGTGTGTGGAATGATGAGGCTACTTCTGTCAAGATCGTTATTCTTCCGCCTTGGTGGAAAACATGGTGGGCCTATCTGACCTATTTTCTGGTAGCAGCTTTGATTTTATATAGGATTAACCGGTTTCAAGTTAAGCGTCAATTAGAAAAGGCAGAGGCAGCCAATATCAAAGCAACGGATAAACTAAAGACTCGGTTTTATACCAATATTACGCACGAATTTCGCACACCACTGACCGTAATTCGGGGTATGCTGAGTCAGATCAATGGGCATCAGGAGGAAAGAGATATTATTCGAAGGAATAGCAATAAATTATTGCAGCTGATTAATCAAATCCTCCAGTTGTCAAAATTGGAAAATGATAAGCTAGGACTAAATCTGGTCAAACTGGATGTTGTTTTTTTCTTGAAGTATCTGATTCAGTCATTCCAAAGTACGGCGGATCAACAGAAAATAGCCTTGTCCTTTGAGTCGCCTATCCCGGAATGGGTAATGGACGTAGATGAGCTTAAATTGCAGCAAATTATTTCAAATTTATTGGCCAATGCACTCAAGTTTACCGAAGAAAATGGAAGGATTATCCTTGCTGTTAATCGAGGAGAACTATCGGGGCAACCCACTTTGGAAATCGAGGTGAGAGACTCGGGTACTGGAATTTCTGAAGAAGAACTTCCACATATTTTTGATCGCTTTTACCAAGCCGATAATTCATCTAGCAGGAGAGGGGAGGGGACTGGTATTGGTTTGGCGCTGGTCAAGGAGTTGACGGAACTTATGCAGGGTGATATCTATGTGGAGAGCCAACTGGGTTTGGGGACTAGCTTCTGTTTGCGCTTTCCTGTTATTGATCTGGCGGAGACGCCACATGCAGCTACTTCAGCTATACTGGAAGAAACAAGTTCAAAGGTTTCACAAAATGCCATAACTGGGCCAAAGATGACCAGCATACAAACTGAGGACGCGGAAAAGCCCCTCGTCCTGGTCGTTGAAGATAATACAGACGTTGCTCACTATTTGAGTCGAATACTGACTCCTTCTTATCGAATTTTGATCAATGAAGACGGCCAATCGGGTATCGAAAAAGCACAGGAGGCTATTCCAGACTTGATCATCACTGACGTCATGATGCCCAAGAAAGATGGATATGAACTTTGCGCAGCCTTAAAGGCGGATGAAAGAACCAGCCACATACCCATTATCATGCTGACGGCAAAGGCAGCCGACGAAGATCGCTTGACAGGCTTGCGAACTGGTGCCGATGCCTACCTGAGAAAACCATTCGATCCCGATGAATTATTTGTCAGGATGGAGCAGTTGATTCTACTCAGGCGTAAGATGCAATCGCACTATGCCCAAAAGGCTTTGCCAGCAGAGATAGCTTTACTCGACAATATTGAAGATCGGTTTTTAAGCCGGGTTACTCGCCTGGTAGAAAGTGAGCTCGACCAAAATTT
>JBCDFE010000295.1:0-5286 GCA_039178745.1 Bacteroidota bacterium | reverse complement strand
TATAAAAGGATGAGATAAAGGCAGTGTTTAATAGACATTATGCGGAAATGGTTTCTTGAGCGAAAAACGCAGAATTTTTATCGAGAGCAAGGCACGCCCGGAGCCTGAACTTCAGAAAAGGCCCCCTACCCCTTTCCTCGTTAAGCTACCAAGGTGAGGACGGAACGCAGCTATCGATGAAAAGACAAGTTTTGCGCCTAGTAAACTATTCTGCATAATGTCTAATGTGCATTCCATCATGTTTCTGCATCTTATATGTAAATTGGTGGATGTCGAAAAGCCTAAATGGATTTTGAGACAGCCTCAACCCAGAAACCACGAAACCACCTACTTCATGCGATTACTATTTTTATTCCTGACCCTACTTACCACCAACTGTCTTATGGCGCAAGACTATCAAGCAGAATGGGAAGCCGTTGCGGAAGCCCAAGGCCGTGCTCGCTATCAAACGGCCATTGAACTACTAGAACCCATCATAGCCAAAGCAAAGAGAGCCGATCAGATCGATCAGCTAGCAAAAGCATATTGGTATAGGGCAGCTGCTCTTTTGGGTTTGGCAGAAGATGGTACAGTCGTAGCTATAGCGCAACTACAAGAAGACCTGGCCAATAATCAAAATCCAGCCATACGCGCACTACTTCATTTGCAGTTGGCGAAGGGCTACAAGGGATATATGCAAGAGCGTTTGTATGCCAATAGCGGCCAAACGGCACTACTGGAAGATGATGAGCCTATAGCAGAAGCTAATGCCGACGATCAACCACTAGCAGAGTGGCCCAGTGAAAGACTCGTCAGGCAATATTTGCATCATGCCCTCCGAGCTGTAGAAATAGCGGATCAGACCAGATTGACATTAGAGCAAATTGAGGCCATCGTAAGCCCTGGGGAAGGTAGACAAGAAGAGATACCTACCCTATACGACCTGATTGTCTATGAGGTTCTTGAAGATCTGAATGATGGACTGAGTATACTACCAGAGCCGGTGGAGGCATTTCGACCTGCGGAAGTCCAATTATTCCAGCCCATCGAGTCATTTCTGGCCTACAATCCCGAAACAGCAGATACCAATAGCGTGGCCTATAGAAGACTTCGCGTATACCAAAACCTCCTGGAGATAAGGCAGGAAGAGGCCTCAATTTCCGACTATAACAGACCAGCCCTGATACACGCTGAGCTGGCCAGACTAAGCTGGGCGCACTTGCTGACAGGAGCAGATGAGTTGTATAAGCAAGCTCTGGAATCCCTCCTGGCAAAGCACCAGGATGCACCATCAGCTGCCGATATTTTATTGAGCCTTTACGACCTGATAGCCAATAACGATACCTTCTGGGGCGATACCGGAGAAGAAAGAAGAATGCGTCTGGCTAGAGATCGAGGGCGCTTTTTGTCTATCGTAAACGAGTATCCCAATACACGGGCGGCACAGATAGCCCAAGACCGTGTTGACCGGATTGACACCAGGCAATTATCGATCTCTGCGGAAGAGGTCAATTTGCCTGACGAGTCCGTTTTGGTCCAACTGAATTACCGCAATATCGAAGCTGTGTACTACAGATTACTAAAGCTCGATTTCGAACTAAAAGATCAGGAGATAAACTATGATAGAGCAGCACAGCTAAGTAAATATCTGGCCATGCGGCCCTATCGGGCTAGTACAATCAATCTAGCGACCAACGACGATTTTCAGGCACACCTCAGTGAGTTTGCTCTAGATGATCTACCCAAGGGGATGTATAGACTTCTCGTTTCTGATAATGCTGAATTTAAAACCGATAACGACCAACGGGTTTCATGGGTTGTATTCTCGATCAGTGGTATGGCCACTATGGAATTGGAGTACGATTTAGATGAAAAGTACTATCAGATCGTAGATCGGGAAACCGGCTCACCATTGTCTGATGTGACCATAGCCCAGTACGGTTCTGAGCGTGACAATGAAACCCTGCGGTACAAAAAGATTCAGGATCTGGCACCCGATAGAAGCGGCCGATTTAGTTTACCTACAACCGGCGAGTGGACCCTGACTCAGCTATATAGAGGAAATGACACCCTGCAGCTTATGCTGAGGCCCAGCCGGTATTATGATTATCAACGACCATCTCGGCGCGTGCACTTCTTTACAGATCGAGCGATCTATCGGCCTGGCCAGCGTCTTTTTGTCAAAGCGCTTGTTGTCGCAAAGAATGTAGAACAAATGCCGAGTCTGGTGGCCAACGAAGATGTTACACTTACACTTGTAGATGCCAATGGAGAGGTTGTAGCTAGAGAAGAGGGCCGCACGGATATGTACGGATCGCTATCTGCTGAGTTTACTCTGCCCACGGGCAGATTATCTGGTTATTGGCGCGTGCGGATAGATGGCTTGGGTAGCCAGGGGTTTCGGGTAGAGGAATACAAGCGGCCTCGGTTTGAGGTGAATATAGACTTACCAGAAACTCCAGCAATACTGGGCGATACGGTCAATATTGAAGGACAAGCTCTAGCCTATAGCGGACCGGCTCTGGCCGATGCAAGAGTCAGCTATCGAGTCGAGCGGCAAATCAGGTGGTGGTCTTATCGGTATTTTGGTGGTGGCCCAGGAGAAACGCAGGCCATACTGGCCCAGGGAGAAACAACGACCGATGATCAGGGGCGCTTTACCATCGACTTCCTGGCTGAGGCCACTGACCAGAGTAGCAATCGCTATCGGCCGTACTACAATTTTAGGGTCTTTGTAGATGTGGCCGATCAAACCGGTGAGACCCATGCTGCCGAATCGTATGTTCCGGTACAGCAGCCATACGCTCAGTTGCGCATCGATGTGGCTGAAGAAATAGATGTGGCTGATGAGGCCAGGCTTCAGCTCATACTGCCTCCTGGAAATAGTGATGCCTGGAATCTGGCCGTAGAGATAGACCCTGTAACACACCCTGACCCAGCCACCAGGTCTAGGCGATGGTCCATTCCCGACCGACCGTTGATGTCAAAAGAAGAATTCAAAAGCAGGTTTCCCGATCTGGCCTATCAAGCAGCGGGCAGTGTGGAAGATTGGACTTCCGCAGGTAGCCCCATCTATCGCAATCGTCTGCAAATTAATGCTGACACCAGTTTGTCCCTCCCTATAGAAAGCTGGAATGCGGGCCACTACCGGGTGCGGGTCAGCTATATCGATGCCGATGGGGAGCCACAGAGCTTGTATCGACATATTGCACTAAGTAACCTAAGTATCTCTGCATTACCAGCAGGGACATTCGCAAAAATGCAAACACCAGCTGGCGCTCTCGATGTGGGTGAAAGCGGTCAAATGAGGCTGGTGCATCTGCCTAGAAATATGCACGGCGTATGGAGCTGGGCCAGTCGCTCCAGAACAGTGAGCCTGATGGATCAGCAATTGGGCAACTCGACTAGTTTGCCCTATCGAGTAGAAGAAGGTGACCGAGGTGGCCTCTTTTTCTACCTACAGTATATCTATAGAAACCGCCACTACAGCTACCAGTATCGACTCGAAGTGCCCTGGACCAACAAGCAGCTGGACATCGAATACGAAACCTTCAGAGACCGCCTGCGCCCCGGGGAGCCAGAAACCTGGACCTTGCGCATCAAAGATCGAGCAGGGGAACCCGCTGAGGCAGAGGTATTGGCCTCTATGTACGACGCCAGCCTGGATGCGCTGGTCGGTCATAGCTGGCAACTGGGTGGCCTGTATCCTTCTTTTTATCCAAGATGGCCACAAAGCCCCGCTGGGTTTACTAATCGATCAGGAACGGACTATAGCCATGGCAGCAATAGGCGCAGTCGGGTTTCTTATCAATTGCCCAGCTTCGATTTTGGACCGCTTAGATGGGGATACCGCAGCCGGTATGGTCGGGGGCAGATACTTGCTTATTCTGCTGAAAGCGTACAGAATCACGACCTAAGGGTAGCAGGAGCACCGCCACCCCCGCCTCCACCACCTAGTGCGGCTTCACAACAACTAAGAGAGTCAGAGCCTGGGGGACAAGAAGATGATGCATTAGGTTTACTAAATCTGTTTTCTGGAGACACATCTAATCCAGAAGCTTCATCTGATCTTGCTGCTAAGACTGCTCCTCCCGTAGCACTGCGCACCAACCTCAACGAGACAGCTTTTTTCCAACCCAAGCTACTGACAGACCAGCAGGGTAGGGTATCCATTCAGTTTACTTCGCCAGAAGCGCTGACCAGTTGGAAATTTCAGGTGCTGGCACATACGAGCGATCTGGCATACGCCCTTAGCAGCCAGGAACTCAAGACGCAGAAGGAGCTCATGATACTGCCCAATGCGCCTCGTTTTTTGAGAGAGGGAGACCGTATAAGCTTTTCTGCCAAGGTGAGTAATCTCAGTGAGCAAGTACTAAGTGGTACGGCAGAGCTGGAGCTGTTTGATATAGAAACAGAAGAACGCCTGGATGCTCAATATCAGCTGGTGGCCAGTCCGGCTAGATTCAATCTGGATCCACAGGCTAGTCAGGCATTGCAGTGGGACATCACAGTGCCCGCAGGTGCTGCCGATAGAGGAGAAATTGGATATCGAGTCATTGCGCGCTCAGGAGACTACAGCGATGGCGAGCAAAACCGATTGCCGATACTGACCAATCGCATTTTCCTGACCAGCACCGAATCTTTCTACCTGCGCAGCAACGATCGCAAAGCCATCACACTAGAGGCACTAGCCAATGCTCAAAGCCCTAGTTTGACGCACATGGGCTACAGTCTGGAGGTGACCAGCAATCCGGCCTGGTTGGCGGTAAAGTCGCTACCGTACCTGATCGAATACCCATATAACTGTAGCGAGCAGTTGGTGAACCGATACTTCGCCAATCAGATCAGCCACCATCTGGTGCGCAATAAGCCGACCTGGCGAACGGTATTCGACCAGTGGAAAGGCGATTCTACTGCCCTACTCAGCGAGTTGGAGCGCAATCAGGATCTCAAAGAAGCCCTGCTGGAAGAAACCCCTTGGCTAAGAGAAGCAGAAGATGAACGCGAGCAGAGACGCAGACTTGGCTTACTATTTGATCTCGAGGCAGTTGCTGCCAGGCAGGCAGAAACCTGGCAAGATCTGGCCAGCCGACAGCAGTCGAACGGCGGCTTCAGCTGGATGCCCGGTGGCCGGGTCAGTCCGTACATCACGGCCTATGTATTGGAAAGCCTGTCGAGGTTGATCGCTTTAGGCGTACTTAATGGTGAAGAAATCAGAGAAGTCTTAGATGTCGTTGAAAGCGGACTAAGGTATCTGGGCGATCACAGGTACGATGCTTTTCAGCGGTGGCTACAGGGTCGTGAACT
>JBCDFE010000294.1:0-5294 GCA_039178745.1 Bacteroidota bacterium | reverse complement strand
TGCCTGTTGCCCAGCCTACGCGTGTACTGCCGGTAACCCGCCGAGCAGTCCACCACCAGACCGATGCCGTCAGGCCAATACATACGCTGGTCAGTAATCTGAGGATGAATATGCTACCGCCGCTGAGCCAGACCAAGCCTTCAAAAAGCCAGAATAAACCGATCGGCTTGGTATCGATCACATCGGCCAGATATATCTTGCCTCTCAGCATTTCGTCGGCAATGACGATGTAGGTACTTTCATCGTGATTGATGACGCTCATGAAAAAGCTGCCCCACCGGAGGAAGATCGCAAAGGCGATCAGCCCTAAGACTGCGCGGAAGAATTTTCCATTTTGGGAAGCATAGCTCACAAACGCAAAGATGAAAAAAATGTGTTTTGGGCTGGCATGACCAGCCCAAAACAATTAGAGACTTCCGAATTCAATCAATTCAAATTCGGGAGTACTCTCAAACTGCTGGCGCAAGATGCCCAAATGCCCGGCGCCAAAAATGACAAGTACGCGATCGTTGGGTTCCGATATGCGCTGAATGTTGCGGAATATGCGCAAGTTTCTCGAATACCAATGCAGGGCCAGGGCATCGGCTCCTCTTTGATAGCCAAGCTCAAAATCACCGACCAGATAAGCACCGTGACCACGACGAATACGGTGTGGACTATTTTCGTACAAAAAGAACTCGAGCAAGCTAACATTAGCCAGCATCTCATCTTCGAAGTCGTAGAGCGAACTATAGCGCGTATCGTACTTAGAATCTCCGGAAAAATCCCAGTCTTGATAAATACTATCCAGAATTGGGTGAAGCACCGCCGAGTCTGGATGGTAAGAGAGCGAGGTTTCCAGTGTAGCTGCATCGCAGGGGTAGATATGCTCGTGACCAAAACGCTTGGCCAGCCTAAAACCGATCTGGTATACCTCGCTACGGCGAAGCTCAAAATCGCCTGCTAAATAAGATTGGTAGTAGTCATCGGTATTGCTTTCAGGCCAACGTTCAACAACTATCTTAGTTGGTTGAAAACGCGCAACGTAATCGAGTAGCTCCCTGAGTTCTTGAGCGCGTTTCTCGTCATTGACATTCACTTGATTGGATTCGTCAGTAACATGCGCGTCTAAGTTGGGATAATCGAAGTGGAAGGTTCCCATGAGCATAACTTGAGCACGCTCCTCACCTGCAACCAATATGTCGTCTGGATCGAATGTAGATAAGGATGGACGGTCTTGTGCGCACAACAAGCTGCTAAGACCGATGAATAGGAAAAGAATACGCATAGTAGTATTTGATTTAGAGGAGATGATTGATGGGACCAAAGTGGGCCTTGTTGCGGCTGTAGAACAACTTAAATCTGTGAAAACAGTATTAGCATCGGTGATCTATCGGTGAGCAGAGAGCATCTACCTGCGAAAGTCTGTATCCAAACTCACCGATCATAAGCGGCCATTCACCGATTTCACCGCCAGTGAACTCCCTTTGCTCGCTACATTTGATGATTCAAAATAATCGACCATTCATCCACGCCAGCAAATACCGCGCCTCTTTCTTTGGTTCCTTGGTGTCTATTATGTCATGTTCCCTATGCGTCGGATGCTCGAAGCTGCCGACAAGCAAAAGGAGATATACAAACAACTTACCGATTGGCAATTACTGAGCTTCTCTAGCCCTGCTGCATTTTTTACAATGGCCGTAATTATGTATATAATTCTGTATTGGAAATATAAAAAACTAATCACCTGGAAATTAATAAGCCTACTTTTAACAGGTGTTTTTTCAGGAATATTTTTTAGAGCATTTCTAGAGGAATACATCCTAGCCATTCTCACAGGAAAGGGCAACTACCATCCAGAAACAACATGGGTCCAATATATAAACGACAATCTCTATTATTCAATCGTCTTTTGCAGCCTAGGTATCGTTTTTTACTTTGTAGAGCTTTCAAATAACAATGAGAAAAAAAAGAAAGACTTCGCCATTTTACAGAGAGAGACCGAAATAAAATTCTTGCGCTCACAGATCAACCCACATTTTTTATTCAATACCCTTAACAACGTTTATTCTCTAGTAAATCGAAATTCGCCATCGGCTCTACCTGCCATTGAAAAGCTATCTACCTTACTACGATACTCCTTGTATGAGCAGAAAAAAAGTGTGTCCCTGAATCAGGAAATGGAATACTTAAGGCAATTAGTAGAGCTAGAAAGTATGCGCATCGAGGGCTTGGCACCCATAGCGTGGGATGTAGGTTCCAATTTAACAGAATGGCAGGTGCCTCCTCTGCTACTGGTTCCCTTTGTAGAAAATGCCTTTAAGCATGGCGATCTCCAAGACCAAAGTCAACCATTGGTCATTCGCCTTCAGATGGATGGCAACCGGAAATTAGTATTTCAGGTTATCAATAGAATAAAGCCGGGCCAAAAATCAAAGGATGGCACTGGTGGCATTGGCTTGGTCAATGTGCAAAAGAGATTACATTTACTATATCCAGAAGCACATCAATTATCCATTAAAAATCATAGTGATTTATTCGAAGTAAATCTAGAGTTATATACTACCATTCCAAATCATCAGAAATAATGACGAGTTGCATAATCATCGACGACGAACCTCTGGCCGTAGATCTACTCGGCGATTATGTCAGCAGACTACCTGATATAGAAGTTAAAAATACATTCACCAATCCTATTTCGGCATTGACATATCTTAAAGACAACCAAGTCGATGTATTATTTTTAGATATTCAAATGCCAGAATTAAACGGATTAGACTTCATCAGAATAATCGGTCAGGAGCAAGCAGTGGTATTAACAACAGCCTATGGCGAATACGCCCTGGAGAGTTATGAATTTCGAGTATTCGACTTTTTGTTAAAACCCATTTCTTTCGAACGGTTTAAAAAGGCCGTACAAAAAGTCAACAATTATCTAGACAAAAGGCCTGATTACCCAGGAGAGCTAGAGGAAGCATACCCAACAGAAAAGGGGCCAGTTGATCAAAAAGCAAAAGACCTCTACGGGGTTCCTGGAATTAAAGACACAACAGAGTATATCTTCGTCAAATCGGGAACGCAAACCCTCCGAATCGACCTGGCCAACATTGCATACATCAGCGGTACTGGCGATTACGCCACCATATACCAATCGGAAGGTGGCAAAGTCCTCACACTAGAGAACCTGAGCGATCTGGCTGGGCGCTTGCCCGAACGCCATTTTGCGCGTATACACAGATCGCATATCGTGGCCCTGGGCAAAATCGATTTTATAGAGCGCCGGCGGGTGGCCATACATGAAGACAGACTACCCATCAGCGATACCTATGCCGAATCTTTTCAAAAAAAGCTGGGCTAGCAGCCATCTTCAAATATCGAGATGGGTCAAAACTTTAAGATTTCCATCCTTTCAACTCATGTGAGAATTACTTATATTTGCAAAAGCGCTATGAGTAGTTCTTTGATCTGCTCAAGAGCGAGACCCCAGTAGCATTTGTCTACTTACACACGCTTTTTCCCCGATGTCCCAAAAACTTTTATTGGGTAGTCTCTTTTTGAGCTGCCTTACCACACTCCTGTGTGCTCAGGATCCATTCTTCTCCCATTTTTACGGAAACGAATCGAGTTTCAACCCGGCCTTCGTAGGCAAAAGGGGATCGATGAGTATTACGGCCAAGCATCGAATGCAATGGGGGGCCAATACGGCCTCGGCCTACCGAACTTCTCAGGTTTCCTTTGAAGAATCGCTCCCTTGTTTTTTTCTGGACTGGGGCGTAGTAGCCACCAGAGACGAAGAAGGAGAGGGTTCGCTAATCACCAACGAGTTCGGATTTCGAACCGCATTCTTTATTCCTACCTCAGGGCGAAAGCACTCGACCATATCTTCCGGCAACTTACGGTTTGGCGTAGGCCTCCATTGGGGACAACGCAGTATCGACTTCAGTCGCTTGGTTTTTCTAGATCAGATCGATCCTACTTTCAACCTGACCGATGCCGACGGCAGGCCAAACACCTCGGCCTTCAATGCCGCAGGAGAAACCGCTGATACACCGCGATATTTCACCCCAAGCCTGGGTGTGGCCTGGCGCCACATCATGAATCGCAGAGACGATAGGTCATGGGTAATAGACTTGGGCTTGGCTGTACACAACTGGGGCGGTCTGGTCTCGGTAGATGCCCGCCAGACAGCCTCCTTGCTTGGACTCGACAACCCGCTAGGAGAAAGATGGATCGCTAGTGCCGTAGGCGAAAAGGTCGTCTACACCCGCCAAGGCCGCTACTGGGCCATCAGGCCATCCGCCGTTATGCAATGGCAGGAAGGCCTCGGCTATCTGGAAATGGGCATGGGGCTAACCTGGCAGCGCAATGCCACATTCGGCATGTACTATCACCATGCCAAAAGCCCGCAAACCGGCCAAAACACCAACTGGCTCAGCCTGCAATTCGAGCTGGGCTTCGTTCATCCCAACCGGAAAAGTCGCTTTGATTTCGGCCTGAGTTACAGCCTCCAGAATGGCCCACTCAAAAACTACGTCAATGCACCACTAGAGCTTACTGCCCGCCTACACTTCGGTGGGCGTAGCATCAGTTGCGCTATAGCCGGCCTGGAAGAAGAAGGTGCTTATAGAAACAAGCAGACCAACTGCTACCTATTCCACGTCTCCCCATCACGTCAAAAAATTTACGACAACATCTGGTACAGCAATACAAATCTGTAGACCGCCATGCGCATTAGTCATCTCTTTTTATTCATTTTAGCCTGGGGTTTGACCGCTAATTATATCTCTGCCCAAGACAGCGATATCCTATGCCCTGATATCGCGTGTGGGCTGCTCAATGCCAGCTTCGATACCGATGGTGCTGTCGTTTTTTGCGAAGGGGAGACCATTACCCTCAACAACTTTTCGGATCCGGGCTTTGACTTCTTCATCGTAGACTGGCAAGACGGCACCATAGATACCGTCTTCAATTACGACCCGATTAGTCATACCTACATAGACATCTTCCAAGACTCCTGCGAGATGGGCATCAGCTTTGCCGTGGCCTTTCGGGGCATTCTTGCCTGCGATGCTGGCTTCAGCTGCGCTTCGGGCACCTACGATTTCTCGCTCCGCCCTCCGGCAAAGGCCGACTTCGGCACCAGCATCATAGATGCAGTATGTGCAGGCGACCCGGTATCCTTTTCCAATGTTTCCTGCAATGCAGATAGCTACAGCTGGAGCTTTGGCGATGGTGAGGCTAGCGATGAAGAGAACCCCGACCATACCTACGATGATCCCGGCACATACGTGGTAACCCTGACGGCCACCGGATTT
>JBCDFE010000293.1:0-5301 GCA_039178745.1 Bacteroidota bacterium | reverse complement strand
TATTTATTCCTCAGGCCGCAAGTCGAAACGCTTGCGTAGCTCATCGATCATTGGGTTCTGAGCGCGCATGTCCAGATACTTTTCCTTGGGCGTCATGCGCTTTTTGGGCTGTGGGCGCGCAGCGCGCAGACCCTCATCGAGCTCTGCCCGCAGGGCCAGTCGCGGTGCGTTCAGCGCCTCTCTCAGATAGGCCATAACGGAGCGATCTTCGCGCATTACTGCTAGCGACCGTTGACTGCCCACCCGCGCCCTGATCTCCGAATCGTAGGGCTCTAGTATAGCATCTTTCAGTAGGAAGTACTGAGCGCTGCCATCCAGCGTTACCAAATAGGCCTGCCAGGCTTCTTGCAGCTTTTTGGGCTCGATTTCCGGCTCTGTATCGCTGGCCGCCTGCCCTTGGGCGTCTTCCCGCAGTTGCGCGAGCATGGCGTCTTGATCGAGACGTGTCATCGTTGCGGCAGCAGAGGCATTTTTTTGGACTTCTGCAGGTGGAAGGTTCTCCGCATGAGCGGATGGCGCAGCCTCCTGTGAGCTACTTTCTTCCGCCTTTCCCTGCTGAACGGTAGGAGAACCAGAGGAAACGTCGATGACTTCCTCTTCTTGCACTTTTGGGCCATCAGTGCTTTTTACTTCACTTTTTTTTTCCGGCTCAGCAGTTGGTTCCACTATGGGTCGGGCAGACCGAGCACGATGTATGCTTGCCATTTTCAAAAGGCATAACTCTACGTGCAGTGGCTTGTTGTTGGCCATTCGATATTCTACATCGCAGTCGTTGGCCAGGTTCAGGGCCGTAAGCAGCAATCCGGTATCCGTCAGGGCCGATTGCTGGTGATACTGCTGCCGAAGGCGCTCCCCGACTTCTAGCAATGGCAGCGTTTTGGGATCTTTAACCACCAATAGATTGCGCAAGTGCCCCGCCAAACCATTGATGAATAGGTCGCCGTCGAACCCGCCATTCAACACCTCGCGAAATAGCAGCAGCAGGCCAGATCGATTTTCTGTCAGGATATAATCTACCGCCCGGAAGTAGTAATCGTAGTCGAGGATATTGAGGTTTTCGACTACGCCATCGTAGGTGATTTTATCGCCAGCGCTGGCTGTCATCCTATCGAATATAGACAGCGAGTCTCGCAGGGCGCCGTCTGCTTTTTGGGCAATCAGATGCAGGGCGTCGGCTTCTGCGTCTATGCCTTCCTGCTGGCAAATACCTTGCAGGTGTTCGACCATAGCCGGGATCTGAATGCGTTTGAAGTCGAATATCTGGCAGCGAGACAGAATGGTCGGAATGATCTTGTGCTTCTCCGTAGTTGCCAATATGAATATGGCATAAGGCGGAGGCTCTTCCAGGGTCTTCAAAAACGCATTGAAGGCAGCCTGAGAGAGCATGTGCACCTCATCGATGATAAACACCTTGTACTGCCCTTGTTGCGGTTGAAAGCGCACCTGCTCGATCAGGGCGCGTATGTGATCTACGCTGTTGTTGCTGGCCGCATCCAGCTCTGTGATGTTGAGTGATGCATTGGCATTGAACGACTCACAGCTAGCACAAGCATTGCAAGGCTCGAAGTCCTCCGTTCGGTTCTGGCAATTGAGCACCTTAGCCAAAATGCGTGCACAAGTCGTCTTGCCCACCCCTCTGGGCCCGCAGAACAGGAAAGCATGTGCCAGGTGGTCGGTCTGTAGCGCATTTTTCAATGTCTGCGACACGTGCTGCTGCCCCACCACCTCATCGAAGCGTACGGGACGATACTTTCTAGCCGAGACCACGAAATTGGACATAGGGGTAAAGGTAGGGAGTTGTGCGGGAAAAGGCTCAGTTTTGTCGATCTAGTTAGAGCTTTATACTTCTAATCGGTTCTATTCATCCTTAATCTTTAGCCACGTTTCATAGGTGACAACCCGTCTTTCATCGTTGGATTTAGGCTCTCCGGGTAGAACCCCGATGAATTCAAGTTCGTGCCCGTCAGGATCGGAAAAGTAAATCGAGATGGCTGGCATCCAGCAAAAGACCATTGGCCTTTCTATATCATCGTCTAGGAAATTCCAGCACTTTATATTTCTGGATTGTAGAAAGGCTACCGATTCATTTAAGACCCACTCTGGCTCACACTCGAAGGCAAAGTGTCGAATGTCGATCTGTTCCTTTGGTTTTTCCCATAGACCCAGCATAAATTTCTTGTCTGATCCTATCCAGAAAAAGGCTGTTCGTCGCTCGGCTCCATATCGGCATTGTTTTAGGCCTATGGTTTCTGAATAAAATGCTATCGAGCGTTCGAGATTTTCTACAAATAGGTGGGTTTCATAAAGTCCTTTGATCATAGAATTTTCTTTGTTGCAGGTTGGCATAGTTAACTCTTCCTCTTAGACACTTGATCAATAAATTGTACAAGTCGCTTCTGATGAGAGCGATTTTTTCTTTATCACCGGCGTCTTCAAACTTCTGGCCTTTGGCAAACACGATCACATCACTCATTCCTCTATCTCCATTATAATATCGTGAATTTTCTTCCCCAGAAATGGATTCACCTCATTTCGCTTATCCCTGACCAGGGTAAATACAGCAATCGATGTATTGGTGTCTGGAGAGTAGTTGACACCCGTGCCCCACCAGCCGCCATGGTAGTATAGATGATATCCAAAATCGAGATGAAAGATGCCCAGGCAATACTTCGATTCCTCCTGGGGCAGTACGTATGTGTACATTTCTTGTAAGAGGTCCTCATCTTCGATGACCTTCCCTTCAAAGAGATACTGATAAAAAAGGGCCGCATCTCGCACCGTCGATGCCATTCCACCGCCACCATATTTATCCCAGGAATGATCGATCTCGTAGGAATCCCAGAGATAGTCATTGGCATACTGATGGGCAAAGGGCGGTAACTCGTATGGGATGGGTTCCAAGTCTTTGAACCAGGTATGGTCCAAGCCCAGACTTTCGTAATGGAGGAGCGACCTCATGGCGATGTAAAAGTCTTTTTGGGTCTGGGTCTCTATGATTTCTGTTAATAGTAGGTAGTTGATGTCGCCATAGCTGAATGCCGCACCCGGATCCGCTAAAGGTTGTCTGATATCTACGCTGCGCTCAATTTGCTCAGATCTAGTCCAGGAGTACTGGGGGTTTTCAATCACAAAACCGAAATAGTCGTCATCGACATAATCATGGATACCAGAGGTGTGGGAGAGCAGTTGCCGGACGGTAATTTTATCTAAATCGTACTGGTCTGTTTTTAGCAGTTCCCGGGTTTCCGGATGCAGTAGATCGGAGATGGGGTCATCTAGTTGGAAAGCACCTTCTTCCACCAATCGGAGTATCGCCGCGGAAACATAAGTTTTGGTGTTGCTTGCGATCAATACGGCTTGGTTGGTGTCTAGTGGAATGGTTCGGGAACTATCTGGAAAACCGATAGCTCTGGTCCATGACAGTTCATGATCCGGAGATTCTACATGGATCAAAATACCTAGCGCATCTTCATGGACTCGGTATACAGAGTCCAGAAGTGCATCTAGTCTTTCGTCTAGTCCTTGTGCGCTTAGGAGGAATGGAGTCAGGACAAAAATGATTACCGCTATTCGGAGATTGATTTTCATGTCTGTTTATTCTCTTTTTATGGTTTTAGCTTGCAGCTTGATCCAGTGAACAGCAATATCTATAGGTGCTGTAGTTTCCGTTGAAGTCGTGTTGTGGCCTAGTTCCGAAAATAAGACGTATTCAAACGGTTTGCCAGTAGCCTTGTGTGTATTTAAATTTTCTATGCACATGCTGACTGGAATTTGTATGTCCTTTTTGCCGAAAAGCCACAATCCGGGTATAGAAAGCGTACGCAAAGCCAGATTGGGGTCAGTGGCTGTGAATTGATAGCGATCCGGATCATTCAGAGTGTGCTCACGGGCATCATCTTCGGTATGGTTTTCCCAAAAATCTGTTCTTCCGTCGGTGTAGAATTGGAATCTGAGCTGCTCCAAAGTGGTGATAACCGGACAGCTAAAGAGTACCATGAAGTCTACCCTTGCATTTTCGGATGCGGCTATAGGAATAATCCATCCTGCCTGGCTGGCGCCCGCCAATCCTATAGGAATTTTTTTGTGGCGCTGGTAGAGGATATCCACGGCGGCACCAGCATCTTTAGCCAGCAAGTGGAGGTTCGTAGAGTCTACATTGTTTGTCCCAACTTCAGGGCCAACGTATACGCCTCTAGACTCACCAACACCTCGCTTATCGTAGGTCAATACAGCTATGCCTCGATTGGCTAGTTGTACGGCAAAACTTGTCATCCGGGGTTCTTGACCAGAACCGTGAACAAGCACGACTGCCGCATAAGGGTCACGAGGCGAATGAATTGTGCCGGAAAGGATAATTCCTTCACTTTCAAAGGTCACCGACTCCGTTGAAACTTCGGTTGGTTGAGCGTTTGTCCAGGCGTTGAAAAGTATGAATATGGTTACTGCTAGTAATAGCTTAGGGCTCATTTAGGGGGTGATTTTTAGTGTTCGCTGTCTTCTCGTATTTCTTTTTCTATCTCGTTTAGTAAGGAGTCTACTGGCATGCCGGATTCTCGCCAAAAATCTTGGTAATATTTAATCTGTTCATCTAGTCTGATCTCTTCCCCTTTTAGTTTTCTTTGGTAGCTGTCCAAAATTATTGCAGACATATCGTCGGGGTGAAAAATACCCATTAGATATAAGTTTTTAGCCAGTTCAGAATTACCCCAAAGCCCCCAACTGTTTCTCAAATACCCACCAAGGCCGAAATGTACATAGGCACCGAACTCTCCGTCCGGAAGACATTTGATCCACTCTTTCATTGGTAAACTCAACATTGAATCCAGGGAGACCAAGCTTTCTATCAAATCTTTTGGCACTTTTTGTACAGGCATTAGGGTGTTAGCCTTTAAGCTTTGAGTATCATTCAATAATGAATCACAATCAGTTTCGCCTAATGCCTGAAGTTGCACTTCAGAATCGTTTTCTGATGTGTGGTTTGTTTGAGTAATTGGACTGCAGGAAAAGCTTACAAAAACTAAAAGTATAATTTTTGAATGATGCATTTTTAACTTTTTAGACTTGCGTAGATCGGTCTCTTTTCCTGTAGAATGGATGCTATATGATGCTTCGTATAGACTCTAGATATAATGATTAGGGTATTTTTTACTAAGCGTTCATTTTTAGCTTCAAGAGCGTCCGCGCATTTTTCAGCATTTCCCATAGGGTGAAGTCCTTCCGGGCATCCTTTTCCATGATTTGTTCCGATAGTTTAATGATGTCCTTTTCGGCAGTCAGATAATTTCCCGACCTGAACATGGG
>JBCDFE010000292.1:0-5317 GCA_039178745.1 Bacteroidota bacterium | reverse complement strand
TTGACCAAGGATTGAACGAGGCCTAGAATCAGTAGATTAGCGTGGGATATCATACCTGCTTGGGATATTTCTTATCAAAAAATATGTATCTCACGCTGTCAAGTGTCATCCACTTGGCAGCGTTTCCTTTTTCTCCCTAAAATCCCCTTTCCCTTTCGGATCAGAACATGTACCTTTGACCTCATGGCAAAATCTGAACAAAAAGTCAGTGGCAAAGTACTGGATTGGACACTCGCACAACGCCTCTTCCAGTATGTCAGGCCCTACCGATCGGTCTTTCTATTTGCCCTTTTCCTCACCATCATGCTGGCTGTACTAGGTCCCTTGCGTCCTGTGCTTGTTCAGATGACACTTGACAACTATATCATTGAAGGAGATCTCTCAGGTCTTCAAATGATGATCATGATCATCGTGGGAGCGATCGTATTGGAGACCATCATCATGTATGGCAACACCTATCTCACCAACTGGTTGGGTCAGAGCATCATCAAAGACATTCGTAAGCAGGTGTTCAAACATGTGCTGAGGTTGGAGTTCTTGCTCGGTATATGGCAACCCTGACAGCCTGCCCGTAACGGAGCAGACACCGCGCCAGGAAGCAGAATCACCATACGCCCGCACCAAGCAAATGGGCGAAGATGTACTGCAAGATTACTGCCGGGCCAATCCCGGCTTTTCGACCATCTTGTTGCGCTATTTCAACCCTGCCGGCGCGCACCCTTCCATACACATTGGCGAAGATGCGCGCCGCATCAACCCGCAGCTCGTTCCAGTGGTAATGGAGGTGGCTACGGGCAAGCGCGAAAAGCTGATGGTATTCGGAGACGACTACGACACCCGCGATGGCAGCGCCGTGCGCGACTATATACACATCATGGACCTGGCCCATGCACACACGCTGTCGCTTGAGTACCTGATGGCCGGCAAAGCGAAAACGAACCCTTCCATTTTCAATCTGGGCATAGGGGAAGGGCTTACTGTCATGGAGATTATCCATGCCTTCGAGCGCGTGACTGGGCAAAAGCTCAACTACGAAGTTGGCCCCAGGCGCATGGGCGATGTAGTAGCCATCTATGCAGACCGGGCTTACGCCTCCAGCGAATTGGGTTGGCAGCCGCAGTACCAGGTAGATGACATCATGAGCTCGGCCTGGGCCTGGGAACAAAAGCGCTAGTGATTTTATACTAACTTGCGCGAATGGTCAAACTGCGCTTGCTCGGCACCGGTACTTCCCAGGGCGTACCCGTTATTGGTTGCGACTGCGAAACCTGCCGATCCACAGACCCCAGAGACAAGCGACTGCGCGTAGCGGCCCACTTCAGATCCAGAAACACCAGCGTAGTGGTCGATGCCGGTCCCGACTTCCGACAGCAGATGCTGACCAACGAGATTAAGTGGCTAGATGCCCTGCTAGTCACCCACGAGCACAACGATCACATAGCTGGACTAGACGATCTGCGTACTTTCTGTTTCAGACAGCGGGCAGAGATTCCTGTATTTGCACTTCCGCGGGTGGTCACTCAAATCAAGGAGCGGTTTGCCTACGCCTTCTCCAAAAAGCCTTACCCAGGCGTGCCCAGGTTGAGCCTACATACAATCAAGCCAGGAGAGTCTTTCCGCATAGGCGAGCTGGAGTTTTTGCCCATTCCCATCATGCATGGCAAGCTCGACATTGTTGGTTTCCGGTGTGGCTCTTACGCTTATCTGACCGATGTGAAAACCCTACCAGAGTCGGCATATCCAATACTAAAGGATCTGGACACCCTCGTTATTTCCGCCCTTCAACCAGGCACTCATCATAGTCACCTCAACCTGGAAGAGGCGCTGGAAGAGATTGATCGCATACAACCCAAGGAGGCCTACCTGACCCACTTGAGTCACCTATTTCCACCCGCAGCCGAACTGGAGAGTCAGCTACCAAGCGGCGTATATCTAGGGGTAGATGGAGGGATGGTGTGAAAGTATTACGATTCATCTAAAAGCAACGCCTCCTGCAAAATTTCGTACACAGCCTCTGCATCAATATCGGAGATACGGTAGCAGTCTATACCGCAAACCAGCTTCCTCCCCTTGCTCATGAGCAGGCCCTGCGCATTAGACAAATCGCGCCCCCTCAGGAATGCCAGCTCGACCCCGTTTTCTGCTATGGGGTTCAGATAGCACACCCATGTCCTATTGAAATAGAATGGTATTTTGAAACGAATCTTGGGTTCTAATCCGAGCTCCTCCGCCAGCAACTGATGAAAGTAGAGCAAGACCTCCCGCTGCTGACCCTGATGGCGATAAATAAAGTCTTCTATTTCGGACATAAGGCTGTGTAGTACTATTACCTTTATCCCCAATAATACGCATACATGCCCCAATCTATTCTACAACTACAAAAAGCCTTGTCGTCGAGTGAAATGACTACGGCACAAGTCGTAGCGGGCTACTTGGCTAAGATTGAGGAAACGAGCGAGCTAAACATCTATGTCGAGGTTTTTGCTGAAGAGGCTTTGGATGTGGCCCGACAGCAGGATGAAAAACGGGCATCGGGCGAAAAGCTGGGCCGATTGGCGGGTGTGGTATTGTCTATAAAGGACGTGCTTTGCTATGCCGGTCACCGGGTCTCGGCGGCTTCGAAAATACTGGACGGCTTTGTGTCTCCTTATACCGGAACGGCATTGCAAAGATTGCTCGACGAAGACGCCATCATCATCGGGCGTACGAATTGTGATGAGTTTGCCATGGGCTCGGGCAATGAGAACAGCTACTATGGCCCTACGCGAAATGCAGCAGACCCCAGTCGGGTGCCGGGCGGAAGCAGCGGAGGCGCAGCGGTAAGTGTGCAGGCAGATACCTGCCTGATGGCAGTGGGTAGCAGTACGGGTGGCTCGGTGAGGCAACCGGCCTCTTTCTGTGGCTTATATGGGTTTAAGCCAACCTACGGAAGGGTATCCAGGCATGGCTTGATTGCATATGGCAGCAGCTTCGACCAGATTGGCTTGATCGCCAAACATCCAGAAGACATAGCCATCGGTATGGAAATCATGGCCGGTGCAGATGAGTGGGACGCTACTGCACCAGACAAGTCCGTACCCAATATGACCCAAGCGCCGGGGCCTGAAAAAGCAAAAATTGCCTACTTCCCCGAATTGCTCGATAGCGATCGCCTGGACCCTGATCTGGCCGGGTCTGTAGCAGAAGCTAAAGCCAGGTTTACCTCCATGGGTTATGAGGTGGAAGGTGTTGAGTTCGATCTGTTCGATTATGTGGTCCCTACTTACTATGTGCTCACCACCGCGGAGGCCAGCTCAAACCTGAGCAGATACGATGGCATGCGATACGGCTATCGCAGCCCGAACGGCACAGACCTGGACAGCACCTACAAACTCAGCCGAACCGAAGGCTTTGGTACCGAAGTGCAGCGCCGGATTATGCTCGGCACTTTCGTCTTGAGCAGCGGTTACTACGATGCATACTACGATAAAGCCCAGCGTGCCCGAAGTCTCATCAGCAACCGTCTCGAAGCTATTCTGGCCGAATACGATTTTATCCTGATGCCAGTCAGCCCGTCTTTGCCCTGGAAAATAGGCGAGCAGGTAGATGATCCCGTAGCTAACTATCTGGCAGATGTCTACACGGTCCTGGCCAATCTGGCCGGCCTGCCCGCCATGGCTATTCCCGCAGGGACCAACCAACAAAACCTCCCCACCGGCTATCAGCTGATGGGGAGGAAGTGGGAAGAAGCGAAGTTGTTGGGGTTTGTGCGGACCTTAAAGTTGCACTAGTTTTCTTTATAGTAAAACTCCGAAGCATATGTGCCAAGGTCAGACCATGGATGGCCGGTGAATGCTTCAAATTTTTGACGGAATACAGCGGCTTCCGCAGGCTTTAGGCGGCGGCCATTGACTTTGATGATGTCGTCTTTTATGGTAAGCTTGCGCATGCCGTTGCCGCGTATCATATTCTCGTTTTGCATTTCTTGTACTATGCGCTTATAAACAACGGGATTGTGGTCTATTGGTCCTGTAGATGATCTATCGATGAATACGATACCGTCTTCGTCCATGATACGGATGGCTCCTTCTGCAAATAGGCCATCCAGAGATTCTTCACCCCATATATCCACATCGATCATGCTGTCTTCGAGTTCTTTCATCGACTGGATCAAGCCTTCTCCATAGATTATATCTACATCGGTCATGCGATCCTGAAGCGCTTTCATGGATTGGATGAGGTCATCATCATCTAATATCTCCACATCAGCCAATCTGTCTTGAAGCGCTTCCAGTGATTGAATAAGTTCTTCGTCTCGAATTATATCTACATCAGCCAGGCGATCCTGAATTTCTTCCAACCCGCTCAGCTCCAGATCAAGATCTTCCAGAGTTCCCCAGTTGATATCTTCTAAAGCTTTGAGAGATTGAAGGTGAAATCCTCTAGGCAGGGCTAAACTGGCCCAATTGGAATCCGTATTCCAGTAGATGCTATCGGCCAAGAGCGATATTTCCTGATCGTCCATACTATGGATGATTACCTCTTCCTCTCCATCATCACCTAAGCGGCGAATGATGATCTCGGTGCGGCCCTCACCGAATACACCTGGTGCAGGTGGCGGCGGTGGGGGTGGAGGCGGACTTCCAGGTGCAGCAGGTGGTGCTGGAGGAGCAGGCGGTGGCGGCGGTGCAATTTCAGTCTGCAAGCGCACAAAGTCTGCTGTCACTATTTCCATATAACGCTCGCGCTCTGTGGCGGAGATACCATCTAGATTGACATCGCGCCCATCCAACCATAGGGCTTTGAGCTCACCATTTAGTATGAGGTATTGTGGGCGATCTGTGTCGTCGTGCGTACTGAGATAAACCTGACTAACGCCACTATTCACTTCGTGCTCGTTCATCATACGAATCCGCCAGGCTTCGCTATGACCAACCACAACCAGGCCATTGGGGAATGGATCGTTTTGATATTGATCGAGACTTGAAAATTGTAATTCGGGGATATTGAGAGGAAGGTCGAGTTTGTCGAGCTCGGTATCTAAGCGTTCGATGAGTTCAGGTAGATGGTGTAGCGAGCTCGCTCCGTTTTGGGTAGTCAGAAACTCAAACTCTTCGCGTTCTGGTAGGTAAATACCGGAGTAAGATTCGCCCTGGACTTCGGTGCTAAAGCTCATGCGCGCTTCGGTACCATCACTTTCCAGGGAAAAGGATATGGGCGTTTGATCGAGGACCTGATCGGGACGTTGGGCGGAGAAAAGCAGCCCCAAACTCACGAAAAGGGCGATCAGAAATACTGGTTTCATTCGGTAATGGTTTTGTGTGCCTTGTAGCAATAG
>JBCDFE010000291.1:0-5344 GCA_039178745.1 Bacteroidota bacterium | reverse complement strand
GGCGGCAAGAAGCTACTGGAATCGGCCGTCAAAAAATGCGCAATCAAACACCAGATTCCTGTATTGCAGCCCACCAAGTTGCGCGATCCCGATTTTTTAGCAGACTTGCGCAGGTGGAATGCCGACCTGCAAATCGTGGTGGCCTTCCGAATGCTTCCAGAGCTGGTATGGGATATGCCTAACCTGGGTACTTTCAACCTGCACGGATCATTACTACCCAAGTACAGAGGAGCTGCGCCCATCAACTGGGCCATCATAAACGGTGAGGCGAAAACAGGTCTGACCACCTTCTTCATCAAGCACGAAATAGATACGGGAGATATGCTGCTCCAGACAGAAACACCTATTGGTCCCAATGAGACCGCCGGAGACCTACACGATCGAATGATGGTTCTGGGTGCAGACCTGATCGTAGATACCGTAAAACTCATTGAAACCGGCTCGTATCACCTCCGAAAGCAAGACGACAGACTAGCCTGCCCTGCACCCAAACTGAGTCGGGAAGTCTGCCAAATCGACTTTGATCAAAACTGCAACAAAGTCCATGATTTCATCAGAGGATTGAGTCCATATCCGGCAGCCTGGACCAGAGCTTCGACCTGCGGAAGTACAGAAAAAACGAACGCAAAACCGAGTTCAGATCCGGCCAATAAGCAGGAGGATAAACGGTCCGAAAGTATTAAGATATTCGATACGCGCCCTATTGTTGAAGACCATGATCACCCAGTAGGAACGCTAATTACCGATGGCAAAAGGGAGATAAAAATAGCTTGCCGTGATGGCTATATAGAGGTACTAAAGCTACAAATATCGGGCCGCAAGCGCATGAAAACCAGCGACTTACTAAATGGTTACGAATTTGACTTAGGCATCGTCATGGAATAGTAGCAAACTAATCTACTAAACCGATTAGCGCTCGATAATCGTCGAAAGGCGCGTTGGCTTCCTTCATTTCCAGCATCTGTTCATAATCCATATCCCTGTAGGCGTCTTCTAGCTCTGCCAGGGTCTGATTACACCTGATCTCCAATAAACCGTCGGTCATTTGCTGCTTGCGCCAGGCGTAAGTATGCTGCAGTTTCTCTAAAATTTCCGAGCGGACCTGCCTGGGATCTGCATCGGGATCTACCAATTCGGCATCGGAAAATATATGGCTGGTACGCGCCAGTGCCTGAGCTTCACTAAGCAGAAAGTAGCCACTGAAAACGGGCCCGTTGCTTGCTTGTTCCAGCAATTGTGCATACAGACTGAGCTGTATTTCTTCCCGGTTTCTCAGTAGATTTCGGTATCTGGTTTTGCCCCTCCATTTCAGATCGAGTATGGCCTGACTGCCATCTTCAGCTTGAGCCAGGAGATCTGCTCTCGATTTAATGACTAGGTCTCCAATCTGACCCTCCAGATCTATCTCAGATTGCACACTTGCCCAACCATTATCTCTCAAGCTGCAAATCAGCGCCCAGGCTGCTCGTTGTACTTGTCGCCTGAACTGAACGCGATCTGGTTCGTAGCCATACTCCAGGAGCATACCACCTTCCCTGCTCAGAATGTCGGGCTCCTTTCGAGCGATCCATTGATTCAATTCTGCCTTTGTCCAATCTTCGAGTGGCTTGTCTTCGGCGAAAATTCGCTCCATGAATCTATGAGCGAGCAATCCCCTTAGCCGCGTACCCAACCGAAGCTCGGGCTGCCTGCTGGCTTTAATCAGCAGGCCATAGGGAAAAACCCATTGGTGCGGATGATAAATAAACCGCTCCAGAGATGTAGGCGATTCCTGCTCGCGCTGTCGGATGCGTTCGGGTCCAGCTATTTTAACAAATGGCTTAGGTGATGCCAGAGGCCGAAGACCGAGCTCCGAAAAGGATGGCGAAGACCAATCCAGAAAAGCGGGTTCAACATCGGCGTCCAGATCGATGGTCATGTCGTCGAGTTGCTCCCCAAATATGGCTTCCAGCTCCCCATACAAAGGATGAGCAGATACCTCGTTTCCAGCAATCTGCTGCGGAAAACACAGTACCATACGCTCGCGGGTGAACAACAATGGTCTGGTCCGACTCCAGATTTGCCGCTGGTTTTTTGCTTCGGGGCTCAATAGCTCTATTCCATTTTCTCCCAGGTAATCGAGCTCATTACTCAGCCAGCTGCTGAAAAAATAATCGGGCTCTTCCTGGACAAAATCCCACCAAATCAATTCCGGCACCTCTCCACAAACAGCAGCCGGGTGAAAAGCTGCGGGCAGGCTGTTTTGTTGCTCTTCCTGAAATTTGGCTGGAGCAGCTTCATAAACCGTCCTGACTATTCTATCTACCTGAAGCGAATTGAGTTCCGTCTCGTCCATTTGGTCGATCAGCTCTACGGCCCGTTTGGCTTGGGCCGATAGGGTTTGTAAACCCAGGACATCGTCTTTGTCTTCTTCGGTTCTGGATTGCACCCAATTGACCACAAACACGAATAGCTTTCTCACCTCGCTCTTCGGTGCCCGGCCATCTATGGGATACCTGGCTCTCCTAAACCAAAAGTTGTATTGGTCTTCTATGGTTTCTGCCGAAATTCGCTTGTCTTTAGCCACAAGCCGAGGCAGTTCTTCCTCAAAAAATTGACGACTCGCAGTAAACCAGGATTCACTAAAAAGTCCAGGATTATCAGACATCGCACTCGCCAATCTATACCCCAGCCGGCGATCGAGTGGTTTGACGGTAAGCTTCAGAAATTCGTGCAGCTTGCGCAAGTTTACCGGCTCCCACAAAAAAGTAGGGATCAACTTGAGTACTTGCAGGCTGGGCCTGGCCAGACTCGTGCTGGGCACGCCCATACTCGGCAAGCCCTCCATGCGCATAGCCAAATCAAATGTTTGCCGCTTCTTTGCCATGAGCAAGGCCGGCTTCCAATCGGGATGTACCTGTAGTAAGCGGGCCAAAAAAGCAGCAATATGTGTTTCTCTAAACGATTTGATGATGATCAAGCTATCGTCTGTCGGTAGCTTGCTGTCTCTGTAGCGGGAAATGTCGACATTCGGATAATCCTCAAACGTCCAACTCTTTGGTAAAACTTGCCCTTCGTCTACCCAGCGCTCTATGAAACTATGGTGAGGTCGAGCAGCAGCGGCTTGGGGAAATTCGCCTGCTTCCCGATCCCGATTCCAGGCGTGTAGCGTTTCTGCCTGCCAGCGGCCCAGAATACTTTGTGTAGTAGGTGGCGGAGGCGATGGCATGTACTGCACAAAATCGCCGCAATTGTGCAAAGCTTTCAAGAGTCGCTTACTTCCCGGATCAAGTAGCTGAAAGGGTTCGTGCACTCTGACCCAAAGGGCCGGATGCTTCCCAGCTTCCAGGGCGGCAAGTAGACGGCGCAGCCGATCTGCAGCACCAAGTGTCCATACCGAGCCATTATCCGGTTTCGCTTCCGAAAGCAGTAGCTGGTTTTCCAAACGATGCAAACAACTGATTCTTTCGGGGCAATCGGGTGAACTCTGCTGATGCAAAGGATAGCCTGCCGCTATCAGCTCGTCTCGCATGCCAAGCACATGCTCTGCTGTTGCCAAGGGATCTGCCAGGAAGGAAGCTCGGTAAAAAGCGTTGGGATTCCGCTCGTGATCATCTCGGAGCAGTTGTCTGAATTTTTCGATCCGAAGAAATTCTTGCCGCTCTGTTTCGGGTAAAAATCCATAGTAGCCTTCCAGGAACGCCAGGAAGCTCAGGCCATCAAAGCTGTGTTCATCTAAAAAAGGCTCGCTTGGCAGTGGGAGTCTCCGCTCCGTAAACCCCATGCCGAAATAGATCGTCGGCATAGATTATCCCCCCATTTCCTCCTTCATGCGTGTGAGTTGCTTTTCCCACAAGTTTTGCGCATCCTGTACCTCGTCTTCGTCAGCAAAATCGGTCACATTGATGATGGTTCCGTTTGTGACTTCCCCGCGACCGATCTTAAATTCCAGGTATTCTCCAGGCTCACCATCCTCCCACTGAAATTTGAGCATTTCGTCTTCAACGGAATCAATCAACTCGGCAACCTCTGGCTCGCCAGCCCATATATAGGTGAATGTGTCGCCTTCGATATCGACTTCATCACAGAACCACCTCATCAGGCAAGCAGGCGTTGTCAGAAACTTATAGACAATAGCGGGTGACGCCTTACACATGAACTCCACAGTAAATTTGACACGATCCATTGGTTGGGATTATTTGGTGTGAGGGCGGTAAGTAAGTCATTTATAGTTGAATTTCCAAGTGCCGTCATCAAACCAGACCATCGACTCGGGTCAGACCGGGTACTTTTCTCGCTCAGCTGACGGGAAAACTGTTAAAAAACCAGTCGATTTTCATGGGAAAAGCCAAGGAATCAGGCGATTAGCATACCAGCCACTCAATCCGCAAATGTTTGTAAAACAAATGACAGACGCAGCTGTTATTACCTAGTACGAAAATGCGCACAAGCGAAGATTCGGACATTTTTTAGGCAAAAAACCCCTACTTTTGCGGCCCTAAATAGCGGGTCATCGCCATCTGGGGTGACGGGCGCCAATTTTTGCGTCTTATTTAAACAGAAACTTCCTCAACTCAAACGAATAGATGAGACAGCTCAAGATTACTAAGTCGATCACAAACCGGGAAAGTCAATCCCTGGAGAAGTACTTACAAGAGATCGGCAAGGTAGACCTACTCACCCCTGAGGAAGAGGTCGATCTGGCGAAGCGTATTAAGCAAGGCGACCAATTGGCCCTGGAGAAGTTGACGAAGGCAAACCTGAGGTTTGTGGTTTCTGTAGCCAAGCAATATCAGAATCAGGGACTGAGTCTTAGTGACCTCATTAATGAAGGTAATCTGGGTCTGATTAAGGCCGCACAGCGCTTCGACGAAACCCGAGGTTTCAAATTCATCTCCTATGCCGTTTGGTGGATTCGCCAGTCTATACTCCAGGCATTGGCCGAGCAGAGCCGTATCGTTCGCTTGCCACTCAACAAGGTAGGCTCACTGAATAAAATCAACAAGGCATTCAGCCAGTTGGAACAAGAGTACGAGCGCGAGCCGAGCTCTGAAGAACTGGCCGCACAGCTGGAAATTGCCCCCGAAGAAGTAGAGACTACACTAGGTGTAGCTGCCCGTCACGTCTCTATGGATGCGCCTTTCGTAGAAGGAGAAGACAACAGCCTGCTCGACGTACTGGAAAACACCGCTACTCCAGGTACAGACGCCGCTCTGGAATATGCAGAATCTCTGCGCCGCGAAATCGAGCGAAGCCTCTCTACCCTCACCGAGCGCCAATGCGACGTCATCAAGCTCTACTACGGAATCGGTGTCGAACACCCCATGAGTCTGGAAGATATTGGCGAGAAGTTTGGTCTGACCCG
>JBCDFE010000290.1:0-5362 GCA_039178745.1 Bacteroidota bacterium | reverse complement strand
GCGGCATCCGATACGGCGTACATACCGTCGATATTCCGATTGCTTTAGGTATCATCGCTTTGTTCCTGCGTTCGGCTTATGAGGTCTTGTGGAGCGTTGGACCCGGCTATTTCGATAGTTTGGCTGGCTTACTCTTCTTTTTGTTGGTTGGCAAGTGGTTTCAGGCAAAGACCTTTGCGAGGCTTTCCTTTGATGGTGATTATAGATCCTATTTTCCAGTTGCGGCCAGAAAGCTAATGAAGGATGGTCAGCTATTGCCGATTGCCCTATCGAAAGTCAGGCCTGGAGATATACTGGCCGTTCAGCCAGGTGGACTCATCCCGGTAGATGGGCTACTTGATAGTGCAACTTCTATTGGTATCGACTACAGTTTTGTGACGGGCGAGTCTGTAGCTCAGACCCGATCGCATGGGCAACGGGTGTATGCTGGCGGTCGCGCCATTAATTCCAGCTTCAGAATTATAGCTGAAAAAAAAGTGGAGGAGAGTTATTTACTTCAGCTGTGGAAAGAAGCACCTGGAGAACCTGAAGTGACGCAAAACCTGACAGACAGACTAAGCAAGTATTTCACGCTATCTGTTTTGACCATAGCTTTCGGAACTTGTCTGTATTGGTGGCCGATTGATAGTGGAAAGGCCTTGTACGCAGCTGGGTCTGTACTTATTATTGCTTGCCCTTGTGCAATTGCCCTGGCTATTCCGTTTTGCTACGGCACCGTGATCAGGCTGCTTGCTAAGCACGGTCTCTATTTAAAGCAGGTCAGCCTCATTGAGCAGTTCCCAAAACTCAAACACTTTGTACTGGACAAAACGGGAACCCTCACAAATAGTGAATCGGTAGATGTGCCGTTGATACAATCATCCTGGACCAGGGAAGAGATGGGGCAAGTCATGGGTATTTGCCAATATTCAAGCCATCCGAAGAGCAAGGTATTGTACCAGTGGCTGAGGGATCAAAAGGTCGAAATTCTGGAAGCGGAGGAACCCATAAAAGAGCATGTAGGCCGAGGGCTCGAATGTGGACCGTGGAAAATCGGCCATCCTGATTTTTGTCAAGTCGAACTAGATCAAGTCAAGGATCACATCAGTCTTTGTGTGAGCTACAGAGGTAAGGCGAAAGCCATCTTTGGACAAAGTAAGAGTCAGATGCGGGATGGGCTGGAAACTTTCTTGAGTAAACTGAAAGAGAGGGGACAACTTTACGTGCTTTCAGGAGACATTAGACCCAAAAGTGCGCCATGGTACAACATCATAGCAGAAGGCGACCAACACTACGAATGCTCTCCATTCGACAAGAAGGATTTTGTGATTCAACTCAAGCAAAGCAGCAAGCAAGGAGTGTGCATGATGGGCGACGGACTCAATGATACCGGGGCTTTGGCGGAAGCCGACCTAGGTATAGCAGTCTCTGAAGATGCCACTACATTTGCGCCTGCAGGAGATGCCATTCTAACAGCAGAAAGCCTTAGCCACTTTCCGGCATTCATATCTTTTGTGCTCAAAACCCGGTGGGTTCTCTATGCGGCCTACATGTTGGCCTTAGCCTACAATCTGATCGGTATCGCTATTGCGGTTCAAGGCAAACTTTCGCCAGTCATTGCGGCCATTCTGATGCCCTTGTCGTCCATCACCACCGTGTGCATAGTGATATTTGGCGTTTTAGCGATACACCGAATTTCTGATATGTAAAACCATTGTTGGCTGACAAAAATTTTACCAAAGCTGACTTTTGTCATATTCGCGTAAGCTTTTTCCAAATACATTTAGGCTGAAATTCATACAAACATGCAGGTCATCTTACTGCTGGCATCCTTGAGTTTATTGGTCGCAGGCGGCTTTTTGGCAGCCTTCCTGTGGGCGGTGCGCTCTGGCCAGTACGAAGATGATTCTACGCCACCTATCAGGATTCTTTTCGATGACAAAGCCACCGTTTCTAAACACAAAAAAAGCAAAGAAGGCCAAACTTGAACCGCTAGGAACACTTGTCGACAACTTCAGTTACGACAACAAAATTGTTAGAAATTTTGCCTACGCTACAGCCTTTTGGGGGCTTGTAGGAACTAGCATCGGTTTACTTGCTGCCTTACAGCTGATTTTTCCCTCGCTGAACTTTACGGCTGAGACGACCTACGGACGTATACGCCCCTTGCATACTAATGCAGCCATTTTCGCATTTGTAGGCAATGGTATTTACATGGGGGTCTATTACTCTTTGCAGCGGCTGCTGAAAGCGCGCATGTACAGCGATACCCTCAGTAAGATCCACTTTTGGGGTTGGCAGTCGATCATTCTCATGGCTGCTATTACGCTACCGCTTGGTATAACGACCTCTAAGGAATATGCGGAACTTGAATGGCCGATCGATATTGCCATCGCCTTGGTTTGGATCGTATTCGGCATCAATATGTTCGGAACGATTCTGAAGCGGCGAGTCAGGCACTTATATGTTGCTATATGGTTCTTTATCGGTACCTGGATAACGGTTACGGTACTCCATGTGGGCAATAGTTTGGAGCTACCGGTCAATTTATTCAAATCATATCCGGTGTTTGCTGGCGTACAGGATGCTCTTGTACAATGGTGGTATGGACACAATGCCGTGGCTTTCTTCCTGACCACGCCCTATCTGGGCTTGATGTATTATTTCCTGCCCAAAGCAGCCAACAGGCCTGTATTTAGTTATCGACTGTCGATCATTCACTTTTGGGCATTGATCTTCATATATATCTGGGCAGGGCCACACCACTTATTATATACCAGCCTACCAGATTGGGCCCAGTCTTTGGGTATGGTCTTTAGCTTGATGCTCATTGCGCCTTCATGGGGAGGCATGCTCAATGGTCTTCTGACGCTGAGAGGTGCCTGGGATAAGGTAAGAACGGACCCGGTATTGAAGATGATGGTTGTGGCCATCACTGCCTATGGTATGGCGACTTTGGAAGGACCTCTTCTTTCCATTAAATCGGTTAATGCCATTAGTCACTATACGGACTGGACAGTGGGCCACGTACATATCGGTACCCTCGGGTGGAATGGTATGCTGACCTTCGGTATTCTCTACTGGTTGGTGCCCAGAATCTTTCAGACGAAGCTATGGAGTACTAAGTTGGCCAATACCCACTTCTGGCTGGCGACACTCGGTATGCTGTTTTACGCTGTGCCGCTGTATTTGGCCGGGTGGGCGCAGAGTGCCATGTGGAAGCAGTTTCAGCCCGATGGACGTCTTCAATTCGGCAACTTCTTGGAGACCCTCGATGCCATCATGCCTATGTATATGATGCGTGCCTTCGGTGGTGCTATTTATGTTATAGGGGTCATTATAATGATATACAACATCAGCAAGACCATAAGAGGCGGTGAACTGCTGGAGAACGAAGCGGCCCAGGCGGCTCCGCTACATGATGAGAAAAAGGAAAAAGCACACAAGAAAGAGCACTGGCACAGATGGATAGAGCGCAGGCCGGTTCAGTTATTGGTATTTTCTGCGGTTGCCGTTTTGATTGGTGGAATTGTGGAGATTTTCCCCATGATACTAGTCGATGAAAACGTACCGACCATTGAATCTGTCGAGCCCTACACAGCCCTGGAGCTGGAAGGTAGAGATGTATACATCAGCGAAGGGTGTAACGCCTGCCACAGCCAAATGATCAGGCCCTTCAGATCTGAAACCGAACGATATGGAGAATACTCTAAATCGGGTGAATTCATTTATGACCGACCGCACTTGTGGGGTAGTAAACGAACGGGGCCCGACTTGCACCGAGTGGGTGGGAAGTATCCGGATAGCTGGCACTATACCCACATGGAGAACCCGCAGGGTATGAATGAGACGAGTATCATGCCGGCCTATCCGTGGCTGTTGGAGCGGGAACTAAATACCAACTACACCTCAGCTAAGATCAGAACACTCATGGCACTGGGTACGCCCTATACCGATGAGTATGCCGATGGTGCAGAGGATGAGCTACAGAAACAGGCGGCGGAAATCGCCAACAATCTACGGACTCAGCTACCCGACCATCAGTATCTGCAAAACGATGATCGACTGGAGCACAAGCAGATTGTAGCGCTGATCGCCTACTTGCAGCGATTGGGAACTGACATATCGAGAGTAGATGACAACGAAGGAGAGGAGTAGGCCTCTGATCTCATCATTTGACCTATTAAATTCAAGCAATCATGGCCAAATATTTATTAGCTGGGGAATCGATCAACTGGCTGGCGGTCTTCGCTCTATTGACCTTCATGTTCATTTTTGTCATGGCCGCTGTACTGGCATACGGCAAAAAGAAAAGTCGCTATGCTGAAATGGCTGCCCTTCCCCTGGATGATGGTTCTATACAAGCACATAAAGACCAGCACGAATCTGACAAACGCATTGTAGAAAATACGCCACCTGCGGAAGTCTAAATTAAATCACGCTCTAATACCACCTATCAAATGTTAAATACAACTTCTGCAAAAAACATCGCATTTCGAAAACTGCTTTTTGTAGGTCTTCTGGCATATCTACCTGAATTGTGCGATGCCCAGGAAACGGCAACGGAAACCGTTGTACAAATGGGTATTTGGGAAAGTATGAATATGCCCGAAAAGCTGTTGGTTATTATTTGTAGTCTAATGATCGTTGGCGCTATATATGCTGTGGTACATTTGAATAGTGCTCTAATGCATATCCAGAAAATGCGAATTCTGGAAAAGTATGCGCCAGATCAGTTGCCGGTTGCCGAGGTGGCCACAGAATGGGTACCATCGACGCCCTGGTGGAAAAAACTCAAAGAGTACTGGACCAAAGCCATACCTCAGGAGCAAGAGGCCGTGCTCATGCTAGATCATGAGTATGACGGTATACACGAATTAGACAATCGCCTGCCGCCTTGGTGGCTAGGTATCATGTATGTGACCACTGCCTTTGCTTTTTTGTATATCGGTTACCAACACTTTTCAGACTACGGCATCTCAAATGTAGAGCAGTATGCGCTGGAAATGGAAGAGGCCCAGCTGCGCATTGATGAATTTCTAGCTACTCAGGCCAATTCGGTAGATGAGTCAAATGTGACCTTACTCACAACTGATGATGATCTGGCTATGGGAGAACTGATCTACTCTGGCAACTGCGTGGCGTGCCATGGTGCCTTTGGAGAAGGTTCAATAGGTCCTAACCTGACTGACGAGTACTGGCTACATGGTGGGTCTATAGCCGATGTATTTACAACGATTAAATACGGGGTGGTAGAAAAGGGTATGCAAGCATGGAAAACAAACCTCAGCCCCTTGCAAATGCAACAAGTGGCCAGCTATATTAAAGGTATGCAGGGTACCGAACCCGCTAATCCGAAGCCGCCCGAAGGAGAGATCTACGT
>JBCDFE010000289.1:0-5394 GCA_039178745.1 Bacteroidota bacterium | reverse complement strand
ATCCACTCGCTGAAGGTCAGCTCCAGAGCACCGGCATATTCGCCTCGGTCTATATCGATATAGAGGTAGCCTCCTCCTTTGACCACCCCAACATCCAGTGACAGACCAATGCCCGTTGGGGGCTTAAACGCCAGGCGACTGCCTATGCCACCAAACTCTTCGTCAGCTTTGTCGGTGAATTTGGTTAGCGATTTTGCACCCATTCGCTCGACCACAGCCTTCATAGGTCCAAGATTGGCTCCGAGTCCCAGGGAGGTTTCCAGATCGAGTGTACCGTCGTCTTTGATGAGTAGTCCCAGGTAGAAGGTATCTAGTCTGAGCGGCCCCAAATCGCGATGAATCGGAATTTGTATCTCTACGCCACCCGCTGCGCGCACGACTAAGCCTTTAGAAGGAATGAACTCGAAAGCTAGATCGAAAACAGCCTCCAGCTCAGCTCCAGCGATGATCTTGGCCAGGAAGGAATCGCCGTCCTCTGATCCGATTTTCAATTTTGCTTGGGAGAGTTCGGCGAATAGGCGGGGCTCGAATTTGAGATTGCCCGCAGATTCCAGCTCGGCGGCAATTCCGGTTCCCAAGCGGGTGTTTTCTATCGATAGCGTCAACAAGCCGCCCGTTTCGATGATAGACCAAGGGCGAGCCGTAGGATTCCTATCGATGGAGAGCCCCAATTTACCACCCGCACTGGCTTCGGGACTAGACAATTTGATATCAAAAGGGGGTGTAAGTTCCAGGCCTACCCGACCCTTCAGGCTAAAAGCAGCTTCTAGCTGAGTGCCCCATTCTACACTGATCTTTTCGCGCTCATCAATGCCTTCCGAAAACTCCAGACTGGTTTCAAAGGTCAGGCCTGTTTTCCCATTGATTGCAGATCGCTGGACATAAAACTGACCATGACGAAGAAATGGATCACCACCAGGAGTCGTACCTATGACTACACCAGATTCCGGGCCCAGCATTCTTCTGTACAGTTGAAGGAAAGGCGTTGGGTCAAAACCTGGACTGCCCCAGCCATGGACGCTAGAAAAATGGGCAGCAGGATCGTCGATGATATCTTTCAAGCGCTCCAGGTGAACCGATTGATCGATGTATGGACGGCTTAAAAACTCGCCTGGCAGCTCAGCTGTCTTCTGCCGCCAATCGGCTAGCCCGACAATAGCCAGAAAGTACAAGGTATCCGGACTGTAGCTATGAATCTGTAGCGCAAGTTGCCGATTAAAAATCTTTGCACCTATGCTGTCGAGCTGCGTCAGCAAAAAGGTCTTGGTTGCAATGTTACTGACGTCTGCCTGAACCCGGTTTTTTAGCTGACCGACTAAGTCAATCATGTGGGTGGAGAACAGCCGAATGCCATCTGCTGCTCCGAGTAGCGAGATAATTGATTTTGCCACGTCTTCATCGCGAATAGCCGACACCAATTCTGAAGAAGTCGTCTTTATCGTACTGGCAGCGGCCTTGGATTGATCCAGAGCGGTTTGGACACTCGAATGATTGATGACTACAGCGGGCAAGGCAATACCTAGCCCCTCTAGGGAAAATTGCTCAAACCACTCGCCAGTTCGCCCCAATGCTTCGGCCAGCTCTGCAACTAGAATAAGTGCCTGATTCTGTGTGTTTACTTGTGGCATATCATTAAGGAGTTGCAGGATCGGCTACGGCGCCTACTGCTGATTTCGCATCGACTTTACCGGCTCCAATCTCGTTGGCAGTGGCCGCTGGGCTGGTATCGTTTATGGTATTCCAGTTTGCTTCAGTACCATCTGGCAAATAGCGTATAATGCCGGTATCTCGATTATTTTGAATATGCTGCATGATTTCCGACTGCTTCAAACCCTTATTCTTATTGAGCATCAGAGCGATTACCCCACTCACATGCGGACAGGCCATAGAGGTTCCAGTTTTACTGGTATAGTTTACCGCAACGTCGACCTTTCGACAGCACTTGCATCTTTTTACGGTACCATAGCCAGCAGAGCTTATGTCGGTGCCGGGAGCAGCTATGTTGGGCTTATTGAAGTCGAATTGCAAGTCATTTGGGCCAGCAGGTACCGGAAAGGCATTGGGGGCCAGGTAGTTGACGAGAGGCCCACGGCTAGAACTGAGTGCCAATCTGTCGTTCTCGTGATTGTAGTTGGCGACGGTAATTACATCAGGAGAGTGACTGGGGGAACCACAAGTCTCCTGATTTTCAAACTGGACGGAAGCTTCTATACCGCTGCGGTCGAATGTTGGAAAAACTGTCCCATTTTCGGGTTCCGTCCAGAGTCGCAGCTCAGTCCCGGCCGGACCATTAATGATGATGCTATACCCTTGACCGGTTAGGAAATTATTATTTGCTGGCGCTAGGTTGATGATCACCCCATTTCTGGACACCTGCCCATAGGCTTGGGTATTGTCTGTATAGTTGAAATGATCTACACTTAGCTGCTTGTCATTGGCTGCATCGAATAAGATGCTGTTCTGGGTATTTAAAGCAGTGGCACCCGAAGTATTCCCGTCAGGGACTTGGACTTCTATGGTTACGTTGGGATCTGGGATATACCACAGTTCAATCCTTAGTGCTTCACTATTGGGTGTTGCGCGGTCATCTACGATGGTAAAGGGAATCGGTAGTGGGTTTCCATCCAGTTGGATCTTTAGGTGGCGATTTCTCCCTGCGTAGTTTCCCGAAGCAAAGACGACAACTGAACCAGGAATTTCATTACCTGAAGTATCCAGACGGAAATCGCGCAAGTAACTCTCTTGAGAAGGAGGTCCCATATAAGCTCGCCCATCGTGTGGCCCAAAGCCTGTCCCGAAGCTGCAATTCAATACAACGGGAACGGTAGGATCGGGCGTAGCCTTATCAATGCCTCTGGCCTTCCTTCTGACATAGTGTAGAGCATCTCGGAATAGGACATCTAAGTCTACCGGGCTACCCCCAACTGTGGCTACACCTACCGAGGGTACGTAATTCACGACTATAATCTTGGCTTCGGGGGCTACTCCGATCTGAGTAAATTCTGGGCGCCCGTTGCCAGCAGCTATTCCGGCTACATGCGTGCCATGGCCATCTGGGTCAAAATGCCTGATGGGTATGGCGCCTGCATCTCCATTTATAGCGGCTTCGATCTGTGACTGCGTATATTCGACTCCATAGGCTGTGCCTGATCGGACGAGGCTGGCGTCTGGCAGGGACTCTCCGGCAACTGCTGTCAGTCCCATATCCCAGATAGCTAGTATTCGACTGCCCGTTCCGTCTGCTGTTCTGAAAAATTCGTGCTTGTAATCGATGCCAGAATCTATGATGCCAATGACCACATCCTCTCCATTGTTGCCATCGAATACTGGCGGATCATCGGAAAAATGCCACAATCCTTCGCTCAGTCCGTCATTCATATCTCTGGCCCGAATCGAGGGTGCACTATCTGCCAAATTGAGCCTGGGAAATGGGCCGAACTTGACTAGAGAACAATTGGGGCGTTGGGTTATGGCAGGTAGCTGACTCAGCAGAATATGCCCGAATGCTACGCCTGCTTCATCGAGGAGATGCAAACGAAAACCCAAATCAGTAAAATCCGCTAATTCATCGGTAAAGACCAGGGTAACCAACAGCGATTCATTCTCGCCCTCGATGGGTTTTGGCACGGGATACCCAGAATCCCAGCCATGCTCTTTGAGCAGAAGCCAGGCGCGATAAAGCTGCCGAAGGCTAACGTCCATTTTGGACCAACCGACCTCTTCCATAGCAAAGCTATTATTGATGAATAATTGAAGACAAGCTTACTTGTGCGAGAGCTTCGCCCGAAGGGGGGTTAGACGATTGTGGGTTGAATATAGGCGTTACAAGTTTGGACGTACAAATTTCGTACGCCTTTTCTCAAAAGTTTATGGCCTGATACGGGATTTTGTTACAGAACTCATCTAAACTTATTTCTTTCTGGCGAGCGCAAAGCCAAGTAGGTTCTGGCGAGACGCCTTTTCGAGTGCGTAGCCTTAGCTACGGACGAGAAAAACGGCGAAGTCCAGGTTCTACTTAGCTTTGCGCGCAGTCGGATTATAAAAGTTTAGATGAGTTCATATAACTCATCTAATGGCCAATCGGAGTGTTGGGCTTGGATGCGGGAGGAGACCGACCTGCGGAAGTCTAAATAAAGCAAGCGGTTTAGTATTTTCCGTCCACTTTACTCAGGACTTTTCGTTGCTTCTCCTGAGATTCTTTTTGCTCTTGAGTAAGCGCATCTTTGGCCCTTTTTTTAGCGTAGGCTTTGGCCCCTCGGTAGATCATAAATCCGAATAGGGCAATGCCTGTGATCAGGTAAGCCCAGTTGAGTGCGCCGACTTTGCCCATGACGGCGATGAATGCGATGCTGATGAGGAAAAAGGTGGGTACTTCATTCCATAGTCTGAGCTGCCAGCCGCTTCTGGGGCGTTGGCCCTCTTGCATGGGCTTCATGATTCTGGCCTTGGTATAGTGTTGGTAGCCGACAAGCAAGAATACGAGCAGTAGTTTGACATGCATCCAGCCAGCCGTGCCCGCCACAAACCAGCGAGACAGAGTTCCGGTATAGGCCGCAGATCCCAGCATGCTGAGTCCACCAATCCAGGTTAGGATCATGGCGGGATTGACGATGCCTCGGTAAACTCGATTTTCCATGCCAATGTACTCTCGCTCCAAAATGTCCCATTCACTTTCTGGCCGTTCCTCGATTTCGGCATGATAAACCAGGATACGCCCCCAGAAAAACAGGCCGGCAAACCACGAGATGAAACCCACCACGTGCAGGGCTTTACCAACAAGTATGACGTATTCCATATTGCAAAACTAGCTCAAGATGCAGCAGTTGGCGTCGCATCTGTGTCAAGGTACACCAAACCACTAACCAACAGCATCTAAACACCAAAAGTCCACCAAATGGTTATACCCAGAAAAGCCCGCCAACGTAATTCTTCCGTCATCAATGCAGGATCGATGGCCGACATCGCCTTTTTATTGCTCATTTTCTTTCTGGTAACTACGGAGATCGTGGAAGAGCAAGGGCTATATGTCGTTCTCCCATCATATGACGAAAACCCGCCAGAAATTGTAGAAGCAGATCAAGACTTGATACTCAGCATTCTTATCAATTACAATAATGATCTGATGATCGAAGATGAGTTGGAAGATATTTCCAATTTGAAGGATAGGGTCTATACACATATTACTGACGAAAGATATGTGAAGCGCGGTCCCATTGTCTCCTTCCGCCCAGATCGCAGCACCGACTACGATACTTATCTGACCGCCTACAATGAGATTTTGGCGGCCTACAACCAGCTGAGGGACGAACGGGCAACGCTCAGGTATGGTTTGTCTTTTGACGAGCTTGACCGCAAAAGAAAGCGAGTAATTGCAGATGAAGTACCCATGTATTT
>JBCDFE010000288.1:0-5398 GCA_039178745.1 Bacteroidota bacterium | reverse complement strand
TTCGCAGGTCGGAACATCATACAGTAGGTGAGTGAATACGATTTCATCTGGAAAGACCGTTATACCGCCATCAAAAATGCTTGCCAACAGCAATCACTCCTCTGGTAGAGAATATTCTACCTGCGGAAGTGCAAAAAAAGATCAAACTACTACCCATATAGGGACTCTCTGTTAAAAACTATTAAATGTGTATTTGACTGGTTAAAAGACTTTAAAATACATACATATCACGGTGATTCATTAGTTCTACGCTCGTAATTATTTCATGCAAAATCCCTTAAACCGTGAAACAGAGCATTGCTATCATATACCACTTTTCTATCTTCATCATTTCTTTACTAATTAGCCAAAAAGCTGTTGCTCAGGAGATACACGCCTGTGTAGTTATGCCTGCACCTGCGGAGTCTATTTCTATGAATGGTTCTTCGGGATTTAACCTGCCCAGAGGTGCGCAAAGTGCGGTGGCCTTGGGCGGTCCCGGCAACAGTGGATTTCGAAGCAACTACTGGCCGGCGGGTAGCACGATCAGAGTTAAATTTTTGGGTGGTTCGACCTTGGTGCGCCAAAAGGTCATGCGATATGCCCAGGAATGGACGCGCTACGCCAATATCAATTTCCAGTTTGTCGGTTCTGGTACTGGGGATATCCGAATCTCCTTCGATCGCAATGGAAGTTCCTGGTCTATGCTCGGGCGACAGGCTTTGAACGCACCTGCCAACCGGCCGACTATGAATTTTGGCTGGTTTACCGACAGTACACCAGAGTACGAGTTTCGCCGTACGGTTCTTCACGAGTTTGGGCACGCACTCGGTCTGTTGCACGAGCACCAGAATCCGGTAGGTGGTATTCCCTGGAATGAGCAGGCTGTTTACGATTTCTACTGGCGAACTCAGGGTTGGAATCAGCAGACGACTTACCAGAATGTCATGGCTCGTCAGAATGCAGATGAGACGCAGTACTCCGCTTACGATGCTCAATCGATCATGCATTATCCCATTCCAACGCAACTGACACATGGCAGCTACGAAGTTGGACTGAATACGACCATTTCGCCTACAGACGCTGCTTTTATAGCTCGTGCCTATCCGGGGAGACGATTTTTTGGTCCAACTGAAGGCAACAATGGCGAAGACAAGGATTCCAAAGCGACGTCTGGTGGTGATCGCAGCTCACCTCCTGTTACTACGCCAGCGCGGATGGCAGAGTTTAATATAGGTGTCACAAATACCCTGGGCCGCTCGGTACGGGCAGAAACAGTAGAGCTCACTATAGATGGCAGCGTATACACCTACCGACTCAGTGAAAGACGCCGGACGGAGCAGACTATGCGCATGAGACTACGCCCAGGAACTTACGACTACAGCATCAGGTCAGCCTCTGTGTATACAGGACAGGAGCGCGTATGGAATGGCCGTAGATATGTCAATCAGCGTCAGGAGCGCACCATCTATGGCAATGGGTCTGGCCAATTGCAAGTGTCCAAAGACAGCAACCTGGTTTTCTATGGTCGCTACGATGAAAGTACGGGCAGGATGACAGTTTGGTTGGGAGAAGGGTAGAGTAAAAGAATCTCTCAGGGCTGAAAAGCGCTCTTTGCCGGTGTAGGTAGTGATCTAAAGTCCTGAGAAGTCGTTATCTTTAATATAAATAGCTATTGCTACAAGATGTCGAATAGCCCAAAGCAAGACGATCTGTTCCACGATATTATGGAGCATCCCATAGCCGATCAAATCATAGAACGGGCCAACCAGGCTATGGAAAAAGAGGCTCGGCACAGAGCTAATTTCAGGGAGTGGTTAACCCCTTCGGTAAAAGCTGAGTTTATAAATGGGGAGATTGTTATGCATTCGCCAGTAAAGAGAAGACACCTGGAGGTATCGCAAAATTTATTTAGAGCGGTATCTATTTACTCCATTTTGAATGACCTTGGAGAAGTCTCTATTGAGAAAGCATTAATTGAAGTCGGCCGAAACGATTATGAGCCGGATCTCTGTTTTTGGAAAAAAGACAGAACTGAAGCTTGGGATGGTGAAATTATGGTTCATCCAGTACCAAATTTAGTAGTAGAGATCCTTTCAGAAAGTACAAAAGCTAGAGACCGAGATATAAAGTATACTTCTTATGAGAGCCACGGAGTCGAGGAGTATTGGATTATTGATCCATTGCGAAAAACTATAGAGCAGTATATTTCGACAGAAACTAAAGGTGGAAAGTATAAGTTCCACCTAAACGGATTACTTCAGTTTGAAGATGTTCTTAATTGCCCAACTATAACCGACCTTGTTCTACCCGTAGCTGCCGTATTCGATGCTCAAGAGAACATGAAATTTGTTACGGAGCTCACGAAATAGTTAGATCACGTCTGCATCACGCCTGTCTTATACGCTCCACCCGGAGCCTGACTCGCTGCCTCTATACCTCGGCTAATCCACATTCTGGTATCTCTAGGGTCGATAATGGCATCTACCCATAGGCGGGCAGCGGCGTAGTAAGGTGTAGTTTGACTGTCGTAGCGGGCTGTGATCTTATCTAGCAGTTGCTGCTGATCTCTTTCCGAGAGCTTTTCGCCTTTGGCTTTGCGGCTTCTGACCTGAATTTGGAGTAGGGTCTTGGCCGCCTGCGAGCCACCCATAACGGCAATTTTGGCATTGGGCCAGGCCACCATGAATCGCGGATCGTAGGCCCGACCGCACATGGCATAATTACCCGCACCGTAGCTATTGCCGATGACAACTGTGAATTTAGGCACCACACTATTCGACATGGCGTTGACCAACTTGGCGCCGTCCTTGATGATGCCGCCATGCTCGGAGCGAGAGCCGACCATGAAGCCAGTCACATCGTGGAGAAAGACGAGCGGTATATTCTTTTGATTGCAGAGCATGACGAATCGGGCAGCCTTATCGGCACTGTCGCTGTAGACGACACCGCCAAAACGCATTTCGCCTTTTGCGGTCTTAGTTACTTTGCGGTTATTGGCCACGATACCTACACTCCAGCCGTCTATACGGGCATAAGCACAGGTGATGGATTTGCCATATCCAGATTTGTATTCGGTCATTTTACCTCCATCGACCAACAGTTTTAGGAGCTGCTTGGTGTCGTAAGGTTTAGTCGGGTCATCTGGCATGACTCTCAAAAGTTCGTTCTCTTCACCTGGTGCGTCTACAGCTTCAATTCGATCAAAGCCCGCATCTTCAGGGGAGCCTAGGTGACTGACCAAATCCCGGATGGTATCTATGCAGGTTTGATCGTCGGGTACTTTGTAGTCGACCACACCACTGATTTCGGTTTGGGTGGTGGCCCCGCCCAGGGTTTCTTTATCCACATCTTCGCCTATGGCCGCTCTGACCAGGTAAGGGCCCGCCAAAAAGATACTGCCGGTTCCCTCTACGATCAGGCTTTCATCTGACATGATAGGTAGATAAGCTCCCCCAGCAACGCAACTGCCCATGATGGCCGAAATCTGGGGAATGCCCTCAGCACTCATCACTGCGTTGTTGCGGAAAATGCGTCCAAAGTGATCGGCATCTGCAAAGATTTCATCCTGAAGCGGCAGAAAAATGCCGGCGCTGTCTACCAGATAGATAGTCGGTAAGCGATTGGTCATGGCGATCTCCTGGGCGCGGAGGTTCTTTTTTCCCGTTATGGGAAACCATGCACCTGCTTTTACCGTCGCATCATTGGCCACGATCATACACAAGCGGCCACTTACCCGGCCAAGTCCTACAATGACACCTCCGGCAGGGCAGCCGCCGTACTCTTCGTACATCCCGTAGCCAGCGAATGCGCCTATTTCCAAAAAGTCTGTTTCGGGGTCAATGAGTGCGACGATGCGCTCACGAGCAGTCATTTTACCCAGCTGATGCTGTTTAGCGATCCGCTTTTGTCCGCCACCTTCGGCTATTCGTTCAAATCGATGCTTGAGTCTGGATAGCAACAGCAGCATATTGTCTTCATAGCTGTTGGCGGCGATTTCTTTTTTGGTCATATTGGTAAGGCTTGGCCGGAAAATTACGGTTTTTGTGGGTTATGGGTTGTGGTTTTATTCTGGTGTTTGAATAAGTTTGAACGAGTGGGTGTGGTGGTTTCTTCGCGTGTTCGCGAAAATGCGAATGAGCGCAAACTTGTTTGCTATCCAGTGTTTGAACAAGTTCGAAGACCGATTCTCTTCTTTTCCTATTTTTGCATAGCTACCGTATTTTATCCTCAAACGCTTCGTATGGTTTTTTCCTGGGCTGGCTTCATTATTAATTTATTGCTATTCGCCCTGGGCGTTTACGTTTACTTGTTCAGTAGGGGCTTCATTCGATTTGGGAGTGAGGAAGTGAGAGTGCGCTCTGAGCAGTTCCGCAAAGAAAATGCTGGCTGGATGCGCATACTGGGCCTAGCTTTGGCTGCCATTATGCTGGTTAGCCTAGTGCTTGATGTACAAGCAATGATGGAATAAAAAGAAGGGGAATCAGCAAGAGCTGATTCCCCTTAGTACCCGAGACGGGACTTGAACCCGTACGGCCATAATGGCCACTGGATTTTACGTACCAACTACGGCTTGCACCGCCGCCTATGCTTCTTGGCGTTTGTGGTCTGGACTTTACCTTCACCTTCTATTCTGACCTAATCAGAACGGTCAGGTGCTCGCCGTCAAGTCTCTACACCTTTCCTTTCGATATTTTCGAGAGGACTTGGCTCGGGGTTGGCAGATGCGTCACCGCAAAAGCGTTCACCGAATTTGACGAGTTCTACTCCGAGATTTCTCTACGGGCAACCCTAATGTTCTTGCCTCTGTAGTTACTTGTCAATGCATGGCAATTAGGACACAATAGCTTGATATTATTCAGCCTATTGTCGGTCCTGATTCCATTTACATGATGTAACTCAAGTGGAATGCTTGTACCCTGCCATTCACTTCGGCAACAACTTTCACATTTGTGAACTTTGATACCTTGATCAAGTAGCCTCTTTTTAAGCTTATAAGCCTGGTAAGTTGATCCTTGTACAAGTATTTCCGAAAGGGGTTTGGGAGGGTTCGGCTTGAATTTAAGCCCAACGTTCCAACCCTGACCTCGGAAATGTGAAGTATCAATATTCCATTTTTTAAAGCGTTGCTTTAGAGTCGAGTAATTTCCACCAGCAGCCTTGATGCCTAGTTTTCTACAAACCTCAGCAATGCTGTAAGAGTCAAGAACAGCTTTTCGTAGTTCATCTGGGCTATACTTGTAACGCATAGCCTTAAAGTAAAGCCTTGATGAATAAAAAGCAAACGAAAAACTCCGTTGAGTCCAGCGTGTCTACCAATTCCACCACTCGGGCATGAATTAGTGGGAAGCAAATGTACAACACCACTTTGAATAGCACCAGTTCCCTAGCCTAAATATTCTAGTAGCCGGCCTGCGGA
>JBCDFE010000287.1:0-5410 GCA_039178745.1 Bacteroidota bacterium | reverse complement strand
TCTTTAAGCTCGCCCAGATTTTGGCGCAAGTCAATTTCAATCCCTCTCGATATGGTGGAGATGGGGACATCATTAGCCGATCCTTCGAACGGATTTTCGCCCGTACGGCCTATGCGCTCCATGGTGTGAAACACCCAAGCAACAATGACATAGAATGGAATCGCCAGCCAAACAAACAGACTACCTACAGCCGGGTGCTCTGCCATCATGCCCACGCCTATTTCGGCAAATTGAGGCACGATAGCCAGGGGTAACAGCAGCACAAACACCCACATGAAATAGTGATTGAGCGAGGCGAAGTGGCGCGGGTAAGGAAAGTTCTTGATGCGCTCTGACTTGCCCTGTAGCGTGAATAGCTCTTCCAGAACCCTTTCGAGTTGCAGGAAAGAAAAGCCCCAAACGGCACCCTCTTCTTTAAGACGTCTGAGGTGGTGCGACTGTAGATATAGAACCGCTGTCTGCTTGTTGTTTTTGCCCATGACGTAAGCCAGGTCCTTGTCGGAGAGATATGGCTTAAGATCTTCCTCTACGTTCGAATCCCACTCTGGTGGGTGCACCACATCTGTCCACTCCCGATTGGTTTTCTCGTTCAAAACCGTTTCCCATGGCTTGGAGGCGCGCATAGAGTGGCGTAGGGCTGTCATCCAGGCGATATGCCTGTAGGTTAGGGTTTTGATTTCGTGTTGAAGCTCTTCTTTGGATAGCTCGATGTTGGCGTGCTCGTTGGTGACCATGTCCTGCACAAACATGCCAAAGGTGCGCGAAGTATTGACAATGCCGCCCCAAATCTTTCGGGCCTCCCAAATTCGGCCATAGGCGGAGTTGTTTTGAAAGCCGATCACAAAAGCTACGGCTGTACCGATAAGGGCCAGGGGCGTCCATGGGATTTTTATCCAGCTGAGATCAAAGAAGTAGCTCAGGGCCACTACGCCCGATACAAGAGCGATAAAGAAAAAGGTCTCATAACGAGTCCATCTGGCCATGTCTATGGCCCGGAATACTTTTTTGGTATACATGTTCGATAGGTAGTTGGAGGTAAATATAGAAATTGGTGCTGTTTTATCACTGAGGCTATATTGCATCTAGGGGTTTAATCAGATTTTATGCCTATCATTAAAGTTCAGACAAAAATCGCAGCACCAATCCATCGCGTTTTCGACTTGGCCCGAAGCATCGATTTGCACAAAATTTCGACAGCAAGGACGAGGGAAGAGGCCATAGCAGGTGTTACGTCCGGCCTGATTAGTGGAGGAGAAACTGTTACCTGGCGAGCCAGGCATTTTGGCGTCTATCAAAAATTGACATCTAAGATCACAGGTTTTGATCCCCCTCATCTATTTGTTGATGAAATGCAGGAAGGTATCTTTAAAAGCCTAAGGCACGAGCACCTTTTTGAAGTAGCTGGTGGCGATACGATTATGACCGATATTTTAGCCTACGTGTCACCCTTGGGACCACTCGGCCAATTGGCAGATTGGCTATTTCTGGAAAAATATCTAACGCAGTTCCTTAAGGAAAGGAATGAAGTAGTTAAGGAGTATGCGGAAGGAGATGGTTGGCGAGAGGTGTTAAAGAATTAAATTGCTTGTTCTCTAATGACCGGATATGACCATAAAACCTATACCGATAATAATAGTCATAGCCCTAAGCATAGCGGCCTCTCACAACCCTTGGGCAGCTGTAAAACGGCCACCCGAAAAAATACTTGATCCCAAGAGGCCCAATATTATTTTTATCCTAGCAGACGATCTCGGATATGGCGATTTATCCTGCTACGGACACCCATATTCCATCACGCCCAACCTAGACGCGCTTGCAGAAGATGGTATAAAGCTAAAAAGCTTTTATACCGCCGGAGTTACCTGCGCACCTAGCCGAACTGCTTTTATGACAGGTAGATACCCGAATGATATACCGGGTGGAAGTCTCAAAAATCGTAGAGAAAATGTAGAGGTGCTCACTAACATTCTAAAGAATTGTGGATATGCAACGGGCCACATGGGCAAATGGCATATGGGACCGCTCGATGAGTCATTCGGCATAGATTCCTTTGGACAAAGGGAACGAGAGCGAATTGACATCAACAACAAAGACCAGAACGTTTTCGACCGGGCGCTTTCCTTCATTCAAGACCATACGGAAAGGCCATTTTATCTTAATATTTGGACACATAGCGTCCATTTTCCAGTACCCGAAGCGTCCACAACGTCTTCTGGTATTTTCGATAGTCTGGAAGTTGATAAAGACAAATTCGGAGAGTGGTACGTTGAGAACAAGTTGAATCTACTAGAAGAGGATACCATAGATATCAATAGATCATTGATCAATTATCTCTCTGAACTTTATCAGCTCGATGCTCAAGTAGGTCGGCTATTGGCTGAACTAACAACATTAGGTCTAGAGGAAAATACAATTGTTGTCTTTTCCAGCGATCATGGGCCTGGTAAGATAGATCTCAATAAAGACGTCCCCAACACCTATAACATGCTGGGCTATTCGGGCGGGTATAGGGGAGAAAAGCACTCTACTCAAGAGGGTGGAGTAAAAGTTCCATTTATAGTCAGATGGCCTGAAAGGATTGATCGCCAATTAGTCGATAGCACTTCAGTAGTATCGGCTATAGACTTTCTGCCATCTATATGCGCGGTGCTTGATCTCGATATTTCCAACTTGAGACTACAGGGGGAGGACAAGAGCTCTGTTTTTCTCGGAGAGCCGGAAGAAAGACAGAGCCCATTATTCTGGTACGTCCGCTCAAAGACGTCCATTCTTTCGGGTCAGTGGAAAATGTATGAAACGGAGGAAGGTAACTATGCCCTTTACAATCTCCGTGAAGATCCGTTTGAGCAGCGGGAGGTGTCGGGGGAGTATCTGGAAATAGTCACCTCGCTAAGGAATAAAATGGAAGAATGGAAAGAAAACATACTAGATAGATAGTTTGCTAGACTTAATCTACTGTAGTCGGAAAATCACTTTCTAGCCCAGCCTGCTCATATAAATCCTTCAACTCATCATCATAGCGGCTAAAGGGTTCAAACTCATCTATATCCCCTTTCAAGTAAAGGATTTGTCTCATTCTGTAGTCTGAAATGAATGTTCCCAACAGCAGAAATTTATCGACCTCCATGTCAAATTCTTTAGTACAAATGGGATCTTGCTCAGTCCGTACACAAATTCGCACCTTCGTTTGAAATGGCTCAAGTCTATATCCTAAATAGTCTTTAAGCCTGACTCTTGACCGGCCAAACGAATAAGAACAGGGAGGCACAGGGTTATATTCTAGTCCAGTTCCACTGCCAATTTGGTGATATACTGGTACCCAGCTCCCTTGCCCGTCTAGTACTTCGCAGTAGCTCAGTATATAGCCCAAATAACCTAAATGAGTAATGGTGGTGTCTGTAAAATTGCATATAAATAAAGTCAAGGAATCCTCATCAAAAACCAACCTGACCTCATCGATTTGCTCACAGCGTTCAGGCGGTAAAGGCTGCACATAATAATCTTCAGGTGACATCTGACTGTAGATCAGAGGAACCCATAAGGCAAGAAAATAAAAAAATAAAGCGAGTCGCATAAGAATCAAGATATCCTTCCCCAACCCTTAATCGCCCCCATAAACTGCTTAAGATAAGCACCGAGGGCATGGTGTTGGGGCAATTCCAATTTTGGGTCTAATTCCGATATGCGCAAGGCCATTTCTCTGGCTACCTGCAGCATCTTGGTGTCTTGGGCCAGGTCGGCCAGTTTCAATTGTAAGACGCCGCTTTGCTGGGTACCGTCTATCATACCAGGGCCGCGAAGCCGCAGGTCGGCATCAGCGATTTTAAAACCATCGGTGGTTTCGACCATGGTATTGATGCGGGCTTTGCCCACTTTGCTCAGCTTGACACTCGACAGCAAGATGCAGTAACTCTGATCACCGCCCCTGCCTACGCGCCCGCGCAGTTGGTGAAGCTGCGACAGGCCAAATCGCTCCGTATGCATGATCACCATGATGGTCGCATTGGGCACATTAACCCCTACTTCAATCACGGTAGTCGCCACCATGATGTTGGTCTCTCCTCGCTTAAACCGCTGCATCTCGGCCTCTTTATCCACAGCTTTCATTTTGCCATGCACAATGCTGATCTGATAGTCGGGCCTCGGAAACTTATGCAGCATCTCTTCATAGCCCTGCTCTAGTGCCAGTAGGTCGAGCGTCTCGTTCTCTTCGATTAGCGGATAGACCACATAGGCCTGCCTGCCTTTGGCCAGCTCTTCTCGGATCAGTCCAAATACGCGCTCCCGCCGCGATTCATAAAAGTGCAGCGTCTCTACGGACTTTCGGCCAGGTGGCAGCTCATCGATCACGCTCACATCCAGATCGCCATATAGGGTCATGGCCAGGGTACGCGGTATGGGGGTAGCCGTCATCACCAGCACATGAGGCGGATAGGGCTTGGATTTCTTCCAGAGTTTTGCCCGCTGCTTGACGCCAAATCGATGCTGCTCGTCTATGATGACCAGCCCGAGCTTTTCGAAGACTACCCAGGGTTCGATCAAGGCATGTGTACCTATGAGTATATGTATGTTTCCGGCAGCCAGCTCATCGAGTCTCTGTTGCCGTTTTTTCCCTTTGATGCTGCCAGACAAGAAGGCGACTTCCAGTCCGAGCCCTTCTACATATTCACGGATCGACTCGTAGTGCTGGTAGGCCAGTATTTCCGTTGGCGCCATCAGGCAGGCTTGGTAGCCATTGTCTATGGCCATGAGCATACTCATTAGGCCCACCACGGTTTTACCGCTGCCCACATCCCCTTGCAGCAGTCGGTTCATCTGAATGCCCCGCCCCAGGTCCCGCCTGATTTCCTTCAGTACTCGCTTCTGAGCACCCGTCAGCTCAAATGGAATCTTCTCTTCAAAAAACCGATTAAAAACTGGTCCGATCTTCGCAAATCCATAACCTAAAACCTGGCCTTCCCGCTGCGTTTTCAGTTGCAACAACCGCATTTGCAACAAGAAGAGCTCTTCGAACTTCAATCGCCGCCTAGCTGCATTCAGGTCTTCCTGATTTTTTGGGAAATGAATATATCGGAGGGCTTCCGCATGCGGTATCAGCTTCAGTTGTTGGACTACCGCAGGTGGTAGCATCTCGGCAGGCTGTTGGATGGGCAATTGCTCTAAGATGGCCTTGATCAGCTTGCGCCTCCCCTTACTATCCAGTCCCTTCCGGTTCAGTTTCTCGGTACTGTGATAGACAGGCGCAAAGCTGGTTGCCGGTTCTTTGGACGCATCTGCCTGCAACTCCATTTCCGGATGGCTAATCGACAATCTGCCGCCAAACTCCTGCACCCGCCCGTAGGCCACGTACTCTTGTCCGACTTTGAACATGCGCTCCAGATAGCTCACCCCCGTAAACCAAACCAGTTCC
>JBCDFE010000286.1:0-5412 GCA_039178745.1 Bacteroidota bacterium | reverse complement strand
CAGGAATATGGACGCAATGAAGGGAACTTTGACTTTTATCCTGGCCCCTTGTCATCAGAATCGGGTCTTACCGACAATGAAGTCTGCCAAGCCTGGGATAAATTCTTCATTTTAGAGGCGGACGAAGTAGCTGATTTTATTGCCGATTTTGAAGACAACGGCGAAATCAATGCGCCCATTCCAAGTGACATTTTAGAGTGGCCAGGGGCAGGCAATGAGTTTTATGGGAATTCCCCAAGCTACTCCGGATTATTTGACGGCAGTATAACTGCTCCATTTTTTGATAGAAATAACAACGGTACATACGAGCCATCTCTGGGTGATTATCCGATCGCTAAAGGAGATCAACAGTTTTGGTGGGTTTACAATGATGCGGGGAATTTTCACCGAAATACCGGTGGAAGCTCTTTAGGCATGGAGATTCGAGCCAATGCATTTGCTTATTCTTCTGGAAATACGAATTTGAACCTGACTACTTTCTATGAATACGAAATGGTATATAAAAATACGGAACCTTTAAACGATTTTTATTTTACGCTATGGATTGATGGAGACTTAGGCTGCTACACGGATGACTACGTAGGCTGCGCTCCCGATGAGAATCTCGCTTATTTATATAATGCCGATAATTTCGATGACACCAATTGTCCATTCAACGTACCGGGGTACGGTACGGAAATACCTAATGTAGCATTTAAAACACTTCTAGCTACAGACGCTGAGGGTGAGGAAATTCCTTTCAGCTCGTTCATGTATACCGTTGGTGGCAGTTCGACCTCACCCCTGGGAGAAGCTGAAACCGAAAGTGAGCGATACAACCTGATGACTGGAAAATGGAGAGGTGGTTCTTCTCTAACACTCGGAGGTAATGGTTTTCAATCCAGCTCCCAGATAGCTACCCATGCATTCGATGGATCGGCTACGGGAAATGGCTCATGGATTGAGTGCAATACCAATAATCCGGGTGGCGATCGGCGCATGATGATGAACTATGGCCCTGTAAATCTCGAACAAGGCGATAAAATAAATTTTTGCTTTGCGGTTATCACGCTTTTGGATCAGCCTCATCCTTGCCCATCAGTAGCCAATATGATTGGTGCAGCAAATCAAATTGAATCTTTCTACGACCAGATTATAAGCTCCACAAACGAGCCTTTAGCTGTAGAAGGACTCATTGAAGTTTACCCAAACCCCACGACCGATCAACTGACTACTTTTTCGGCACCTGATGCAATAAACGAGTTGACGATCTACGACCTGAATGGTAGCATAGTACTAAGGCCGTATATGAATACCTATGATCAGAGTATTCAGATTGATATGAGCGGCTTGCCAAGTGGGATTTATACCTACAAAGCCATATTAGAAAACGGACGAATAGGCAGCGGCAAAGTCATCAAAAACTAAGGTTGCCTCTACAATAAGCAAAATTTCAAGCTTGTCCATACATAAGCCTACACTGAACTTCTGAGTCCCTCATAGCATTCATGCTAGATGATCATCAAGGGCTCTACCCGCTGCCTCTGGTAGTGGATGGATTCCTATCTCACTAATCAGCATGAACAAACTCACCATCAGGCGCATACTGGTTTTTCTCATAGGCGCGGGCATCATCGCTCTGGGCTTTGTAGCCATGAATTTCATTTCCGGCCAGAAGGAAGAACCGCCTAAGAAGCCAGAGGTCAAACGAATAGCCACCGTCGAAACGCTGATCATACAAAATGGCCGCGTAGAAGCGACACTGGAAGTACAAGGTCAGCTACAAGCCTACAATAAAATCGCCTTGTTTACCGAGGTCGGCGGAACAGTACAAGAAACGGGAAGACCATTCAAAGTGGGTACTTATTTCCCCAACGAGTCGATCCTGCTGCGTATAGACAATACCGAGGCCCGCCTGAACCTACAATCTCAGCGAGCGACCCTGATGAATGCGATAGCCAGCGCCATGCCAGACCTGCGTATAGACTATGCAGAGACTGCAGCCCTCTGGGAAACCTACCTGGCCGAATACGATATAGAAGCCGAGTTAAAAGAACTACCTGAAGTGAGCGATCAAAGCGCCCGCCTTTTTCTGGCTGGCCGTAATATTTATAGCCAATACTACAGTATAAAAAGCCTGGAAGACCGGCTGAGTAAGTACACCGTATATGCGCCTTTTGCCGGAGTGCTGACGGCCACCAGCATAGACCAGGGTGCTGTAGTCAGAGCAGGACAACAAATCGGTGAACTGATGGCCACGGGCTACTACGAGCTGGCGGCTACAGTACCGCTCTCTCAGCTAGAGTACCTACAAAACAATGGATCGGTCACCCTGCGCAGTGAAGACCTGAACAGCAACTGGACAGGCCAAGTGAAAAGGATCAGCGACCAAATCGATCCGGCCTCCCAGACCGTAACGGTTTACATAGGCGTACGCGGGCAAAACCTGCGGGAAGGCATGTACTTGCGTGGAGAGGCCCAGGCTACGACCTTCGACAACGCCACCGAGATAGACCGAGATCTGCTGACAGAAGACAACCAGGTCTTCGTAGTAGAACACGATAGCCTGCTGAGACTCCGACCTGCGGAAGTCCAAAAAATAAATCGGGAAACAGTGATTGTACGCGGCCTGCCCGACGGAACCCAGCTGCTGACGACCGATGTGGCGGGCGCTTATGACGGTATGAAGGTGAAAACCACCAGCACCGATACGCTAACCAGAAAGTAAGCCGTAGTGCGCAGATTTATAGAGTATTTCGTCAAGTTTCCCGTTGCGGCTAATCTGATCATGTTTGGCCTGCTGATCGTAGGTGCCTTCAGCCTGGCACAGATGAAGTCGACCTTCTTTCCGGAAACACCGAGCCGGAAAATTTTCGTCCGCATCGTATATCCTGGCGCCAGCCCGGAAGAAGTAGAAGAGGGCATCATCAACAAGATAGAGGAAAACCTAAAGGGGCTGACGGGCATAGAACGCTACACCAGCGTGAGCTCCGAGAACAGCGGTTCTATCGATATAGAAGTCCTGCAGGAGTACGATACCGACATCATCTTGCAGGATGTCAAGAACGAAGTAGATCGAATCAGTAGCTTCCCTGTCGGCATGGAGCCGCCTGTGGTCTACAAGGAAGAGTCGCTGGGGCAGGCCATCAGCTTCTCGCTCTATGGAGATGGGGCGAGCCTGGAGCTACTCAAGACCGAAGCCCGGCAAGTGGAAGACGATCTGCTGGCTATGGACGGCATCTCGAAGATCACACTTTCGGGCTTTCCCGAAGAGGAGATAGAAATTGCGTTCAGAGAAGCAGATCTACAAGCTTATGGCCTGACTTTCCAGGAAGCCGCCGACGCCGTAAGACGCAACAATCTGGATCTGACCGGAGGCACGGTAAAGGGCGAAGAAGAAGAACTGCTGCTGCGCGCCCGCAGCAAGAACTACTACTCTGATGGCCTGCGCAGTACCGTCGTTAAATCAACCGAAGCCGGCGGCGTGGTGCTCTTGAGCCAGATCGCTACGGTTCGCGACCGATGGGCAGACCAGCCCAACAGAAGATTTCTAGACGGCACCCCGGCGGTCAATGTCAATATACAGAATACGCTGGAGGAAGACATGCTCTCCATCACCGAAAAGGTGCGCGGGTACATCGATGATTTCAATGCCAGCCACGAAAATGTACAAATAGCCATAATCGATGACGCCAGTATCGTACTCAGGCAGCGCATAAACACCTTGCAGACAAACGGTATTCAGGGCTTTTTCATCGTAGCTTTATTGCTGGCGGTATTTCTGCACTGGCGGCTGGCTTTCTGGGTGGCCCTATCCATCCCCATCAGCTTTGCGGGCATGTTCATATTTGCGGCAGCCCTCGATGTCACCCTCAATGTGATTTCGCTATTCGGCATGATCATCGTCATCGGTATTCTGGTAGACGACGGCATCGTCATAGGGGAAAACATATACAGCTATCACGAGCGGGGCATACCCCGAATACGCGCGGCTATAGATGGCACTATGGATGTATTGGGCGCCGTATTTGCTGCTATTGTCACCACGGTGCTGGCTTTCAGCAGCTTCTTTTTCATCGATGGTATTCTGGGCGATTTCTTCCGCGAAATGTCTATAGTGGTCATCTTTTCGCTGGTGTTCTCTCTAGTAGAAGGTGCGGTGATTCTGCCCACCCACGTAGCCCACTCGAAAGCACTGGATCCCAATGCCAAGCCCAACCGCGTGCAGCGGGCGTTCGATAAGCTGATGGACTTTATGCGTGACCGCTTGTACGGTCCCGTACTGCGTGCGTCCATGCGCAATTCGTGGATTTCTCTCTGCATTTGTTTCGCCGTTTTACTGCTCAGCTTTGGCATGGTTGGTGGCGGTTTTGTCAAGACCACTTTTTTCCCCATCATCGAGGGTGATGATGTAAACGTCACCCTACAGCTACCGGCAGGTACGCCCGAAGAGCGTACGCGCGCCATCTTGAATCGCATTGCAGCCGGGGCAGAAGTGGTCAACGACAGCATCAGCCAGGAAGCTTATGGCGGGCAGCAAGAACTGGTCGAGCGGGTTGAAGTGAGAATAGGACCTACCACTTACCAAGGCTCTGTTAATGTGGCACTCATTCCGGGCGAAGACCGAGGTGAAGTGAGTCAGCGCGGCGTAGCCAATGCCTTGCGTGAAGCAGTCGGCCCGATCGACGAGGCCGAGGTTATCAGCTATGGCGCGAGATCGTTTTTTGGCAAGCCCGTCAGCGTAAGCCTGGTCGGGTCAAATATCGATCAGTTGGAAGCCGCCACCAAGGAGCTAAAAGACGAGCTCAACCAGATCGCTGAGCTGACGGATGTAGTGGACAATAATCAGGAAGGCTTGCGAGAGATCAACATCAAACTGCGCGAAAAAGCAGAGTACCTGGGTCTTGATCTGCAGGGCATTCTGGGCCAGGTCAGATCCGCCTTCTTCGGTAGTGAGGTGCAGCGACTACAGCGGGGTGAAGACGAAGTCAAAGTATGGGTGCGCTATGGAGAGGACAGTCGGCGCACTTTATCCGACCTCAATAATCTGCGTGTCCGCTTTGCTGGCGGCAGCGCATACCCGCTCTCCGAGCTGGTCTCTCTAGAACCTCAGCGCGGGGTCATTGGCATCAACCATGTCAATGGCAAACGAGAAGTCAAAGTGGAAGCCGATGTGAGCAACAATTCGGTTTCGGTGACCGACGTCAACAACAAGGTACAAGAAGAGATTCTGCCTGCGGTGCTGGCCAATTACCCCGGTGTTTCTACCGTCACGGACGGGCAGGTGCGAAACAATGAGAAAACCGTCAACTCTGCTTCGGTAACCATGCCCGTCATACTCGGACTGATGTTTTTTGTCATTGCGCTCACCTTCCGCTCTATCGCCCAGACCGCAGTACTCTTTTTGTTGTTGCCATTCGGCTTGATTGGGGT
>JBCDFE010000285.1:0-5416 GCA_039178745.1 Bacteroidota bacterium | reverse complement strand
GGGCCTTTCGAGTATGAATGTTTGGATGTGATGGGAAGGGTGCTGGAGCAGGGGCGTGTTGCGCATTCCGAGCAGGCTATATTATTGCCAAGTAGACAGGGTAGGGATATGCTGTTTTTGAGAGTTGGGGATGTTTTGATGAGGGTAGTGGTGGATTAGGATTTTTGAAATAGCATAGGTCTGCACCATATAGACAAAGATAAGCCTACATCCCCAACCATCCCCGATAATTATCTGGATGTATCACCCTAAACTCAGATTCTGGGTAAGCCTTAGACCATGCAACTGGAACTTTGACTTTCTTATTTGGATTCCATTTTATCTCGTAGGCATGTAACTGCCCATCGCGGTCTTCCACCCAATCAATTTCCTGCTGGTCGTAGGTGCGCCAAAAGTAATTGTAAGAGAAGATGCGTTGGTAAGATTGGTGCTTTAGACGTTCCGAAATGATATAGTTTTCCCATAGTGCGCCTTGATCGTTTCTCAGTTCTATTGGTTTGTGATTGTTGATTAGCACATTGCGGATGCCATTATCATAGAAATAGTAGCGTCTACTTTTGACTACTTCCTTCCTCAAATTTCGGCTGAAACCGCCCAACTCGTAAATGATAAAAACTTTAGTTAGTAGGTCCAAATATTTGGCAACGGTATCCTTATGAATGCCGAGTTTCCGGCTTAATTCATGATGACTCACTTCCTGGCCTACTTGAAAAGCGATTAGCCTCAATAGATCGAGCACTTTTCTGGAGTTCTGTATCGTCTCAAAAGCGAGTATATCTCTCAATAGATACGATTGTACGAGCTCTTGAAGATATTCTATACGTTCATTGCGATCAGAAATTTTTAGGAGTTCGGGATAATTGCCTAAAACTAATCGAAGGTTGAGATTTCCCAGCCTATCTGCAGCGCTTTCAGTTTGGTTGAGTTCTGCTTCGCTCAAAGGGAATAATTTGAATGTCTTTTTTCGCCCAGTCAGTGGTTCGCCAGTCAGTTTATTGATGCTAAGGGCTGAGCTGCCAGTAGCCAAAACCTTAACACCTGGTATTTCATCTACCATGAGTTTGAGGACTTTCCCTACATCGGGTATGTTTTGAGCTTCATCTATTAGGATCAAGCGGGTATCACCAAACCAGTCGAGGTAATTGCTGGGATTGCGTCGACTCAGTCTCCTCTGTATCTCTTCTATTTCACCATTCAACAGAAGATATGGCTGATCGAAGCGCTCTATCAATTGCTTGAGTAGAACGGTCTTACCCACTCGTCTAGGTCCAAGCAGCAAAACAACTTTATTGGGTTGTAAAGCTGCCAGCAACTGCTCTTCGATATCTCTTTTTACTAAATTCGGCTGATTCATTAGCCAAATTTAGCTAAATTCGGCTAATCGATTGGCCAAATTTGCATTGTTGCAGAAGTTAAAAGCCTCATTCTTCCAAAAATTCGACGGTATCTCCTTCTTTCTTGAATCGAAATACGACTATTTGCTCACCCTCCCTTGTCGCGCCAAAAAACTGTCTGCTCGTTCCCAATCCATTAAAGGTGATGACGAAGTTATTATCGGTGCTCGTTCCCCAAAAATCATCTACTTCTACTGTGTAGATGCCATCTGGAGCTTCTGTCTCCCAGAATATATTTTCGGGCCCTTGTCCGTCCTGGTCATCGCGGTCTAGCTGGCCACCGGCTTCGCTGGATCTATCTCGCCAGTAAATACGCTCGTTGGCTGGCGTTATCACATGAAGATCCTGATCGGTATTCGTATCCCAGCTCAGGCTGATCTGCAAGCGGCCAGTGCCGAGTCTTTCCATGACTACCGTAAGCGTGTCGGGTTGGCTGATTTCATTGTCCCCATTGACCAGGCTGGCCACCACTTCAAAGCTCCCTTCTCCCAGGTTTGTAGACATGCCAAGTGGTATGCGCAAAATACCCTCAGAGGAAGTGACATTCAGCGGAATGACGTAAAAGCTAGTCGCTCCCTGGGTGGTCAATATTACACGCTGCGGCCTGGAGCCACCACTATTATACTCGAAGGGGAGCATGACTGTAGCGCCATTTGCGCTTGTAATTTCGTTTTGAAGGGCGTTAAAAACCAGTGTATTAGGTTCCTGATTCGATGGAAATGCCCGCTCTATCAGTCGACTTCCTTCGGGTGGTGTAAAGTTCGTGATCAGCTCGTCGGCAGCTTCCTCTTCATAAATGTCTTCACTCAAGCTGGGCTCCTCCTCTATGGCTGCATAGCTGATTTCAACCCGCCTATTTTGGGCCCTGCCAGAAGCTGTGGTATTATCACCAATAGGCTGGTCTTCTCCGGAAAAAGTCAATTCAAATGCCACCGAATCGGCACCAGACGCCATCAAAAACTGTTGAACGGCCTCTGCACGTTGCCTGGAAAGCTCCAGGTTGGCATCGGCTTGTCCTACATTATCCGTAAAACCAGTGATGGAAACTTGTCTTCTTATTTCATTTATTTGGGGGGCCAGTGCGGCCAGGTCGGTCTCAAAGCTAGTTCTTATGTCTGCCGAACCGGTCTCAAAAAAGACCGTATAGCCTGTGAAGGAGCCATTGGTGCCAATGGCAGTAGAATCTTCCTGCTTAGCCGGATCATCTTGTGCTCGAAGCGATATACAGCACAGTAGAGCGAGTAGGGTCAGTAGTCTGGGCATAATCGAATGTTGGTATGTTGCCGAATAGTAGAGATAAAACTAGTCATTACGCACTAAAGTATGTGCGACTTTCATATAAATACAGCTAAAATATGATGTAGTGATCTAGATGAATGGGCTTGGCTCGACTCTTTGGTATTTGAGTGGGAAAACGGAGTAGCTGGTGTTTATTTGCTTAGTTGTAAATTTACAACTAAGCAAATAACAAAATTTCTCCCCCCTCCAGCACGTTTATCACACCTCAACCGAGCTTTTTGAGTAAACGGCCGTCTAAACCAGTCAACGAATTGGCCGATTTCTCTTCTAGCTCCTACATTTATAGTCATGATGAACTACCTCACAGCGAGCCTACTCCTCCTGGGCTTGCTAACCACCACAGCCTGCAACAATCAGGAAGTCGATCGACTTCAAACCGAAGTCCGACTCAAATCGGAACAACTCGATCAAGTACAAAACCAGCTGGATGCCATGACGGCCACCAACACCAGCTTGCTCGATCGTATGGAAGACCTGTCCGTCATCAGTACCGAAGGAGCAACCAGCATCCGCGAATCTTTGGAAAGCATCAATGCTCAGACCGGATACATACAAGAAATGGGCAGAGCCCTAGACCGCAAGGATAGCCTCAATCTGGCACTGGTCATGAACCTCAAACGCAGCCTCGACGATGTCAACGATCAAGACGTACAAGTCGAGGTCCGGGGCGGTAAGGTACACGTCAGCATTAGCGATCAAATGCTCTTCGGCAGCGGTAGTGCCCGCATCAACCCTCGCGCAGAAGAAGTGCTGGGCAAAGTTGCGGCTGTCCTGAATGACCACGGAAACCTGAATGTGTTGATTGAAGGTCATACCGACAACGTCCCCATCGACAACAATCGCTTCAACGACAATTGGGATCTATCTACCCAACGCGCTACAGCAGTGGTGCGCAAGTTGGTCAATGATTTTTACGTAGATCCAGCCCGCCTCACCGCTGCAGGCCGTGCTGAGTTCGACCCTCGCGGCGACAATAATTCCGAAACTGGCCGCGCACAAAACCGCCGAACAGAGATCGTCATCCTACCCGGACTGGATGAATTCTTCGAACTATTGGAGTCTCCTACATCACCAGGATAGTAGAATGGGACACGTATTCATGCGTGATAAACACGGATGTGGCTAGACAAAAATCTGTGTGCATCTGTGAAATCCGCGTCCCTGTAAATTGTCTAGAACTGAGCTTCAGCTCAGCCATAATGTGCCTAATTGTAGGTCATAGTTTCAAACAAAGTGTCATTTTGTCTTGTTTTTTAAAACAATACCGACAAAATGGCACTTTTTGTTTTCTGGTATATCTCTTGCCTAAGTAGTGCGCACGCTTGCCACTGCAAGCTGCAAGAATCAAAAAACCAAAAAATAGAAACCATGAAACGCGTAACCTATAATCGCTTTCCCTCTTTGCTGACTCAGTTCTTCGATGATCCCTTCACGAAGACCGTTTTCAACGACAACTGGACTAACGAGCGCAGACCAGCAGTTAATATTCAAGAAACCGAAGATAGCTTTGAGCTGCATTTGGTAGCTCCAGGCCGCGACAAGGCCAACTTCAAGGTAGAACTGAACGAAGGTGTACTCACCATCGGCTACCATGTGGAGACCGTCGAGACTACAGAAGACAATGCACCAAAATTTCTTCGCAAGGAGTACAGCCTTGTCAACTTCGAGCGTCGATTTAACCTGGACGATAACCAGATCGACGCCAATGCCATCAAAGCTACCTATACCGATGGTATTTTGAATGTGAGCTTGCCCAAGAAAGAGGAAGCCAAAGTAGCACCAAAGCTGATCGAGATCGGCTAAGACCTTAAAAAACCATAAAGTTCAGGTCCTTGCAAACCCCGGTTTGCAAGGACCTTTTTATTAGACCTCAAGGGCAAGAGCCTTTATGCTGGTCATAGCCTGGCGCAGCTTTCTACCTATTTTCTCTACCGGATGGTTGCGGATTGCTTCTTCAGTTTGCCTGATCGTACTGGCACCAATGTCTTGATCAGTCTGGAAAGCCCGACCGATGAGGGAAGAGTCTAACTCGTAAATATAGTCGCGCAGTAATGGTCTGCAGGCGTAGTCAAATAGATAGCAACCATACTCGGCCGTGTCAGAAATGATGGCATTCATCTCGTAGAGCTTTTTCCGGGCGATCAGGTTGGCGATCAGTGGAACCTCGTGTAAGGACTCGTAATAGGCCGATTCGGCTTTGATACCGTTTTGGGTCATGGTTTCGAAGGCCAATTCTACACCTGCTTTGATCAGAGCGACCATCAGGACAGCATGGTCGAAGTATTCCTGTTCATTGATGGAAGACCTCCGACCTGCGGAAGTCCTTTCAAATGGAGTTTGCCCGGTATCTTCCCGCCACTTCAATAGTTTGACGTCTTCTTGTTTCCAATCTTGCATCATCCCTTCGGAGAAGGTGCCAGAAAGAATATCTTCCATGTGCTTGTCGAAGAGCGGCTTCATGATGTGCTTGAGCTCTATGGATATTCGATGGGCGCTGGCCTTGGCAGGGCCACTTAGCCGATTGAGCATTTGAGTGATGCCTCCGTGCTTCATCGCTTCGGATTGGGTTTCCCAGCCGTACTGAATAAGTTGAGCAGCATACGCCGGATCGATTCCTTCGGCCACCATCTTGTCGAAGCACAGCAAAGATCCGGTTTGCAGAAGGCCACAAAGGATGGTTTGTTCCCCCATAAGGTCAGACTTGACCTCCGCGACGAAGGAGG
>JBCDFE010000284.1:0-5437 GCA_039178745.1 Bacteroidota bacterium | reverse complement strand
TAGGGCGGAGGAATTATCACAAGGCCGCTGATAAGCGCCTGAGTCCCGCGACCGGAGGGAGCTATCACAGCCCATGGCGATAGCCTGGGCGTTTCCCACAACCGAAGGCTGGAAGCTCTCGCTAAAGTGGAGGAGTTATCACAAGGTCGCTGATAAGCGCCTGAGTCCCGCAACCGAAGGGAGTTATCACAGCACATGGCGATAGCCTGGGCGTTTCCCACGACCGAAGGCTGAAAGCTCTCGCTAAAGCGGAGGAGTTATTCCCTCACCTTCACCGTCATGGGGTACTCATCCTGGGCACTATTGGGTGCTTCTAGTTTGGACTTCCGCAGGTCGGTCACTTTATACCAGGGTCGGTTGTCGTGCCGAGCAAACAAGCTATCTACGACCACTATACCTTGAGCTGTAGGATACTGACGCGGGCTCACGATGTAAGTCCTGGCGCTGTCTAGCTGAAACACGTGCCTGGGCACAAAGTCTCCGTAGGCCATTTCCAGGTAGTAGCTCATGGCGGGCTCCATGGTGCTCCAGCCGTAAATGGCCAGAGGGTGGTAAGCTTCGGTTTGGCCAATGCGCTCTGCCGATGCCCTTATGGCTATGCCTTTTTCGTCTCCGGCAGCTCGTGGAGGTAGGACGTAGCCATTGAGCGCTATGCGGATCAAAAGCAGAACTACAGCAACGATCATGGGACCTTCGATGGGTTTTCGCCAGTAGCGAACACCTAAGGCCAGTCCTGATAGGCCAAGTACAGGAGCCAATATCCAACGATAAGGCAAATTAGAAGTTTCGGGGATAAATGGAATCAAAAATGCTGCCAGACCGAGCAAACATACCACCCCACCGAGTAAAAAATACCACCCGCGGAAGTACAAAGATTTAGACTCCATCTGAGGTTTATACAAGGCCAATCCGACGAAAAATATCAAAGGCCAAAGCATAAGGAGGTACCTGGGATAAACATTGGGCGATAGCCAATAGACCGGAATATTGACTAGAAAAACCAGCAGCAGATAAGCTAAAAATGGTTGCTCGCGCAGTCGGCGTTGTAGTCCGCACCCCACAAAGAGAATAAGGAGAAGGGTCCAGGGCAGAAAGTGATAGCTCATCTCGATGGGAAAAAGGGCGAGGTGCTCCAAAGTCTCAGACCAGCTGTGGGCCAGGGCCGTTCGCTTACTGCTTTCACTAAACAGTTGCTCCCAGACAGTAGCCAGGGAAACTTCCTGACTGTAGGGGATATAATAGGTGGCCAGCAAAGCCAGACACCCCAACCCACTGACGATGTGCGACATGCTGAATAAGCGCTGCCACTGCCGCCGCCAAACCAAGTAGGCCATGAGGGTAAGACCCTGAAAAACGATGGCCGGAAATCCCTTGAGCATAAAGGCCAGGGCAGTGAGTGCGTAAGTATAGCCGAAGGCCCGCCACCACTGCCCACGCTCGCCATATCTCCAGAGCAGCAAAAACTGTGTGAAAACCACACCGCTAAAGCACACATCGATGAGGCCCAGCATAGAATCCCAAAAGAGCATGCGCCCGCAGGTGATGATGCTCAGGCTGCCTAAAAGGGCTACCGAATGGCCGAGCTCGTCTTTGGTGAGTCGGTAAGCGAGGCTGGCATAAAGGAGCAAGCTAATTACCGTAGGGAAGCGAGTAGCCCACTCGCTGGCACCACCCCACAATCGAAAACTGAGGGTGAGTATCCAGTTCCAAAGCGGAGGCTTGTTGAGATAGGGATCGCCGTGCATGGTCGGCACCAGATAATCGCCACTCCAGATCATTTCCTGGGCTACGAGTGCGCGTATGGCTTCATCGTCTATAAAAACCATAATGCCCAAATTCCACAGCAAGGCCGGAAAGAGTAAGAGACAGAATATGATGGTAAGCCAGCGGGGGGTCATGCAATCCATTACTTCAGCAGATCCAGCAGATACTCGCCGTAGCCACTTTTCAGGAACTTGTTGGCCTCGCGTTCCAGGCCGGCGTCATCGATAAACCCCTGCTGCCAGGCCACCTCTTCTATGCAGCCGATCTTGAGTCCCTGCCGATCTTCTATCACTTCAATAAACTGACCAGCTTGCATCAGGCTTTTGTGAGTGCCGGTATCTAACCATGCCGTACCCCGACCAAGCACAGCAACCTTGAGCTGGCCGCGCTCCAGATAGTATCGATTGACGTCTGTGATCTCGTATTCACCACGAGCGCTAGGCTTTAGATTTTTGGCGACCTCTACCACGGAATTGTCATAGAAATACAGACCGGGAACTGCGTAATGTGATTTTGGACACGCGGGCTTTTCTTCTATAGAAATGGCTTTAAAGGCACTATCGAACTCGACTACACCGTATCGCTCTGGGTCGGCGACTCGATAGGCGAAGACCAGACCGCCTTTGGGCGCTTCCATCCCTGCCAGTTGCTCATCGAGGTCGGTACCGTAAAATATATTGTCGCCCAAGATGAGAGCTGCCGGATCTCCGGCTATAAATGCTTCTGCCAGCACGAAAGCTTGAGCCAGCCCATTCGGCTCGTATTGCGCTACATAGTTGAAATTGCATCCCAGTCGACTACCGTCACCTAGCAGATGCTCAAATTTTGGAAGATCATGAGGTGTGCTGATGATGCAGATGTCGCGAATACCCGCCGACATGAGTGTCGAGAGCGGATAGTATATCATCGGCTTGTCGTAGACCGGCATGAGTTGCTTGCTCACGGCTAAAGTGAGGGGATACAGGCGTGTACCCAGGCCCCCGGCCAGGATGATTCCTTTCATGCTGCAAAGGTACGATAGCAGAACGCATCTATCTGATGATCAACTCTACCCTTTCGTCACTTCCTGTTATGGAAGACGATCTGGGTAGTGGGCGACTGCGACCGAAGGCCTCTACGGCAATTCGACTTGAATCGATTCCCCTTTCTATAAACCAAGACCGAATTGATGATGCTCTGCCTTCACTCAGCGCCTGGGCATCGCTATAACTCATGTTGGATCCCATGTGTACACCCAGCAAGAATTTTAGACCAGCATGGTTTTGCAGTAAGCCTAGCAGCCTTTGCAACTCAATTTCTGCTTCCGTGCTGAGATAAGCACTGCCGGGTTCGAAGTTGACTTGTTCCAACACAGTTTGCTGACCACTTTCCAATGGGATAAAGTCAACGGATACCCCTTGCTGCACCAGAGGCTGCGCGCTATTGGTATAGTCAGCTGGACCGGGAACCGTTTTTACTCTGAGGTCGCGGGCTGGTGGCGATTCGGATCGATCAGCCCGGAGATTGTTTTCAGCCTGTAGTTGTGCGCTGATTACCAGGTCCAGGCTATCGTTTAGCCTTTCGATTTCTGCTTCGTATTGATTGGTTTCAGCTGCAATTTGCTCGCGCTCGCGAATCTGATCGGCTAGCGGTTCGCGCAAATTTTCTCGCAATTGTGCCTGAGCCTGGGGTCGAACACCTGACAACAGCTCATTTTCCCAAGCTTGGCGCTCGTAAACTGCCGGTGTGTTAGACGGAAACAATTCGCGGCTTACATCCAGGCGCAGCTCTTCGGCATTCAGTTCCGATTCTTCTATCACCTCTCTTGCTGCTGCGGGCACCCACTCTTGTTCTACCGTTCGGGCTACGAGCTCCCTTTGAGGTACTGCGGGTTCAGTCGATTGCCAATCGTGGGCCGACTGCCCGCGACGAGCCAACTCTTCATCCTGAAAGTTTTGAAATCGGGCGCGCATCTGTTCGAGCTCGGCGTAGCGCGTAGAATCTATAGCTCGCTGAAGAGAATCCGATACCGTGGGCCTGATTGGTCTGACAGGAGGTAAAGTATCAGCCAGGGCCGCCCGGACATTGGACGCCCGGAAACGAAGGGCTTCCAATTCTGGATCGATATAATTGGCCAGAACGTCTTCACCTGCGGCTTCTAGCTGCCTACGCCAAGCCACATCTGCTTGACGCCTGCGCTCGCGCAATTCATTGAGAGCCTCCTGAGATCGATAAATTCGGTTATTGAGATCGCGAATAGTAGCATCTCTATCTTGATACGCCTGATCGGAACTTATGATTCCGTTATTCGCTGCATAAACATCCGATACCGTTGATGCGCTCAGGCCCCGCGCAGGTGCAAAATAGCCCGGAGCCTCAGCAATAACCTGGCCTGCTGCACGCTGATCGATGATCAGCGCATAGTTTCCTGACTGATCGACCTCAACTTGTCGCTCGATGCCATCGACCATCAAGCTGAGTTGGGCATTAGACTGGTCTGGGCCAGGTGGTAGTGATACCTGACCGCTGAGCAGTCGGCAGGCTAATGGCACTGCTCTTGAAGGTAAGGGTAAGGATCTCACCTTAGTTTTATCGTTGCTTTCTATTCCGCAAATGGCCAATCGCTGTGGATCTAGGACTGCGAAAGAGAAAGACTCTATATAAACCCCTTGCCATTCCAATACCAGCTGGGGTGATTCGACGACTTCAATACTATTGGACGCTAGTCGGCTACACATCCACTTGCCGTCACGCTGGAAGAAGAAGGTCTGACCATCGAGTGCCAGGTATGGGCGTTCTTCAAATCCTTCACTATTGAGAGCGCGTATTGGCTGCGGCTGCCCCCATTGTCCATCAGCAAGTGCAGACTTAACCTCCAGGTCACCTGCGGCGGTATGATAAAAGAGTCGCCTGTTCTCGATATCGAACTGTGGAAACCCAGCTTCGGCAATGGTTCTATCCAGGGACCAGGAGCGAAGGATACGCCATGCGCGATCGCCTTTAGACAACAGATCGATGTACGGATGTGGCCCCGAATGCAGTACGGCCATCTGTTTGCCGCTAGCGCCTATGCCAATTACCCGATCTGGTCCGAAAGTATTGATGGGCGCTCCACAAATGATCGGCCTGCTCCAACTGCCATCATTTTGCCGCCTGACCACCCATACATCTGCTGCATTATCCGGTCCCAGATTTTGTTGATGATCATGTAAGCTGAAATAAAGCGTTCCTCCATCCGGGCTATAGACGGGAAATGACTCGGCTCGCCTGGTCTGGCTACCGGTTGGGTGCTGAGCCGCTAAGCTTGAAGACAACATCAGAGCTATGGTGATGCAGATCGATGAGGTGGGCCAGGGCATGAATAGTTAGTTGCGCGTTAGAGGGGATGGGGTTGCTTCACGCTTTAGACGCAATATACGGATTTGAAGTTACATGGCTATGTGGTTTTTAACTATTCCTTCACTACCAATCTCCGACTCACTTCCCCGGTTTCATATCTCGTCATTAGCCAATAATGGCCGGAAGGCAGGTCGGAAAGATCGAAGCCAACCTCTTTTAAAACAATTTGTTATTTCCTATCTTTGCTCCCATGAGCAACTCCACTAATGGGCAGGCGCATCCCGAAGATCAGATCGTGACTTTGAAAGGGATGTACGAGGATTACTTTCTCGACTATGCGTCTTATGTGATCCTG
>JBCDFE010000283.1:0-5466 GCA_039178745.1 Bacteroidota bacterium | reverse complement strand
GCGGCCCGATATTTGTAGCTTTAGTACCTCTATATAGCCATCACGGCAAGCTATTTTTATCTCCCTTTTGCCATCGGTAATTAGCGTTCCTACTGGGTGGTTATGGTCTTCAACAATAGGGCGCGTATCGAATATCTTAATACTTTCGGACCGCTTATCATCCTGCTTATTGGCCGGATCTGAACTCGGTTTTGCGTTCGTTTTTTCTGTACTTCCGCGGGTCGAAGCATTCCCCGAATGCTGAGATCCTCGTTTGAGGTCTTGTAGACCGAGAGACGGGATAGAGTCATTCCCCGAATGCTGATCATTTTCCACTGCTGTATTCGGTATTTGGTTAGAAGCTCTGGTCCAGGCTGCCGGATATGGACTCAATCCCCTGATGAAATCATGGACTTTGTTGCAGCTTTGATCAAAGTCGATTTGGCAGACTTCCCGACTCAGCTTGGGTGCAGGGCAAGCTAGTCTATCATCTTGCTTTTGGAGGTGATACGAGCCGGTTTCAATGAGTTTTACGGTATCTACGACTAGGTCTGCACCCAAAACCATCATTCGATCGTGTAGGTCTCCGGCGGTCTCATTGGGACCAATAGGTGTTTCTGCCTGGAGCAGCATATCTCCCGTATCTATTTCGTGCTTGATGAAGAAGGTGGTCAGACCTGTTTTCGCCTCTCCGTTTATGATTGCCCAGTTGATGGGCGCAGCTCCTCTGTACTTGGGCAACAAAGATCCGTGTAGGTTGAAAGTACCCAGGCTAGGCATATCCCATACCAGCTCTGGCAGCATTCGGAAGGCCACCACGATTTGCAGGTCGGTATTCCACCTGCGCAAGTCTGCTAAAAAATCGGGATCGCGCAACTTGGTGGGCTGCAATACAGGAATCTGGTGTTTGATTGCGCATTTTTTGACGGCCGATTCCAGTAGCTTCTTGCCGCCTCTTCCACCCATTTTATCAGTTGCCGTAACTACGCCTACAACTTCATACCCATTTTCAATGAGGGCTTCCAGACTAGGTACGGCGAATTCTGGCGTACCCATAAATACAATGCGAGGTTTCATGCTGCAAATTTCCCTATTTTTCCGACCACCAAAAAGTAAATGGGCATGTCGGTTAAAGAATTTTCGTGGAAATCGCCCAATGGGCAAGCTATTTATGCGGTAGAATGGCCGAAAAAAAACGCCCGTGCGGTAGTGGGATTAATCCACGGTATAGGTGAGCATGTGCGCAGGTATGACCCCATGGCCGAGTACTTTACCCAATCGGGTATGGCTATGGTTGGCTACGATCGTTTGGGGTACGGGCGCAGCGAGGGTAAGCGTGGCTATGTGGCAGATTTTAAGCACTACTACGACGGTATTGCCCAATTGGTGATCGAGTGCGAGCGGCTCTACCCAGATCTTCCGGTTTTTCTTTATGGGCATAGCAAGGGCGGCAACTTGCTGCTCAATTATATCATAAAGCGCAAACCGAGAATAGCGGGTGCTATTTCATCCGCACCCTACATCAGATTGCCTTTTCAGGTGAATCCCATCTTGATTGCAGTGGGCAAACTTATGCGCAATATTTATCCGGGGTTTACCGTCTCCAATGCGCTAGACAATACGCAACTCAGCCGAACAGAAGGAATAAAAGAAGCCTTTGAGCAAGACCCGCTCAACCATAGCTCGGTTAGCTCAAGAGTTGGGGTAGACCTGATGAAAGCCGCCGAGCATCTCGATAAATTCGAGGGGCGAATCGACATTCCACTATTGCTCATGCATGGAACCGATGATGGTCTGACCAGCCACGATGCGAGCCGCGATTTTATGAATCGCATATCTGGTGATGATCTGATCATGCAATCGTGGCCGGGTCTCTACCACGAACTCCACTTCGAACCCGAGCGTAAGGAAGTATTCGATTTTGCGCTATCCTGGATCGAGAAAAGAATAGTTGCGAGCCACCGGACGCTAAAGAGTGTCTAGAGTTGTTGCAACAAAACAAGCATGGCTGCCTCACTGGGCTCGGCGGCGACCAGAGGCTCCTCAAATCCGCGACTGACTAATGCAGCTTCGGTGCTAGGGCCAATGGCTATGACATGGGTGAATGGATCTATGAAGTTTTTGTCGCAGAAGGCCATAACATTTAACGGGCTGGTAAAGAGCAGATACTTAAAGCTCTGCTCGAATGCTATTGCTTTAGCTTCATTTTCATAAACGACTACCTCAGTGGCCAGTATCCGATCACCTATATGACGGCTGACTGTACGGCGACTATTTCGAGCCTGAGGAAACAGGACTTTCTGACCGCTAGCAACTGAAGCAAAGTCATCGGCTACCTGGCGAAAATCTCCGTTTCCAATAAAGGAAGGCGAATGCCCTGCCGCCAATAAAGATTCTGCCGTACCCTGACCAAAACAAGCAAACTGTATGTTGGTCAAGTCCCCCTGAAACTGTTCCAAAAAAAAACTAACAGCCCGCGAACTGTAGAAAAATACCCATTCAAAATCGTCTTCCGGCCAGATGATGCGGTCTGGTCTGCTAAATTTGACCAGGGAGAGATCTACCAGATCCACTTTCTTGCTTTGGCACCAGCTGCGTATAGGGCTATCTGCTGTCAGGCTTCTGGATATGAAAAGGGCAGCCATGGCTTATTCTTCCTCTTCTTCCAGTAGCTGTACTTCAGTAGCTATGAGCTGACCTACCTCATTGTACGAAAGTCGAAATTCGACCAGATCACCAATCAGCAAATCGTTGAAGTCGATATTCTGGACCGTTGAATAGTGGAAGAACAGATTATTGGGCGGATACTTAATAAAGCCATACCCATTTTTGAGGCTCAAGACTCTGCTGACCATCAGATCGCCGACCTCACCCTCTTCGGGCTTTTCATATTCTACCGGACCTTTAGCTGACTCTTGATTGCCACCGGCTGCATCAGGCTCTACTCGGTTAAAGTCAGGGTGGTTACTTTTCTGTGTCTCCGAGCTATTGGCCACGAAGATGTTGTTGACGATGGGGTCATTCCGCTTTAAACGATTGTTGATGACCTCGTGCATGGGTATTGGGTAGCTGGCTTCTTCCAGTAAATCCTGACTGGTGCGCGTGATCATGGAGTTGCCGCTATCGCTATTGACCTCAAAATCCCAGGACATGATGACGACCCGGGTTCCTCTGGAATTCAGTTTTCTGACCAGTGGTAGAAAGTCGCCGTCTGCTGCAACAAGAACGACGACATCGAGATCTCGTAACGTAGCCTGCTCGAAGCATTCGAGTGCGAGCCAAACGTCTATACCTTTTTCTTCTCGCCTGCCGTGGGTAGATTTAAGGGTAGAGTAGTGGGTCGTCACACCCGCTGACATGAGGATGTCGTCGAATACGCGATCCCAGTATATGATTTGACCTCTCTGGAATGCTTCCTGTGCACTCAATCTTCCTCTGAAGTAGTGTGCATCCACAATTCGGCAGCGACTTACATCTTCGCCTTCGTAATCGGCCACTTGGTGCCGTATGAATTCGTGAAGCCCGGTAACGCTTAACCTCCGCTTTCGCGGGTGATCGTAGTTGTAGTAATTACTGACGTGCAGGAAATAGTTGCCGTCGTAATAGACGCCAATTTTTGTCATCTTAAAGGATATATAATTTAATAATATAAAATGTGAGCTATGGGTGGGACAGTGTAATCAAGCAGATAACTGCGAGGCTTAAAGGGTCTTTATTGCGCTATTATAGTAATCGGTTATTACTAAAAGTTTGTTCCTAGTGTAAGGTATTTCTAAGGGGCCTCAAATGTAAAGAGAATGTGTTAAGCCAACAAATGTGTACGGCTTAATTGTACTTGCAAGCTTGAAGAAGACCGGCTTATCTCACTAAGGTAACGTCTCCTTTTACGACGACAATGGTGCCGTCATTGAGTCTTAATTCTCCGTAGTATACGAAGACAGCCGAGTTTAAGTTTTGGCCATTTAGGGTGCCATCCCATCCCTTGCTCGTGTCGAAAGCCGGATAACTGGACTCTTCAAATACCATAGTTCCCCACCGATCGTAGATGCGCATTAAAATGACTTCTTCGACGGTAGGTCCCGTGAAAAAGCGGAATACTTCATTATTGCCATCGCCATTGGGCGAGAAGGCCGAGGGTGCGAAGACCGGTATGCGTTCGTCTACCAGCAACTCAAATCCCTGTGTAATTCGGCAACCGCTTTCATCTATCAATGTGAGTTGAAAGAAAGTTGTGTTTTCAGGGCTTAGAAAAACGGACAGACTGTTGGGATCGGATACTTGAGAGGCAGGTTCCCAAAAAATGCTATCTGGCGTAAAGTCAACCTGAGCTACTACAAAAAGGCTATCGCCGAGGATGATGGACGTATCTCCCGGTAAATTGAGTTGAGGGGCAGAGCCGACTGGAATGGTGATGGGTATTTCGCTAGAGCAATCGAAACCGTCTATAATTTGGAGTACATAATCACCGGGTTCACCATCGAAAATGAATGGAAACGAACCCGAACTGACGAAGAAATCGCCGTCTATAGAAAATTCGTAAGGGGGTAGCCCACCCGTAATATTGTTTATGCTGATCAGGCCCTCATCTTTGTTGCAATTAGGGCCGGATATGCTCAGGTCCGCAATGACTGGAGGTGGAGCTTGGAGCAGAATAGAGGGTTCGATGGTGCATCCATTTGCGTCAGTGACTACAACGGAGTAGCTATTGGGTGGTAGTCCACCAACTTGAACAGTATCACTTTCTCCGCTTGACCACTGAATATCGAAGGGTGGACTACCTTCCAGCATTTCTAGTATGAGTTCGCCATCGTTTTGTTCTGCACATCTGATCTGGAAGCCGGACTGATTGAACTCAGAACTTAGGGAGCCGACTATTCTATCGACTCCGACAAAAACGGTATCTGTTGGATCAAAAACTACCGGGCAAGGATTTCCACTACTGGCAGATACGATGGTGTAGCTCGTACTGAATTCAGGTATTACATCGAGGGTACTCCCATTGCCTATTCCGCTCAGCACTTGCGTCTGTCCCGACTCTTCAGCGAGGACGATGTTCAGTCCTCCTCCATTATCGACCTCAAATTCCAATGAAGCGGTATCTCCAAGGCATAAAATATCGTCGCCCATGAGTTCTACTTCCGGTGGAATCGTAAAGTTGATGATCACTGACAATAGGCTATCGCAACCATTAGCTGCCCCATTAAAGATGGTCACCAATCCATCGGGATCTTGGATAGTAAAGGCCGTACCTTCTACGAGTACGGTGTCTCCTGCACAGGCTGTGCTGGTAAGTGACCCAAACGCAGGATTTAGGAAACTTAATCTTACGTACAAACTGCTATCGCAGATATTCGAATTACCCGGCGTGATGGCAGTTAGCCCCTCTGGGTTGGCGGCATCAAATTGTGTATTGCCAATGAGGATAGAATCACCTAGGCAAATCGTTTGATCCAAGGTGTCGATGATACTTTGTGCAGGCAGGAAGTT
>JBCDFE010000282.1:0-5481 GCA_039178745.1 Bacteroidota bacterium | reverse complement strand
TACCGCTTCGTATTTTCGGTAGTCGCGCTGTGGCGGCCGTGGGCATCGCCGGTGTCTACCCAGGAACCGTCTTCACTCATGGTCATACCATAATCCCAGCTGCCGCGATTGGTGTGCATTTCCCACCAGATGCCCATATACTTTTGCGGCTCAAACCAGGATACATCGCCTAGGCTGTTCGGCTCATTCAGGTTTACGATGAGTTTGGAGTCCAATAGATCTGTTGCCTCGTCACCAATTTGAATAGTACGCCAGGGCGTTTTGAACGGCAAAGCTCTACTCACTTTGAAGTCTCGAAGATCAGACCCCACCAAGCCGCTGGTCAGACTCAAATTATCCGTATCGACTTTTAAGGTCATTCCCGAATAATCGGTCAGATTGGCCTCGTGAAAGCTGAGATGAGTGCCAAACTCCGTGCGCATGGTCACGGGCGTATTGACTGCATTGTAGCGAATGGTCGTTTGGGCTAGATTGGGATGATCTCTCTTCGACAGGGCATCGATTCCTGAGACCTTGGTCGTGTTGTACAAATGCTCGTATATGTCCCAGTCGCCGGGTATCCACCAGCAGTCATGATCGCCGGTCAGTTGAAACTGTGTGTGCTCATCCACGATTCGTACCGAGTCTACGCCATCCTGTTCCAAAAAGGCATACCTGAATGCCACCCCGTCGTCGTATGCTCTAAAATAGATGTCGATACGGCGGTTAGGTGATTCTTTTTCTTGCAGTTCTACGATCAGTTCGTTGTAGTTGTTGGCCACTTCGAGCTGCTCGCCCCATGGCATCTCCCAGGTTTCGCTGTAGCTTTCTATGGTCGTTTGCTGAATTTCCAAGCCGTCTTTGAGCGCTTGCTGGTCGGCAAATTCAAAGCCCATACTGGACTGCTCGATGATAGGCGCGTCTCCGTGAACGACCAAGTACTGGGGTTCACCGGTCTCGCTCAGACTGAAGACAATGTGGTTCTGTCCATCGGGTGAGCTGACTTCCTGTACAAAGTCTCCTGCCTCGCAAGCTGTGAGCAGTAAAACTATTGTTAGGAAGGGCAGAAGCCGGAACGAAATGGTGATCGAGGGGAAAGCTTGTGGCATGAAGATTGGTATTGGTCGGTGGAAATATACGAAGTCTATCAACTATCGAAGATTGATCGTATAACTTTGACAAGCGTGACTATTGGGTCCTTTTTTCGTCTAAAACAGTAGACTCCCTCACGAGAAATGTTCAATGAGCTTTTGTTAAATAAATGCAAAAACGAGTAGCATAATGAGGTGCTATAACAATACAAATTGGATAATTCTTGACCTTCTAAACTAAACATGAGATACAACGTTCTCATGTCCGGATATAAATAAAACTGAATAAAAATGGAAGTACAAGATCAAATTCAAATCGAACTAGACGGAGACAATCACATCATGACGAGTATAGAAACTCCCATGCGCGATGACGCCTTCGAAAAGAGCGATGATGAAAAAATCGAAATTATTCAAGACGCTTTTGCCGTCATTATGGAAACCTTAGGACTGGATTTAAATGATGACAGTTTAAAAGGTACGCCTTACCGCGTTGCCAAAATGTATGTTAAAGAGATTTTTTCGGGACTGGACCCCAAAAACAAGCCGAAAATTTCTGTCTTTGACAACAAGTATGGTTACGGAAAAATGCTTATTGAAAAGAATATCACGCTTCGATCTTCTTGCGAGCACCACTTCCTGCCCATATCTGGTTTGGCGCATGTAGGCTATATTTCTAGTGGGAAAGTTATCGGTTTATCCAAGATAAACAGGATTGTTGACTACTTCGGCCAAAGGCCGCAAGTACAGGAACGTATGACTATCCAGATCTTTAACGAGCTCAAAAAAGAACTTGAAACGGAAGATGTTATCGTTGTTGTAGATGCGGAGCACCACTGTGTTTCTGCCCGTGGCATAAAGGATAACAATAGTTCAACCGTAACTATTGAATACGGCGGTAAATTTAAGGATCCACATCATAGAGATGAATTCCTTAGATTAATAAGGGATTAAATCGGGATTACCCTAAATCAAGTTCTATTGCAAAAAAGCTAGGTGAACTAAAGCTGGTTCACCTAGCTTTTTAGGTTAATATTGGTAAATAAACAATTTAAAAGACCAATTATAATCTTAGTTTAAATAAAATTATATTTTACTTCCCTGATTTAATTTGTACGAATACGCGCTCTTAAAAAGAGACAAACTGATTCTTATCAATAAATTCGAAGTTTTAGATACACAGGAACGAACTTAGACCTCCCCATAATACTCAGCGTAGATGTTCTCCGTTTCGTGCAGCTTAATGCTGTGTAGTTCGCAGTAGTCCAGATGATCTTGAAGGCGCTGCCAAAACAGTATAACCAAATTCTCGGTGGTCGGTTGAAGGTCGGTTGGAATCCAGTCCACATCCAAGTTGAGATTGGAGTGATCTACGTCGTCTACGATCTGCTTTTTGATCAACTTGCTGAGCTTCTTGATGTCCATCACGAAACCCGTTTTTGGGTCGGGCCTACCTTTGACCGTGACGAACAACTCATAGTTGTGCCCATGCCAATTCTTGTTGGCACACTTGCCGAACACTTCCTTGTTGCGCTCGTCGCTCCAGTCTTTGACCCACAGTTTGTGGGCGGCATTAAAGCGCTCCCGGCGGGTGATGTAAACCATAGCTGGCTGATTTGAGGCGGCAAAGATAAGGTGCGTTTCTTTTTTTCGAACTTCCGCAGGTAGAAAGTCTTCTTAGAAACCGTTAGTTTGATCGAGATACAAGACAAATTAATGGTTCAGTATCTCAGATACATATTTTACCCACTCATGATTGGGTATCCCGTCATCTATGTAATAGTCTGGCTGTATGCCCTTATCGTCAATGGTCATCTGCGGTATCCTCATACTTTTCGACAAGCTGTAAGCTAGCTCTAGGTCTTCGCAAGGAGACATTACAGAGTACATATTCGAAATATCGAGCACACCCGCTGTGGTTGTACCAAACAGCTTAACCTTTTTACTCTGCTTAGCAGCCAGTAAGAATTGCTCCGTAGTACTACCGTTATATTCATGAATGATCACCCCAATGTTCTCGGGATACTCGTAAATGGTATCAAATCTGGTCACAGAAACAGGGAACTCGTTCAACATGACAAACTCCCCGATACGCTCGGACAATTTATCATAGGCATCTTGAGCCCACTTTTTCTCTTCTTCGTCAAAGCCGTAATCATCGTCATTTACGAAATCCAGCATCCGCTGATTATTCAATGGCGTTGACAGCATTTCTACTCCTACCGTCCGTATGGGGTTGGTGTATAGAATAGGCAATAGCTCTTCGAAGCTCCCGTCACTGCCACCACCGTTATTCCTTAAATCGACAATCAAGTTTGGCGTTTGAAGAATAGCATCTCTATTCGCGAGAATCACACTATCTATCATTCTCTTTTCTGAATAACTAAAACTCGGAATCCTCAAGAGCGTAGTTTCGTCATTGATTTGCTCAAAGTAGGGTTCTTGAGCAGACATCGACTTGAAGTGTCTAGCTACTTCTGGCTCTGGTGCCAAAGTTGGACTCATTCTTTCCAGAGTTATAAAACCCATCACCAAATAATTATTTCCGAGCAACTCTGCCGTTTCAAAGTCTTCGGCAGAATGATCTCTCATATAATAAGTGGTGGATAGATCTTCTTGAATGCTTAGCTTTATCTGACCTTCAGTCCAATACACACCGTCTGCTTCGATTATAAAACCGAGGTACGCTTCACCAACCTTTTTAATGCCGATCTTGTAGGGCTCTGACACCCAGACTCCCTCAAAGTCATGCGCCTCTTTCTCTTTAAGATACTGCTCAAACTCAGGGACATTGACTTCTAAACGCTCCCATTCCGAAAAACTCGCTCTAATTTCCTCATCACTCGTTTGATCACCTGCCGAACCATTTTCAGCATTAACGGCCCGAATAGACAGATGGCCAGATCGGAAAAAGCTTAGCCATTCAGAGATGGTCTCCGCACATTCGGTTGTATCTTCTATATCCTTTACCCTTTCGATGAAGATTTGCGTATGCTGTGCATAGGCCTCCTCCCCTTTCTGATCGATCACGTATGAAAAGCCAGCATCATTCTCTTCAAAAGTCTGCTTGGCCCATTCAAAATTAGATGCGCAATCACATCCCTGAGAGACGACTATTCCGGGAGAAAGCAGGAGGAAAATAAAAATCAATCGGTTCATCTTACAAAGTCGTTGTTGAAATGAAAAGTATACCCAAACCAGAGCAAGTCTTAGCTATGGTAACTTACCACGAAAGTCGCCAATTAGATTATAGAATAGTAAAAACCTGCAATCGTCATTTTTACTGATTATGACTTCAAGTTTTCAATAGACTCGGATTGTCATTCTGGCTGTAGCACTACCTCTTCCACGCCACCTTTCTTAATGAATCGCCATCTATATCCCGATCGGCCCACATACCCGCTGAATCGAATAGAGAAGCTTCCTGAGAGGAAGCATTAGACGCTTCCATTGGCTTGGCATTAGATTTTACATTGAAGCCGTTTAGACTTTTGAGATTTTCCGGCACCAAGCAACGACACAAAATATGTCATGCCAGGCGATCCAACTTTCGATTGAGGTGTCGTATCTGACGGAGAGCGTTCGAAAAGCATCCATCCAAGCGTTGGTTCTTTCCACGGTAAATCGCTCTTGATACATCAGCGAATCAAAGTGCCAGTCATACACGTCTAAGTGTTTATTGTTTCTTTTAACAAAAGGACAGTTTAGCTGAATCCCCATGCGTTCGCATAGATGGCGAAGTGACTCCGAATCAAATCCTGCATCTGCGTTGATAAACAAACCATCGGTAGATACACCTTTTGATTTGAGATCTTGGGCCATTTGTAAAAGGCCATTTTCAATATTGTACAAATCGTTATGGTTTCCAGCTATTGGTTGTAAATAACTGACAACCAATCCATTTCGGTCCACTAACCAAAGGGTATTTGTTGTTTTAGACCGACGTCTTCGTTGGTATCCAGTGACTTTACCACCTCGAATGACACGCGAATGAGTACCGTCAAAGTGCGCTAGACTTAGGTCAAAAACCTGTGGATTATAGCGCATTAGTACTCTTGCAACTCTTCGCCAGCTACCATCTAGGGCCCACTTGCGAAAGTGGTAATAAACGCTCAACGCCTTGATTTTCTTCGATTTGAAAAAGGCATCGACAGGCAACATATGCCATTGGCAACCAGATTTGAACTTATAGAGAATAGCGCTGACTACGTCAACTAGGCTGACACTACAGCGATAACCACGTTTGGCTACACTAAGATGTGGCAGGATCAATCGAAGGATGGTACCTTTATCTAAGATACGTATCATGGCTATGGGTTGAGTGAAGGTTGTGAATTTCACAATATCCATAGCCTACGTATGATTTGCAAGTGCTTACACATCGATAGAATTCATAAGTCTAAATCGCTTC
>JBCDFE010000281.1:0-5508 GCA_039178745.1 Bacteroidota bacterium | reverse complement strand
GTACTCTTCGTAGACCGCTATTTTGTCTTGTACACCGTAAAAAATATCGGTAAGGCCGAGCTTCTTAAGCCGCTTTACAACGCCTTCACTTTTGCCACCGGTTATGATGGCGACGCGGTAGCCTGCTCGATGTGCGTGCTTTAGTGCGTAGCCATCGCGTACATGCATTTGCCTCAGCAACTCGCCAGCTTCGGTTACGAGTAGGGTGCCGTCGGTCAGGACACCATCTACATCGAAGATCAGGGTATCTACCTCGCTAAATGCTTCTAGCTCGTTCATTGATTATCGCGCCATTCGTACACCCACTTAGCTTGAATCTGTTCGAGATGCTCTTCACTAGATCCTTCGCGCTTACCTTCGAAGTTGGGGATTTCTAAGATCCAGTCCAATAGGTCGGTAAAGCGTATGCGATATATTTTCCCTTCGTTGAAATCATCGCCAAAACGATCGTACAGCTTCATGGCTATGTCTTCGTGGTCTGGCCAGTTGATGGGAAAATTATCGAAATCGTCGAAGTTGCTCATATTTAGTCTGTTAGGTGACTTGAGGTGTCTCTTTTTTGATTGGAATCTTCATGTTGAAGTTCCTTTCAAAAGCTAAGTATTCACCCTCTAGCTTTCTAAAAGACGCTAACACAGATTTTAGTTCAAGTCTTCCATGCAAAAGAGTGTCCAAAATCTAAAACTTTCTTCCCTATTCCCTTCACAGACTAAAAGACTCTGCCACCCATTTCAATTCAGGCTGAAAAGTCAAGAAAGATACCACATACCTGGCTCCTGCTCCCATTCCCCTAACAGACTAAAAGACTATACCTCAATTATAAATTTGAAAAAAATAATCCCAAGCTCATCAAAGTCCTAATCTTAAGCGGATTTCCCCAACCCCTTAACAGACTACCCTAATGTTCGTGCCCAATAATCTTCCGCTGATCCGGAATGGTTACTTCCAAGACGGCATTTTCGTCTTCAATCATACACTGGCAAGCCAGGCGGCTCTCGATGCGCGGGTTGATGGCCCTATCTATGAAGTCTTCTTCCCGATCTGTGATCTCTGGCAAAAACTCCTCGCCAGACTCTATGTAGACATGACAGGTACTGCACGCACACACCTCGCCACAGTTGTGGTTTAAGTGGATGCCCGCCTCTTCGGTAACCTCTACGATTTGCAAGCCCGGAAAGACTTCGACGGTCTTTGGCTCCAAACTGGGATCTTCAAACTTGAAATGTACAGTTACCATTCCTGTTGATGACGATTTTGCGGCCTGCTTGGTTTCATCAGGCTGTTGTTCGATATTTGAACGGGGTGTTTCATCTGCCAAATCAGCATTTGCAGATGAGGATTTTAAGACTTCCGCAGGTCGATAGTCCATAATGCAATCGTTTGTTCACGGGCCGCGAATGTAGAATCTTTTTTGTTTACTTGCCTACTACATTGCTTAAACCCTCAAATCGCTTATAGGTTGAGAACTAGAGCCCGAACTCTGTGGTTCTTGTAAGTATAGCCCGTAAACAACAGGTTATAATTACCTTTTATGTACACTTCATTCTTATAAACTGCGCTTCCTGCCCTACCTTTGATAATCTGTAGAACGAGACAGAAGCAAAATTGACCATCTAGCATGAGTACGACTTCTAAAAAACCTGCCGCCAAGCGAAACGGTGCGGCCTCTAAAGCCAAGTCAAATGGCAGCAATGGCACCGCCAAGGGCCGTAAAAGAGCTACTAAGTCAATAGGCTATAGTAAGGAGCAGTATCTCGAATGGTACGAGACCATGCTGCGCATCCGCCGATTTGAAGAGCGCGCGCTCATGGCCTACGGTCAGCAGAAGATCCGCGGCTTTTGTCATGTCTATATCGGTCAGGAAGCCATCACGGCAGGCATGGAAGCAGCCATCACCAAAGATGACGCCATTGTTACGGCCTATCGCCAGCATGGTACGGCTATAGGTCGTGGCGTAACCACTAAGTCGGCTATGGCGGAGCTATTTGGTAAGGCCACGGGTGTGGTCAAGGGAAAAGGTGGCTCCATGCACTTCTTCAGCAAAGAAAATCGCTACTTCGGTGGCAATGGTATCGTCGGTGCTCAAATACCCATTGGTACAGGCATCGCTTTTGCCGAGAATTATCGCGAGTCGGGCCATTTGTGTGTGACTATGTTTGGTGATGGGGCTGCTCGTCAGGGTGCCCTGCACGAAAGCTGGAACATGGCTATGACCTGGAAACTACCCGTACTCTATGTACTCGAAAACAATGGCTACGCCATGGGTACATCAATCGAGCGCACCAGCAATGTGACCGATATGTCAAAGCTGGGACTGAGCTACGATATGCCTTCTGAGACGGTTGACGGGATGAGCGTAGAGGCTGTTTACGAAGCCGTGAAGCGCGCTGTTGCCCACATTCGTTCAGGCAAAGGTCCGTACTATCTTAACATTGAGACCTACCGCTACAAAGGGCACTCTGTTTCTGACCCGGCTAAGTACCGCGAAAAAGATGAGGTCAAAGCCTTTATGGAGCGAGACCCCGTAAAGACTACCGAAGCGACCATATTAGAAAACGGTCTGGCTACCGAAGCAAAGATCAAAGCCATTAAAGACAAGATCAAGGCAGAGATCAACGAGGCATACAAATTTGCGGAAGAGAGTCCATGGCCCGACCCATCAGAGCTATATACCGACAACTACCTGCAAGAGGACTATCCCTTCCTGACATAAGGCTATATAGTTTTCAGTACGAAAAACGGTACTGTATATCTTAATAATTGGTATCTTTGCGCTCGCTTTTCAGAAGTGTGTGTTTAAAACTCGTTTTGAGTTTTAGATAACGATCAACCAATAACCATGCCGAAGAACAACATCGGACGTACCCCAACTGGCAATTCCAGACGCCGTGGCCAAGTAGCCAACGTAGAAACTGGCGACGAAACTCTAGTCGACCTCGTAGAAGTACGCGATCAAGCTCAAGGATTCGTAGACCGCAACCGCAACCTGATATTGGGTATCGCTTTTGGGCTCGCTGCTGTGGTCATCGGTTATGCTTTGTATAAGACACTATATCAGGGTCCGCGCGAGGTAACTGCTGCAGAAGAGATCATGCAGGCTCAGGTTATGTTTGAGCAAGATAGCTTCCAGGCTGCGCTTTCCAATCCAGGAAATGGCCAGCTCGGCCTACTTGATATCATCGATGATTACGGTTCTACTTCCGCTGGCAACCTGGCCAACTATTACGCAGCCGTAAGTTATCTGAACCTGGGCGAATATGAGGCAGCACTCGATTTCATGAAGTCATTCAGTGCTAAAACACCCACCTTCGAGACCATGAAGTACGGTATAATGGGTGATGCCTCCGGCGAATTGGGCGACTATAGCGACGCCATCGGCTACTACGAAGATGCTGTAGATGCCGCCGATGAGAACTGGACACTTGCCGCTTACTACCAAAATAAGTTAGCCTTACTACTGCGCAACCAAGGCCGCAATGACGAAGCGCTGGAAGCCTTCCAGACCCTCAAGAAAGAGTATGGCCAAAGTACGGAAGCTCAGCAAGCGGATTTGTATATCTCTTTGCTGGGTGGGTAAATAGCTTTTGCCATTAACTAAAAAAGCTGGTTTGCGTTGCGGGCCAGCTTTTTTAGTTATTGTCATTTGGCTCACGAATCAATATCCCATTTGCGTCGTATTCTCTGACCCGAACGGGCGTATTAACTCCCCAAATCATCATCTCATGCATTATTTCAATAGGGTCTTCGGAATAATAAGATTTGGTGATCCGGCCGTCCAGATGATATGCTGTCCAGAGCCCTGTTTTGTATCCTCTATTGTGATGACCCTCTTCTAAAATTCTACCTGTTTGCGGATTTATTATAGTGTTGAAACCGTGTTTCAAGCCGTTTTTTAGTGTAATCCCAAGCTCTGCTGGATAGATCGTAGTTTCTCTACCATGATTATAATGCACTTCTTTTTCAAGCGACTGGTCATCATTGAAATATAATGCAGTACCCATTTTTACTCCGTTTTCATAATTCTCAATTGATCTGGGAGTTCCATCCGAATAGTAAGCAAATTGTTGGCCATGCATCTCCCCCTCTGAAAAAGACGATTGGCTGACAGTGGTACCGTCAAGTCTGTACCTGGTACGTAAAAGCATGCTGCCAGAATGGCTATATACCTCTTCGTGCGTTTTCTTGCCATCTTCAAAAAAAGACCATATTCCTTTTCTTTTACGGTTCTCATATTGGCCTATTATTTCGATTTGACCAAAATCGTCGTAGGCCACGAACTGAGTTGTGTCATCTTCAATATCTGGATAAGTTTCCTCTCTAATGATCCTGCCCTGTGTATCAAAAAAATTCCAATGGCCTACACGAGCACCCATAAAGTACCTGCCTTCTCCTAATGGGAAAAAGCCGTTAGAATCTAACGCCGATTGTCTGAAGTACTCGCCATGCATTACTCCTATTCGGCTACCACTATTGGAATAATCACAATATTGACTAGACCGATGTGCAGTTCCAAATTGGGTAGAATTAAAAGTATGATGTTTAAAGAAAATATCGTCTGAAAAATATTCATAGTTTGTTTGAAACTGATGACTAGGGCTACTTATACGATCTGAGGTTCCTTCCATCATTAAGTAGCCATTGCTGTATAGTGAAACTTTAGACACTATAAAGGTATCTGCATTGGAAGAATATATTACATACTCACCGTCAAATAAGCCATTTTTATATGTTATTTCGCTATACTTAATATGACTTGAATAAGGGTATCCCCAATGATAGTGTATCCATTTGCCAAATGGTTGACCGTTTATAAATTGGCCCTCAGCCATTTTGTATTCCCCTATTCCTAGCTCTATGTATCCTGTTGTTTGACTGGCTGTAATATTTTGATATTGATGAATTATTTCTATTTGAAATTCAAATCGTGAGAATATGTTTTCCCTTCTCCTCGGTGATTGCTGCTCTTTAGTGGATATTTTGCCGCATGGACCAGTATGATACTGTAAATTATTTCCACTTTCGTTAGCTATTAGCCATTTGTCGCCTATTTTGTAACTATTATGGGTGGACGAAAGAAATATTGTGTCCTTAGGCTGACCGTAGAAACGCTCTTTGACGTAGGCTAGGCTTTCATAAATACCAGATGAAGCCTCATAAACTTCGATAATTTGGCAAGTGAATATGTCGTACGTATTAGATCTATCATTCAAGGCCTCTGAAAGTGTAGGCAAGTCGCCTCCACAAGACCAAAATGCACTAACATTAGGGCAAAAAGATATACATATCAAGAAAAAGAAAAATCTTAGAAAGCGCATAAAATTTCATTTCTTCTCTAATCTAGCAAGCCTATGGTTTTAATAAGGTCATCTATTTTACTAAGCTGTAACAAATTCGACTCTTTAAAATGGTTTTTTTACTTCTTCGTGCACTCAGGTATTATGAAAGGGGATATGGATGGCCCTGCCCCCCCCCAATTCGAGGACAGGCAGAATATCTAATCAATACCGC
>JBCDFE010000280.1:0-5533 GCA_039178745.1 Bacteroidota bacterium | reverse complement strand
TGAGCAGGGTAGAAGTGAAGGCCAGACAAAAGCCACTTCCATTAGCCTGCCAAAACGATAGTAATGTTCAGCATTCGGAGACAGACATAAACGAGAAGACCGCCCACCAGCGGAAGTCCAATAAAGACATCCACTACGCTGATGAAACTTACACCTTGACAACCACCAAGCTAAGGGGCTATCACAATAAGCTCAATGCCACTTTTGCCATAGCGGTGGCCACTGATCTAGGACTGACACCTGAAGAAATACAGCAAGGTCTCGATACTTTTCAACCGGCACCTCACCGTATGGAAGTAATCGGCACCTACAACGAAATATGCTGGATAAACGATAGCAAAGCGACTAATGTCGACGCCACTCGCTATGCGCTAGACGCTATGGAAACCCCGGTGATCTGGATAGCAGGCGGGACCGATAAGGGCAATGTGTACGAACCGCTGAAACCACTAGCGCGCCAACGGGTGCGGGCACTGGTTTGTATGGGCAAAGACAACGGCAAGCTGAACGCAGCATTTGCCGAAGACATTGCAGAGATCGTCGAAACGACTAGTGCTGCTGAGGCAGTTGCTCAAGCCGCTAAGTTGGCTCAGGCTGGAGATACCGTGCTCTTGAGCCCAGCTTGCGCCAGTTTCGATCTTTTTCGCAACTACATCGATCGGGGAGACCAATTCAGAAATGAGATCTTCAAGATCGCTTCAAAATCTAATTTTTAAAGAACTAATCCACATTAGCCAAACCCTACTGACTAAATATTGCAATCATGAGTATAGGCACACGCATAGCGACTGAATTGAGAGGCGACCGCATCATCTGGGCGGTGGTTGTCTTGCTGAGCATTGTCTCGGTGCTGGCGGTCTATAGCTCTACGGGAACAATTGCTCATCGCCAATACGACGGTAGGGTAGGCAGTTTCCTATTTAAGCATATTGTCATCATGGGTGGCGGGTTAACGATCATGTACCTGACGCACCTGACGCACTACGTGAGATACAGCAGGTGGGCACCAGTACTCCTGCTCACGGCGGTGACTTTACTCATTTTGACACTCTTTATTGGGGTAGAACTCAACCAGGCCAGGCGATGGTTGCAGGTACCATTTGTGGGACTCACTTTTCAAACCTCCGATTTTGCCAAGATCGCTCTGATCATATTTGTAGCCAAAGCCATTGGCTCGAAACAAGATTATATCAAAGAGTGGAAATCGGCCTTTTTGCCGATCATCATACCCATTGTGCTGGTGTGTATACTAATTGCTATCAACGATGTATCTACGGCTTTCATACTATTCGGTATTTGCCTGATCATGATGTTTATAGGTCGGGTAGCGCTGAAGTATATAGGACTACTGATTTTGTTGGGTGCCTCTGTATTTAGCCTCATGGTAGTTATAGGTGATGAGTATCCTGAATTACTGCCCAGAATGGCCACTTTTCAGAGCCGCATGAGTGCCTTCTTCTCGGAAGAGGGGCCTGCGGTCAATGCAGACCAAAACTACCAGATCAACAAAGCCAAGGTCGCCCTTGCGAACGGCGGTATCATTGGTCAAGGGCCGGGCAACTCCACCCAGCGCAACTACCTGCCCCACCCATATTCAGATTTCATATTCGCTATAGTCGTCGAGGAGTACGGCGCACTCGGTGGGATCTTGCTGATCGGGGTCTATCTACTCTTGTTTTTCAGGGTTGTTCGATTAGTGACAAAAAGTCCAAAAACCTTTGGGGCTATGGTGGCTATGGGCTTATCGCTGCTCATCGTGTTGCAGGCTTTTATCAATATCTCCGTTGTACTCAATTTAGTTCCGGTAACGGGTATTCCACTGCCACTGATCAGTATGGGAGGCACCAGCTTTCTATTTACTTGCCTGGCTTTTGGTGTGATCTTGTCCGTATCCAAATACATAGAAACCACCTCCTAATGCCCGCTAAGAACCAGGCACGAACGAATTGGGCTCCGCGAGTGATCGTCAGCGGTGGTGGAACCGGTGGGCACATATTCCCAGCGGTGGCTATCGCCAATGAAATCAAGCATCGATATGCCGATGCCGAGTTTTTATTCGTAGGCGCGAAAGGTCGTATGGAAATGGAGAAGGTCCCTAAAGCGGGCTATGCCATTGAAGGTCTTCCCATTGCCGGCTTGCAGCGCAAAAAGTGGTGGAAGAACCTAAGTCTCCCTTTGAAAATCTGGCAAAGCCTGCGACAGTCGAAATCCATCATCGAGCGTTTTCGACCTGATCTGGTCATTGGTACCGGTGGCTACGCAGGTGGTCCGGTCTTATATGCAGCTTCGGGCTTGGGAATTCCGACTCTCATATTAGAACCTAATGCATTCGCAGGCTTGGCGAATAAGTGGTTGGGCAAGCGGGTCGATAAGGTTTGTATTGCCTTTAAGAACATGGATCGCTACTTCCCAAAAGAAAAGCTGGTCATGACGGGTAACCCCGTTCGCGAGCAAATGCTGCGAAGCGCTCTTTCGACTAGCGCGACAGCATTGGGTACGGATAAAAGAAATAAAGAGATACTACTCATCGGTGGCTCTCAGGGAGCGCGCACCCTCAATCGGGCACTCCGGGCTTCTACTGCGGCCATAGCTGCGCATCCTGAAACATACTGGACATGGCAATGCGGTGCCTTGTATATAGACGAGTACAAGGATTGTGAAACAGCTCGCCTGCCCAATGTAGAGATCAAGGCTTTTATAGATCGAATGGATGAAGCGTATGGTCAGGCCGATCTGGTAATAGGCCGCGCAGGTGCCATCACTATTGCAGAGCTCACCTATTTGGGAAAAGCGTCCATTCTCGTACCCAGTCCAAACGTGGCAGAAGATCATCAAACGGTCAACGCCAAGGCACTTGAAAAAGAAGGGGCTACGGTAATCATCAGGGATGCCGATGCCCAGGCCGATCTAGTTAGTTCGGCTATTTCGCTAGTTGCTGATTCGGATCGACTCGGAAGCATTGCCCAGGCGGCTAAATCTATGGGGCGCCCAGGAGCGGTAGCTCGCATCGTAGACGAGGCCATCAACCTGATTCCCGTCACCTCTAAAACTGTAGCGGTATGAGGTTAGATGGACTAAAGCAAGTTTACTTCATTGGTATCGGTGGAATCGGTATGAGCGCACTGGCCCGGTATTTCAATGCAAGAGACATAGTTGTAAGTGGTTATGATCGCACTCAGACGCCACTAACCCAGGCACTGGAAGAGGAAGGTATAGCTATTCACCATCAGCCTCAGGCAGATCAATTGCCCACAACTGATGATGTGCTCTTCGTGTATACCCCAGCAGTGCCAGCAGACTTTCCCGAATTGGTCGCACTACGCGATCGTGGCGAGCGAGTATACAAGCGGGCGGAGGTGCTCGGACTCATCAGCCAGGATCAGCGCTGCATCGGTATAGCCGGCACCCATGGCAAAACCACTACTACGACCCTGACGACCAAGCTGCTCAGTGTAGCGGGTCTTGAGCCTTCGGCCTTTTTGGGCGGCATTGCCAAGGATTTTGCCACCAATTACGTGCATGGGCAGAGCGATCTGGTGGTTGTAGAAGCTGACGAATACGATCGCAGCTTCCTGCAGCTTGAACCAGAGATTGCGGTCATCCTATCTATGGATCCCGATCATCTGGAGATCTATGGCGATCACGGGAAGATGCTGGATTCTGGTTTTCGGGCGTATGCCAAGCAAATTCGGGATGGTGGAACACTGCTGGTACGGTTTGATCTGGCTGAGCAAGTCAATGTACCTCAAGGACGAAAGCTAACCTTTGGTCTTGGCGCAGGTGACTACAATGCACACAATCTCAGAGTAGCAGCAGGTGCTTTCGAGTTTGATTTGAGGACCCCACTGACTTCACCGGAAGGGCAGACTTCCGCAGGTCGGGTCATCGAAGGTTTGCGTTTGCCTCTACCTGGCAGGCACAATGTAGAAAATGCGACCGCTGCGGCCGCTGTTGCTTTAGAACTTGGTGCATCTGAAGAATCTGTCAAGAAAGGACTGGCTGAATTCTCAGGGATTTCAAGGCGTTTTGATATCCGTTTGCACAAGCAGACCACGGTAGTGGTAGACGACTATGCCCACCATCCGACAGAGTTGCAGGCGACGATTTCAGCAGCGAGAGAATTTTATCCTAATCGGACAATTCGTGGGGTTTTTCAGCCGCATCTATTCTCGCGCACCAGAGATTTTGCAGACGGCTTTGCCCAGGCATTGGACGAATTAGATGAAGTTATTCTGCTACCCATCTATCCTGCTCGCGAAGAGCCAATGGCAGGGGTAGATAGCAGGCTCATTTTCGATAAGATCAACCACGCAAAGAAGCGACTACTGGACAAGGAAGACCTTTTGCGCATCCTACCGCAACTCAATGAGGGCGTGCTGCTGTTGATGGGCGCGGGAGATATCGATGCTTTGGTAGCACCCATTGTAGAACAACTTAAAGTAGCGAACTGATGGCACGTCTGACAGCAAGTAAAAATAACTGGATGGATAGGCTCGACGGCCTGCGCAAGGAGCTGCAACGCAATGGCTGGTTGATCATGCTGTTCTTGCTTGGCATATTGGCACTGAGTGCCATCGGTAAACGAGAAGCCGGGTTTTTAACCGATGAGGTCCTGACCGTAGTGCCACTAGCTGACGGTAGCTTCATGCTGACACAAGAGGAGCTGAGGATGGAGCTGGAAAACGCCTTTACCAAGCCGACAGATGCCCTACAACTGGCAGACATCGACCTGGAGTGGATAGAAGAAGTCATCGAAAGACATCCTTTTGTCTCGGAAGCGGAAGCTTATCTGGATGCACAAAGCAGGCTTCACCTGACGGCTACCCAGCGCAAACCACTCATCAGAGTTATAGCGGATAATGGACAAAATTATCTGCTCGATGAAAATGGAACCCGAATGCCACTCAGCGAAAATTTCATACCCAGGGTGCTGGTAGCCACCGGCAATCTGCCCGCCTGGGATAATCAATTTATGGATGATGAAGATCATCTACTGCGCCATCTGTACGACCTGGCTATGTACTTGCGCGAAGATGAGTTTTTAGCTGCCATGATCGAGCAGGTATACCTGACTAATCAAAGTGAAATGGTACTCGCTCCAAAAGTTGGTGATCAAACCATACTGCTGGGCAGGTACCACAATGAAGAAACCTATGAGCGACTGGATCGCCTCATGGTATTTTATCAACAAGGACTTCCATATGCTGGCTGGCGTCAGTATAGGTCATTTGATCTCAGATACGATGATCAGGTAGTCTGTCAAAAACGATGAACCTTGCTGTCTGGACCCACTTCTTGACCGAAGCCAGGCTGCTTTTACATAAATCGAATGCCTTATGAACCATTCTTCTAAATCCCAGACCATCGCTGCTCTGGACATCGGGACCACCAAGGTTTGCGCCTTGATCGGTCGCCGTGACGAGCACGGTCGCCTGGAAATACTCGGCCTAGGAAAGGTCGAGTCGCAGGGCGTCATGCGTGGTGTGGTGTCTAATATCGAGAAAACCGTTCGCGCTATTTCCGAAGCCAAAGT
>JBCDFE010000279.1:0-5607 GCA_039178745.1 Bacteroidota bacterium | reverse complement strand
GTCTAGCTCGGGCCTAAAATCGTGGCTGGCGCTCAACACTTCAAAGGTGCTTAGATCGAGATCGGTATCCAGGGTGTCGACGAGGCGCACATTGAAAGCGGTATCTGTGCCCGTATTCTGGAAGCGGATGAGGTAGTCGATTGAATTATCGGGCTCTATAAAATGATCTGGTCCGTAACCTACTGGAACGGCCGTCTTGTCGTTGGGGTCGAACGCTCCGGTATTTACTAAACAAATGTGATCTATTTGGGGCTGGATATCACCATCGTCGAAGCTGTTAAAATTGCCATCTTCCGAAGCAATTTCAGTTTGTGTATTACACCCGCTTATATAGGCTGATGGCTGGATGTCTCCAGGGCTAAATGGCTCTTGGTTGGTGTAAATCCAATAATTGCTGCCTGAGCTGTAAGGACCGATCACCAGTTCTTGGCCTGCGGTTAAAGCAGGGCTGCTTTGTTCGCCGATGCTAAGCATTACTCCGTCTTCTATAACGATATACTGGATTGGTACGCTCATATCTCCATCACCAATATTAGTTATGGTGAAGAAGGATTGGTCATTAATACATTCACCGATTGCTGTGACCGTAGCTCCAGTCCAAAAATCAGGTGGAGAGGGGCAAGGAGCGCTAGGTGTTATCTCTGCATGGATGCAGTGTTCCCGCCCCAATTGTGCCAGACAGCTGACTAGTACATCGATACTGATATAACCCTCGTCGAAGGGGCGCAAATTGCCCAAGTCGAATGCTATTCGGCCGTCTGGTAGCTCATCGGATATTGGAAGACTGCTCGACTGTATGATGAGTTCGTTATCCAAGTCTAAAAGCAAACGCGCGTTGTATACCGGATCTGGACCTCGATTTTTATAGGTAACATAGATTTCGTTGTCAAAACATCGCCTTAATCTGGGGACTATAATATCTGTCACTACCTGTGCGCAATCTTCGCTTGGTATGACAATAATTTTTGTGGTATCAGATAAAGTATTATCACTAGCTGTAATCTGTGGTAGCGGCAGACAATCTTCGTAAAGTACGGAGTTGCTTAACTGAACGGCTTGAAGCTCATAATCCCCATCTGGGACTTGGATACGCCAGTATCCATTGGTGTGGGTAAGTGCGTAATAATTTTTTGGGTCTGGAGTAAGTCGCTCTACGCTAATCAATTTGTTTGGTATAGCTATGCTGTTGTTGCCAGAGCAATTGTCAAGGGTGTCGAGTAGCAATTGGCCTTGAAGTATACCACAACTGGATGTGTCGACTACGTAGAATGAGTCCAGTAAGTAAGTCGTTGAGCCATCAGAGCAGCTTATTGGGAAATCTTTACTAATGTAATACCAACCTTCTTGTTCCGCTCTAAAAGACCCAGGTTGTGTCAACATAGTGCTGTCTGGCAAAATCCAGTTGGGATCGATTATAGAAAAAGGGGTCGACAGTATAGGGAAACCGCATTCGTTGTAATTATTGGCAACGATATAAGGATTTTCACCTGACATTGGCCCATCAACTATGACAGGATAAGAGTAACTGCAGGTCGAAACGTGATTGCGAGCATACGCCTGCAGGCGTATTGGCTCTGTGGTAACAAAATTTAGGCTCTGTGCTATTGTGTCTAGGGTATAGGGGTCAAGCCAAAATACGGTTTCGATACTGTCTGGGACATCTGTAAAATTTTCATAGTCTATAGTGACCGTAACCGTATCATTGCAAAATAAAGAACCTGAATAAGCTGGCCTGATCCGACCACTGGGTTCCTCGCCTACAAGCACATCCCTGGTGAATGTACAATTTTTACTGTCTGTTATCGTAACGGAATAGAATCCATACTGGGCGCTGTCTATTCTGCAGGAGTTTGTTCCATCGCTCCATTGATAGGTATACGGATAGCTTTCACCTCTGACTAAAACAGTAGCCTGGCCGTTGCTATATCCACAGCCAGCTTCAGCGCTAGTGAGTCGAATATCTTGTGTGTAATAAGGATGCGCGTTAAAACCAAACGAAACTCCAACTCTACAGCCGTTGTCTTGAACTGCGTACACAATCTTCGGGCCAGGAATAGATACATGAATACTATCGAAATAGGCCCATGGATTTCCTTCTATATCTTCATATGTATAAGGGCCATCCTCTCCAATCACTTCTATGTCGAATGACGCATAACCTGTGATACAATCTACTTGTCCCACATGGACCAAAATGGGAGGGGCTACTTCTAAGTTGATATTTGAAAACCCTGATGGATTACAACCGGCTTCATCTATTAACGAAAAACTGTATTGGTCTTCGTCTAGTCCGCTGAAGGTAACGGTGTCAAATTCGTTTTCAATGATAATTGTTGGTTGAGACTCAAATTGTAGCTCGTAGGGAGGAACTCCGCCGCGAGGAATAATTTGAATGATTCCATCTTGACCTGCGCAGCTAGGAGGAGTTATTACTTTTTCTACTTCAAGGATCTCTCCGGCATCCCAAAGTTTGATATTTTGACTTAGCTCCGGGCAGCCTTCAGTGCCTATACTTATTTTATTTATACCATAAGATATGAAGGATGGTTGACAGCGCTCTGTTATCTCCTGATCATTGATGTAGTATTGTTGATTCGGTAATAAAGTATCAAAGCAAAATTGTATGCCTGCATCGCAACGATCTAAAACGGGGCCTGATATCTGAGGTATTTGTATTTCCTCGTATACGACATATACGACCTGAGGCTCGACATCACATCGTGCATGACCTTTTAATAAATCAGCATGTACTTTCATGGGCTTATCGAGAATCAGGCTATCGTATTCTATCCAAATATCAATCCCTCCATCTGCTGCCGTAAATCTACTTGTGAAAGTTGCCTGGTATGATTCTGCACCTTCAACAAAAGGATAGTGCAAAACGGGATAGGGTCCCTGGCAAGGAATCCTGATTGTGTCTGGTAATTGCCCGACAACGAGATTGGCGATCGTCAATGACTTAGCCGCACTTACATGGGGCCAGTCTGGCGTAAAGTCCGGCTTACCCAAATTGTCGGGTGGTGCAACCAATGCAAAGAGGTAATACTGCCCTTCAGGCAAGCCAGCTCTAATGTCGTACTCTGATCTGGTTAACTCATCGAGGTGATTGTAGAAAATGCTGGTTGTAATCGTATCCAGGTACTGATCAGATGCTGTAAAGTCTTCTGAAGAACTGATGATAATGCTATGTACCCAGCCTTCAAATACCTCGGCATTTGGTATCGGTATAACCGATGCACCATCTGGACACACTGTGATGGGTATGTCAGGGTAGAAATTTCCAATCTTGCTGCATATCTGAGCCTTAGCATAAATTGATGTCAGCAAGCATAAGAGTAACCACAAAACAGACTTTTGCATGGCAATTTATTTAAGTAGCTAATTGAAGTTGCTGAACAAAAGTGAAGTGGCATTCCGTTTGGCGCAAGTTTAAAAAATTGCAAAAGTGAATTAAGTAATTTGATTTAAGTTAGTAACTTATCACATTTACAGGCTAAATTAAGGTTGTAATGTCTCTTTTGTAGATGGTTTGAATAAAAAATCCCTTACACAAGATCTTATCGATGATCTAACGGAAGCCGAGTTCAGATCAGCTGAATCTTGGCTTAGCACACATACGGTAGTCTGGCGTTCTAAGCTGCTGCTGCTCTGTTCGGCTATGCGAGCAAAAAATCAGGCTAAGGAAGAAATTTGGCAGAGGTTGTATGGCGATCAGCCATTTGATCAGTCTAGGTGGAAGAGCTTGAGTAGCCGTCTGCTCAGTGAATTGGAAACTTGGTTGAGTTATAGGCAATTCCTCAAGGCCAAACAAAAATCGGAATCAATAGCCTTGAGAGACGGCCACTTGCTCTTAGAGCTAGATCGTCGGCAGCAAGATCGCTTACTCAAAAAGCGTATCAGGACGTTGGCCCATAAATTAAGCCCAGATATTTATTGGATCCTCGATCTCAATCTGGCCAGTGCAATAAGTAGTATAGCCAGTCGACAAGGTCAAAGCCATTTTGGGGAGCACTTCCTCAATCTATCCATATTAGGGTTGAAATTACGACAAGCTAGCCTGAGTCTAAGCTCTCAAACCCTGAGAGAGCACATGCCAAATATTCCTTTGTTGGATGCCTGCCTGGAATTGGCAGAAAAAGAACCGTACAGTAGATCTCCGGCAGTCGCTCCTTACAGACTTTCGGTATTATTGTACCTGGATTCAGAAAAAGGAGAGCAGTACTTTGTGGAGTTGAGAGATAATTGGTTGTGTAGTCTAGATACATTTCCACGAGCAGAACAGGAGGGGCTGATGCGCCACGCATTAAACTTCTGTATTCGAAAGATAAATATTGGTGGCGAATTGTATCTGGATCAGGCGCTAAACCTGTATAAGATGTCTTTGAGCCAAGGTCTTATCTATCACAGAGGCAAAATATCACCATTTACCTTCAATAATATTTTGGGCATAGCATTGCGATTAGAAAAAACAGAGTGGGCTGAAGATTTTCTCAATCGAGAATCAGCCAAGCTTCCCGATGGGGAGGACTCTTCAATAGTTGCACTAAACAGAGCTCGCCTGGCACTGTCAAAGTTAGATTTCGAAGGTGTTCTGATTGCATTGCGTCAATCGGTTTTTAATGACTTTATACATAGAATGGCAGCAGAAACCCTCCGACTGAAGGCGTATTGGGCAATGGACTATCACGATTTATTAGTAGCACACCTAGCTAATACTCGATCTATGCTCAGGAGAAAGAAAAAGTACAGTTACCATGTGCAGAACTATCGCAATATTTTTGATCTGGCCAGGCAGATAAAGCGAATGAATTCGCTTGACCCGAATGAGAAATACCTCCTCCGTGAAGAAATCAAATCGACACAACCACTTACCGAGCGTGTCTGGTTGCTTAGCCTGCTGGACTAGTTGGTTCAAAATCGAGCTTGATCTTAACTCGAGTCAGGTGATTTTTTATACTTCACTCCCTATCACCTAATAATCTGCTGGGTAGCCAGCCAGCGGCCGCCTCTGTCGAATACGCTGAGTTGGTAGCTGCCCGAAGGCATACTAGAACCATCCAACATCACCTGCTCAAGGACCTCTTCCTGGGTCAGGACAATTCGTCCGAGTTTGTCCGTTACTCTGATCAGGTATGGACCAGCTTGCCAGGTCTCGATCTCCAGCCAGAACTGGCCGGTAGGGCTCGGATTGGGCGAAACTTTCAACTCGGCCAATGGCGTACGGACTCGTCCTATGGAATTGGGCCCGGCTATAAAACCAGTATCTACCGTATGCAGCACCGTATTGGTAATGATGGGCTCATTGAAATCGAAGTAGATACCCGCCCGATTGGTCACTACAAACGGTAGTTCCAGATCAGCACTCGGTTGGATTCGGTAGCTGAAAAAGCCATTCGACCCGCGGAAGTCCACATTACTATCGGGCAGCATAATGTTGTCGAAGTAAATGGTCAAAACGCCGGAGGTGTCTAGCTCGGGCCTAAAATCGTGGCTGGCGCTCAACACTTCAAAGGTGCTTAGATCGAGATCGGTATCCAGGGTGTCGACGAGGCGCACATTGAAAGCGGTATCTGTGCCCGTATTCTGGAAGCGGATGAGGTAGTCGAT
>JBCDFE010000278.1:0-5736 GCA_039178745.1 Bacteroidota bacterium | reverse complement strand
TAGCTGAATACGACTATGCGCACCTTGTCGATAAACCACATCAGCGCCATAGCAGCAGCAACCATCATGACCAGACTAGAAAGCTTGTCGAAACCGGGTAGCGCCTCTATGCGAACGTTATTCTTAACAATAGCGAAGGTCAGCAGCATACTCGCTACTGGTAAAACCTGGAGCAGAAGATTGGTCTGCATGATGTCGCCATTTTGGAAAAGGAAGATATAAGCACTTAGGGCCACCGCCAGGATACCCGGAATAGCCACCATGTACAAAAGGGCACTGTACATATAACTCCAAGGCGGCAGGTGGCCTTCGTCTCGTTCCATCCATCCAGCAAGTAAAGCCGCAAAAGGGACAATAGCAAAATAGAATATGACTGTAGCCGGGTTAGCCGAAGCGTATTCAAAAGCTTCTCCTATTGTCATGATCGTGTGCGTTTAGAATGGGTGAGAAAATGGAGAACCCCATTTTACGAATCAGCCAGATTTAGAACGGCAGGTCATCGTCGGCAGCGAAGCCGGGATCATCATCGGCAGTGGGGAAGCCATCGCCGAAGTTCTCTTCTGTAGAGGTACTGACACCACCAGTGGGCTCCAGCTTCTCGACGCGCCAGGCATTGAGGTTGGTAAAGTACTTGCCTTGCCACTCGCGGCCCCGCAGGTCAAAGTGCACCTTTATGGCATCGCCTTCGGCCATGTCGTCTATCAAGCCGCAGCGATCTTGCACCAGTTGAAACTTGACAAATTGTGGATACTGACCACCATCGATTTCAATGACGAACTCGCGCGCCTTGAAGGAGTCTGTTTTTTGCTCGGTTTCGTACTTTTTGTGCAACTTTCCGTCGACATCGAATGACATGGGTACTTAGCTTTTTATGGATGGCAAAAGTACGAATTTTGAGGATGGGGCTGGGCCATAAGGTTGCTGATAAAAAATATTTTTTGCTACTGGTCTACTGACACATCAATACTGAACGTAAATGATGGCTTTCTCCTCAAAAAAATCTTCTTCAAACCAGGTGGAGAGTGGATGCTCTTCGAAGTAGGCCGCTTTGGGCAACTCGGCCATCTCTTCGGTTAGGTTTTTTCCCTTCAATGCAATCAAGCCGTTGGGCATCGTGTGGCGCTGATGGGTAGAGATAAGCCGCAGACTCCACTCACAGAGCTGCTGAATTCTGGCAACAGCCCTGCTGACTACAAAGTCGTAGTGGCGCTTTTTGAGATACTCGGCCCTTTGTTGTTCGGCTCGGCAATTGTCTAGACCCAGTTCTTCGATTACGGCCTGGCATACCCTGATTTTTTTGCCCGTCCCGTCTATGAGGTGAAAATGGGTTTCGGGGAAGAAAATAGCCAGTGGAATACCGGGAAATCCACCTCCGGTTCCCAGATCTAAAATTCTGGCCTCTGGTTTTAGAGTCAGCCATTTGGCGATGGCCAGGCTATGCAATACATGTCGGGTGTAGAGTTGATCTATATCCCTGCGGCTAATAACATTGATCTTGCTGTTCCAGTCGGTATACAACTCACCCAGGCGCGCAAACTGACCCAGCTGCCGATCGCTGAGATCAGGAAAATATTTACTGATGATATCTGGACCTGAGTGCATGCAATTGGACTGGTGACCTTAGTTTTTAGGACTTCCGCAGGTCGGGTATTCTGACCGACCTGCGGAAGTCCTAAATTACTTGCTCAAACATTGGTTTTTACGCTAACTCGATCCAGGAAGTTGCCATAAATCTCATTGAAGACGTCTGGTAGTTCCATCATGGGCGCATGCCCACATTCGGGTAGGAGGTGGTACTCGCTATCGGTAATTAGCTCGTTAAACTTTTCGCCAACAAAAGGTGGTGTAATGTCATCAGACTCTCCCCAGATAAGCAGGGTGGGCACCTTGATGAGGTGTAGCTTTTCCGACAGATTGTGCCTAACCGCTGATTTGGCAGTCATCACCACCCGCAAGGCTCTGTCTCTATTGTTGATGGTATCGAATACGCCTTGAATGAGCTCTTCTGTGGCCATGGCTGGGTCGTGGAAGGTACTTTCGCACTTTCGTCTGACAAATTCTCTGTCGCCTCGCTTGGGGTAGGTATTGCCCATGGAGTTTTCGAACAGCCCACTACTTGCCGTCAGGGTTACACTGGCTATGCGCTCAGGAGCGGCCAGGGCAAACAGGATTGCGACGTGCCCACCGAGAGAATTGCCCAGCAGATGCAGCTGGTCGAGTTGATACTGCTCTGCGAAGTCGAGTAGGTGATTGACCAGCCCAGTCACAGAGACTTTGCGCAATGGCAACTCGAACATAGGCAGGGTTGGGAAAATGACTCGGTGCTGCTCGCCAAATCGATCGATAATGGCATCAAAATTGCTGAGACCACCGAATAGACCGTGCAGCAATAAGATGTTTTCACCCTCGCCTCCCGTATCGAGATATTCAAACTTACCTTCTCGTATTTGGGTATACTTCATGCCTGACTTTAGTGCTGAGCTTACAGCGGAATACACCGCTCAAAATACAGAATAACAACCTGTTTGCTAGGCCGGTGGTTGTCTGTTGCCCGCTGCTAATGAGCTGTAAAGATGGTAAAATAGGTAAATAACGAACAAATGGGCTACTTTTGCGGTCGCATGTGTATAACATGTGGATGGGAAAAAGCATAAGCACTGTACCATCGCAACCGGCACGCAGGGAGATTTTGGCAAGAAAGCTCTCTCTCCCTCGAAAAAATTAATTTAAACCAAAGCCAATGCAAATTTCAATTAAACTACTTATTGCCGTAATGCTGATCGGAGGTCTATCTAGTTGTGTTTCTAAAAAGAAGTACGATGAGCTGGCCGCCTCTAAAGCTGCAACGGACGAACAACTGGCGCAAACACGTCAGGAAGTTTCTGACCTGAATGCCCAAAACACACAACTTCAGTCTGATTTTGAAGCTGAGCGCACACGTATGAACGGCGAGCTTTCTAGCTTGCGTACCGACGTTACAGCTGCTCAGGGCCAGATCACTGAACTGAATGGCCGTCTGGAAGCTACCGAAGCAGAACTCGAAGCTGCACGCAACCGCATAAACGGTATCTTCGCCGAGTACGAAGCCACTGGCCTTTCTGTAGCTAATCGCGATGGTAAGCTACACATCGTTACCGACGAGGCCATCACCTTCCGTTCTGGTTCTGCTCGCCTCAGCAGCGCAGAGCGCAATGCCATCGACGCCATGGGCGAGCAGCTGGCAGGAAGCAACGTGCGTCTCTTGATCGAAGGCCACACCGACAACAAGCAATTCGTATCTGATAGCGGTTCTGACAATTGGGACCTCAGCTACCGCCGTGCAAAGGCCGTGGCCACTCGCTTGATTCGCGCTGGTGTCTCACCTGAGAACATCATCGTAGCTGGCGCAGGAGAGTACGACCCACTATCCGACAATGGTACTAGCGAAGGACGCTCTGAAAACCGCCGTACCGAGATCCTACCTAACCCAGCATTGGGAGATCTGATGAATAACAACTAAATCAATTAGTTGCCAGAGGTTGCATCGTCAATCTTTGCGTTCAAAAAAAGCTGCTCGGGCGTCTCGTTCGGGCAGCTTTTTTATTTCTCGCTGATCACGTAGTACATATCCAGAAAACCCTTGTTCTTGGCTTGCACCTTGCCCCGATATTCACAATTGAATTGATATTGAATGAGCCGGTAAGTCGTTTCAGACACATTGACCCGCCCAGGCGCTGATTCGCTCTCTACTCGGCTGGCGGTATTTACTGTATCTCCCCATACATCGTAGGCAAACTTGCGCACACCTACCACTCCAGCTACAACTGGGCCGGTATGCAAGCCGATTCTCGCTTCGAAGAAAGGCAAACCGATCTGCCGTCTGCGTTCTGCTTGCTCGGCCAGCCACTCCTGCATTTCCAGCCCGGCCTTGACCATGCTGGTCGGTATGCCCTTTCGGTCGTTCAGTCCGCTGGCACACATGTATGCATCCCCTATGGTTTTGATCTTTTCAATATCAGGGTACTGGCCGATAATGCGATCAAAAGCTTGGAAACACTCGTCTAGCAGCTTGACTAGGTCCTCTGGTCGCAGCTGCTCCGAAATGCGAGTAAAGTTGACGAAATCGCTGAAAAAGACCGTTGCATCGCGAAACTGTTTAGGCTGGGCCTTGCCGTTGGCCTTTAACTCTTCGGCAATGGGGGCGGGAAGGATATTGAGCAATAACTCATCGCTTCGCTCGCGGGCTTCGGCCAGGTCTTCATTGCTTCGGGCCAGCGCCTTTGCCGTTTTTTGCTTGGCCCGAAATCGGTAAAACAGTAGAAAAGTCATCAAGCCCAAGATGGCAACTCCACCCAGGGCGTAGTTTCTCGAAACCTTGCTTTGCTCAGATTCGAACTGGGCCTCGCGGGCTTCAAATTCGAGGCGATTTTGTTCCAGCTCGGTTTGTGCCAGCTCGCGCTCTACTTCAGATCTTGCAGCTTGTTCTTCGAGTGCCTGACGAGACAGCTGCGCCACCTGCCGCTGGGCTACACTGACCCGCTCGGCTATGGAGTCTCTTTGCTGGCTCAAATTATTGAGCTGTTCATTTTGCTCGCGCAGTTGCTCAGATCGCTGCTGGGCAGTGCTCGACAGTCTTCGGTTCTCTTGGCTCAGGTCCTGGCGCTCGGCCCGCAGCTGCTCCACCTCTTCTATCAGCTCGTCAGATTGGGCGGCCAGTTGGCGGCGTATCTGCTCCAGGCGGTTGCGTTCCAGCTCGATTTCAGCCCGCATATCGCCTATGTTATTTCCGTCTCTCGTAAAATAATCGAGCGCCTCCCTATTGATCTCTACAGCTCTGCGGTAGTTGCGCTCGCGGGTGGCCAGCCGGCTGCGCTTATCTACTGCCCGCAGTATTTGATCGGCATTTCGGGCGGCCATAGCATGGCGGGTAGTGACCCGCAGCCAATAGTCTTGCTTGCCCTCATTTCTCGCCCTTTCATAGGCCAGGGAGGTGACCCAGGCAGCGTCGGCCTGTAGTTGCTCATCATTGAGTCTGCCCGCTTCCTGATAAGCCGACTCTCCATATCTGCCTGCTTTGTGCGGGCGCGAGCGATCAAAGTCGTTTGTCGCTAGCTGGCATAACCTGTAGTAAATGGGGTAGCGCTCGCGTGGGCTACGCGCTTCATCAAGGGCTGCCTCCAGCGCTTCGGGATCATTGCGGTCTTGAGCCAAAAGTGGCTGAAACCCGGCACAAAACAGCGCCAGGAAACCTGTACATGCGAGCAGTCGTCTTATCACAAGGATCAAATATAGAATTATCTCAACTTTTACGCCTGCGTCTTATGGGGCTAGATACGGGAATGGAGATATTTAATGTGCGTTTCCTCCTACGAAATTGCTCAAATGGGAGGACTGCTATACTAGGCGATGGCCTATGGTCTGACTCATTGTAGGGGCTGAACACCAGGTGACTCTCTATGCGGTAGTAGTCTATATAGTCGCGTTTGGCTATAGAATCTGCCGTGCCGCTGTAGTTCCAGTGATGGAGTAGGGTGGCCGGCACATCGAGCATCTGAGATACCTGCGCATAGCTGCTATCTGTAGGAAAAACAAAGTACCGATACTTGGTGTAAAAGCGGTCTGCCTGCGTTTCCCCTTCATGTAACCTGGGTGAAAGCCAGTTCACGGCCCAGTCTTCTTCTTCTCGCTCAGCCGATAGGGCGCGCAGGTATGCGTGAAGTGCAGGAATAACTCGTGCAGGCAAATAGACGTAGTGTA
>JBCDFE010000277.1:0-5792 GCA_039178745.1 Bacteroidota bacterium | reverse complement strand
CCTATCTTCGCAGCTCAAAACCAAACCAATACCGTATGAAAAAGAGATTATGCGTGTTTTTAGGGCTCTTGGGCCTGACTATGACCCTACCTGTAGCTGCTCAAACCATTGAATTTGGCGGCATGGACGCCAGCCCCATGGATGCTGCGCACTACCCCAGACGGGCAGCTTTCCAAAACTATTTGTCGGATGACGACCCCGACCGCACTCAGTACATGAAGGTCCTCTATTGCCGCCCCCAAGTAAAGGGACGCGAAATATTTGGCGAGTTGGTGCCCTGGGGGCAAGATTGGCGTCTCGGTGCCAACGAAGCGACCGAAGTGAGCTTTTACCGAGCGGCCGAAATCGGCGGAACCACCATTCCCGCAGGTACCTACACTATGTTTGCCCAGGTATACCCAGATCAATGGATTATCAAGCTATCTACCCAGCGCTTTATTGCCGGGGCAGAGAACAGAGATATTAGTCAGGATATTCTGGCCATATCCGTTCCTACCGAATTGGTATCGGAGTCGCGAGAGTTCTTCACCATCGGCTTCAAAAAGATCGACGACAACAATGCCCAGATGGTGATGGGTTGGGACCACACGCAGGTAGCTGTTCCGATCAATTTCAATCCCACCTTTATGGCTGGCGAAGATGCGAGTCCTATGGATTTGGTGCAATTTCCGAATAGATCGAGAATGCGCAACTACGTGGAAGAAGATGAGCTGGATGCCAATGAGCCACAGATCAGATTGGTCTACAGCCGCCCGCAGATGAAGGGCCGTGAAATCTTCGGCGGACTCTTGGAGTACGGAAGCGTCTGGCGCGCTGGTGCCAATGAAACGACTACCCTTACTTTCTTCAATGATGTAACCATCGATGGCCAAGAGATCCCAGCCGGACAGTATGGCCTATTCATCATGGTACATGAAGACAAGTGGGACTTTCACATCCACAATAGTGTACAATCTTGGGGACCGGCTAATTACGATGTCGAGGAGAACAATATTATGATCTATTCTGCCCCAACGGAATCTACTCCAGAAACGCTGGAGGCATTATCTGCCACCTTTGTCGACAAGGGCAACGGCATGATACACCTGGCCATGGGCTGGGAAAACACGATGGCTCGCCTGCCTATACAACTGGCGGCTACGCGCTAAATATTGTCGATGATTGGTTTGTCTGGCTCGCGGGCCAGACAAACCAATTCCTAGTTTACTTGGCCGCAGTGATCGGAAAACCCACGACTACGTCTGCCCAATGCAGGCGCACTTCGCTTTCGCTGAGGCTAAAGTCCATACGCTCGGCACCGGGCTGAACGACCTCTGCCGTTCCGCTGACACGAGCAATATCTTCTTCTTCTTTGTAATCGTAAGCGCCCCATAGGTCAGCACCTTCATTGATGATGAAGGTCCAACTGGTCTTATCGGCCGGTAGCGTAAACAGCGCGTAAGTACCTGCGGAAACGGGCACTTGAGCTTCGCCCACCAGCACATCTTGAGCGAATGTGATCTGGGTGGCTTCATTGGCACCGGTGCGCCATACTTTTCCGTAGGGGACCAGATCGCCAAATATGGTGCGTCCTTTTACGGCGGGACTTCCATAATTGACAGAGACCTCGGCTTCGCCTATGGTGCCTAGCATCTCTTTGCGGGGGCTCATGATCGTATCTGCCAGGACGTTGATGGTAAAGTTATCGCCGGTTGGTGGCTCGGTAGATGGGGTGAGCTCGGCGGCATCTTGATTGTCTGCTTCGGCGCTTTGCTCGGTATTATCTGTGGTTTCTTCGTTGGTTGATTGGGCTGTGTCGCAAGAAACGACCTGCGGAAGTACAAAAACCAGTAAGATGAGGTAGGAAAAAACACGGGTCATAAAGACAGTTGTTGTAGTGAGGAGGATGTTCGAATTGAGCATATCGGCTTGTTGGTATGTTGAAAGCACGCTCATTTGTCAAACCTGACTAGCCGGGACATGGTTTAAGGGAATGCTGGCCGAAAACGCGCTCAGACGACAGATCTAATGGCCACCAATTGCTCAAGTAGCGATTCGAGTCGATCTAAAGGCAGCATGTTGGCGGCATCGCTTTTGGCCTCGCTGGGTTTGGGGTGGGTCTCCATAAAAAGGCCATCGACGCCTACGGCTATACCTGCCCGCGCTACCGTACCGATCAGAGCAGGCCGGCCGCCGGTCACGCCACTCGCTTGGTTGGGCTGCTGTAGGGAGTGCGTACAATCCAGCACGACGGGGCTACCCATGGCCTGCATGACCGGAATGCCCCGGTAATCTATGACCAGATCGGTATAGCCGAAGGTGGTGCCCCGCTCGATGAGCATGACCTGCTCGTTGCCACTTTCCACCACTTTATTGCGGGCAAATTGCATAGCACCAGGGCTGAGAAACTGGCCCTTTTTGATGCTAACTACCTTACCCGTTTGAGCAGCGGCCACCAGCAAATCCGTTTGTCTGCACAGGAAGGCTGGAATCTGAAGTACATCCACGTACTTGGCAGCCATAGCGGCTTCCTCTACGGCGTGAATATCGGTGGTAGTGGGCAGATTCAGTTCCCTACCGATCTTGGCCAGTATGTCGAGTGCCTTTTCGTCTCCGATCCCGGTAAAGCTATCCAGTCGGCTCCTGTTGGCTTTGCGATAGCTGCCTTTAAAGATGTAGGGTATCCTTAGTTTATCGCAAATGGCAGATACGGCCCAGGCTATTTCGAAGGCAATGTCTTCGCCCTCGATGGCACATGGGCCGGCGATGAGAAAAAAATTGCCGCTATCGAGATGTCGAATTTTGGGTATGCGTTCCAGATTCATGCTGCGAAGATACAGTCTGTCAAGTAGCTTGAAAATGATCGAACGCCCACTGGGCACTTACCTTATGTACAGTCCTGTAAACGCTCTTTTATCTTTCTTCTGGATATGACGCCTTCTATTCGATCGAGTATATGGCGATTTTTAAGAATCAAGGTAGTGGGTAATTTCTCGATGGATAGGTAACGCTTTACATCAGGATGCGCTTCAATATCTACTACAGAAATTTGCGCTTTGTCTGCTACCTCCTCATGCAGAAAATCCAGGAACATGTCAGAGCTTCCCACCCAATCTGCTGTACATAACACAACGACTGCGCTTTCCTCTGAGCGACTCAATAAATCGATCATAAACACAGGAATATGGCGATCTCCTCTCGATGGCTGGCCTTGTGTATTTGAGCTGTGCACAAGCGGACAGTTTTTACTAAACCTATTGGTTTGTATCAGTGCATAGAATTACGTTAATGGAACCCCTGCTATCTTGGCATGTTCGGTATGGAATCGTAAAATTTATTTAGACTTCCGCAGGGTCGGTCACTTCCCATCAGATGTAAACCACCCTGTTGACCTAAATCAAATATTCTTTTTTCTGGATATGGAATTTCCTCATCTTAGACATGAGGGTACGATCGTTCAGGCCGAGTAGGCGACCTGCTCCTTCCGGCCCGGTGATTCGTCCGCCGGTTTTCTTCAAAGCTTCTATGAGATAGCTGCGCTGCATTTCGTCAAATGTCTGGAAGGCCTTTGTATTTCGTCTCTCCTTTTGAGCATTTTCGAAAGGTATGGTCAGTACTTTTGACCTGCATAACACAACAGCTCGCTCTACGATATTTTCGAGTTCGCGCACATTTCCGGGAAAGCTGTAAGCCTTCAGTTTTTTCATATCTGGAGCGCTGATCTCTTCAATTTTCTTACCTTGCTTTTTAGCAAACTTCCCAGCAAAATGCTTGACCAATACGGGTATATCCTCTGGTCGATCTCGCAGGGGCAAATTGTATATCGGAAAGACATGTAAGCGGTAATACAAATCGGATCTGAATTGACCTGCCTCTACCATTTTTTCCAGATCGCGATTGGTCGCCGCAATCAGTCTTATGTCTACTTTGATCGTTTCGGTGCTACCTACGCGCTCAAACTCTCCTTCTTGTAGTACGCGCAGCAATTTTGCTTGCAGGTCTTGCGGCAACTCGCCGACTTCATCTAGAAAAACTGACCCACCGTCGGCTGCCTCAAAACGACCGATTTTTCGCTGAATCGCCCCGGTAAAGGCACCTTTTTCGTGGCCGAATAACTCACTCTCAATCAGACTGGCAGGAAGCGTTGCACAATTGACCTTGATCAAAGGGCCATCAGCACGACTGCTCAGCACGTGTACCGCTCGTGCCAAAAGCTCCTTACCGGTGCCTGTCTCGCCTAAAATTAAAACCGTCGTATTGGTATCGGCGACGTGGCCTACTTCCTGGATGACCTGCTTGTATTTTTTGCTGACGGTAATGATGTTGCCCATGTCGTAATCAGCACCCGTATCTTTCCGCAATTCTATATTTTCAGCCTTGAGCTTGTTGCTCAGATCTTCGATTTTATTGTAGGCCTTTCTGAGCTCTTCTCTTTTTTGGTATGATTCGGTTATATCCCGACCAACAATGGTGAAATAGGTCTTGTCTTCAAAGTCAATGCGACCAAAATTCAAATCCAGTCTGATGGTTTGGCCGGTCCTCGACGGTAAGTCCGTTTCTACATCATTATGCAAATCGATATCTCCTATTTCTAACTGTGGGAATATCTTATGGAATGGCCTGCCCCTCCACTCCTTCAGATCTCCACCAAAGTGGTTGAGTAAAGATTGGTTGATGTACTTTATGGAATAATCGTTTTCCAGCCAAACTATGCTATCGGCCGCAGAATCCAACGCAATGCGAGATAGATGAAGATTGGCATCTCTCTTCAGCTTTTGGGTCATGTCTCTGCAAATGCTGCAAGCGACCTCAACCCCATCGTGAATCAGATAATTTACATTGGCCGAAATGGTTCTCGCCTTGCCCTGCTTTGTAATCAATTCGAATAAGCCTTCTACACGAATCTGACTCCTGAGCTGTTGCCAAAAATCTTCCCGAAAGGCTTGGTCAAAATACGGTGCGATATCGATGACCTGCATGTCCTCGAAAGCAGACCGCTCATATCCCAGCTTATGGGCAACGGCTCGGTTTACGTAAAAAAAAGTACCGTCTGGGCGAGTCCAGAATATCATATCTCCGGCACCGTCTATAGACAGCTGCATCAGCTCGTCTACATGGTCTTTTGAATTGGCCAAGGGAGCACGGTCTGTAAAATGATCCACCCCGTAGTTTCGCTCGACTCGATCATGGAGAAAAAGTAAGAGCACATCATCCGTAAAATCGACAACATCTACCTCTATTGGCCAAAGTATATCACTTCCTGCAGCCAATAGCTCCGTCTGGTAGGCCAGCGTACCTCTATCTTTAGTATCCCTCCAATACGTTTTCCATTTAGCAAGTGTAAGTTGTACATCGATACCTGCCCAATTGGACCCAATGAGATTTCTATGCCCGCCTTTAAACAACTGCCTGGCCCCCGGATTTGCGTATTGCACCCTGCCCAACTCATCTACGCCTATAACGGTATAGGGATAGTTGCCGAAGGTTAATTCCAGATAGCTTACCGGATCGATTGACTTGTTCAACGATGATTTATTTGCTCATCAAACCTTGCACCAAAATGTAAAAAACGGTTAATTAGGTGAATATAGGTGGAAAATTACGTCTCTATATTGTTTGGTGACATAAAACCTAAAAACAGCGAACACCCAAGAGATTCTACCCAATCCGCCTATCTCAGTATAACCAATTTACCCATACCGTTTTCAAAATAGGTATCCAGGGCCGTTTCCCTCAGTCTATCCAGACTATTCAGCTCAGAATCTTGAGGAAAAAGGACTCGATATATGTAAACTCCGTTGGCCAGTTGATCT
>JBCDFE010000276.1:0-5809 GCA_039178745.1 Bacteroidota bacterium | reverse complement strand
TGAAAGCTCTCGCCAAAGCGGAGGAGTCATCACCGCAGCCGAACGCGACGCCCATCGCGCTCATAAGCTATCCCCATAGGCGCAAAAACCATATCCAGTGCCTGATCTACATCAGCATGCAAAAACACACCGGTAAATGGCTGCTCCCGATCTATGAAGTCTCCCTCAAAAGTAAGTCCAAACTGGGCCGACAAGTCCTGGATAACACGAGAAATGGGCGCACTGCGATAGCGATTCTCACCGGTTTGCCAGCTGGGTCGCTCATCATCGCCAAAAGTTTCCAGGGTAGCCACGCTGTCTCGGTAGCTCACGGCATCATTGGGCTCCAGCACCAACTGAGTGGCTGCTTTCAGCTTGTTGCGCACTCCCACTCGCCCGCTCGTGCAGTGCACTTCAAAATCATCGGCTCGCGTGTAGACATTGAAGCTCGTGCCCAATACTTCTACCTGCCCCTGCTGGGTGTGCACCACAAAATCGGTTCCGCGCTCGACATCAAAAAAGGCCTCGCCTTTCAGCTCCAGGCTACGCCCCCAAGACCACAGCCGCCCATTATAGCTCAGTTCCGATTGCGCGTTGAGTAAAACTGTGGAACCATCTGGCAGGGTGACCAATTCTTGCTGCCCGGCCAGGGTTTCGACCGTCTGGTTGCCTGTCCAGTACCAAGCCGGCGCACTGATCAGCAAAACCGCTGCAGCCGCTACCGCACGCCATATTCCGATTTTGCGCACAGAAGCTTCGCGCTTGGCGGGCGTATTCGCATCCAGTTTAGCCCAGGCCGCCGCCTTGTCGTAGGGCTTGGGCGTCAGCTCCCTGGCTTGCTCGGCTATCGCCACATAGGTCTCATAATCATCGCTTTGCTCAAAAGCCACGCGCTCCGCCTCCGTCAGCTCTCCGTCGAGCCAGCGGGCTAAAAAGGTATCGTCACGTTCGAAATTAGCCATAAGCCGTATATCAATTATAAAACAATTCGCAGGACAATTACCCTCCCTTATCCGGATTTTATTTTTACAGACTTCCGCAGGTGGAGCAGTGCACCATGCATCCGTTTTTCTACTGCCTTTACACTCAGTCCCAGTATTTGGGCGATTTCCTTATAGGTCTTGCCATCGCTGCGGTTCATCAAAAAAACCGTCCGCTGTCCTTCCGGCAAATCCTCAATAGCTTTCTTTAGGCGAGATCGAAATTCCTCGTACTCCAGCAGCTTCTGCGGGTCCTGTCCATCTCTATCAACAGCCGATTGCTGCTGGCGATACTGCAAGACGACCTTCTGGTGCTTGACTTCATTTAGAAAGAGATTATTCCCCACCGTAAATAGAAACCCCTTGGCCTTGCCGAATGGCACTTTTGCACAGTTCTTCCATAGGCGCACGAAGCACTCCTGCACAAAATCTTCAGCCTGCTGCATCTGCCCACACCGATAGTAGAGGAAGTTGCGCAGATCCTCCGAGTGGGTCATAAATATCCGCTGAAAGACAGATTTCTTGCAAACATCGTCGAGCTGATCATCCATAGTGTGCACCTTGAGCGCGGATCAAAGGTACTCCACCGAACGCTAGCAGGTCCTCGCCTACTCGGACGCTGCCAGGTTCTGCATCGCGGTAAAAAAATGCGCTACTCGGGTAGGGTGCGCTTTTGGCAAGTGGTTGTAGGGATTAGAAGGACTTATCAATTACACGAAAACATGCAAAACATTCTAGGACTTTTAGTCGCACTGTTGAGCTGCTCCGCCCTGGGTGCGCAGTACAACCATCAGGATTTTGTTGGGGCAGGCCACCAAAGGAATATTTCAGTCAGCACCAGTTCTCAAAGCTCAGACATTTCGGGGGAGGCAACCATAGACGGATTCAGTGTTCAAGATCCCGAACAACTCAGAGATGCCTCCCGCTTTTTAGCTCAGGCTTCCTTTGGTGCAGATTTTGCTACCATAGATATGACAGCCGCCATGGGCTACGAGGCCTGGCTAGATGAGCAATTCGCCCTGCCCACCGTCAGCATCAGCAGCGAAATGCGCCGAATCGTATACGCCAACGAGGAGGAGGATCCCGAAGACTTCGGCATCAGCTCCTTCGAATTTGAAAGAGCCTGGGTGACTACGCATTTGGCCTCGCCTGATCTCCTCAGACAGCGAATGGCTTTTGCCCTCAGCCAGATCATGGTCACCAACCGAGCGGGCGATCTTTTTGAAGATGTAGGGATGTTCGCTGGCCAGTACTACGACATGCTGAGTCGAAACAGCTTCGGGCAGTACCGGAATCTGCTGCTCGACGTGACCATCCACCCGACCATGGGCATCTTCCTGTCCCACTTCAACAACCGAAAAGCCAATCCCGAACTCAACACCCAACCCGACGAGAACTACGCCCGCGAGATCATGCAGTTGTTCAGCATCGGCCTTTGGGAACTCAATCCAAATGGCACCAGACGCCTGGGCGATCAGGGCCAGTTTCTGCCGACTTATACCAATGCAGACATCAAAGAATTTGCCCAGGTGTTCACCGGCCTGACGAATGGCCTCACCAACGGATTCCTGCTAGAAGATGGTCCTGGATTTTTAGCCCATGCAGCAGCAGGCACGCCCATGCGCATGTACGACGAATATCACGACACCAGCAGTAAGATTCTGCTCAATGGTACAGTATTACCAGCTGGGCAGTCGGGCATGGACGACATCCGGCAGACGATCGCTCATCTGTCTACTCATCCCAATACCGCTCCCTTTATCTGTAAACAACTCATTCAGCGGTTCACCACTTCCAATCCTTCACCTTTCTATGTGGCCGATGTAGCCCAGGTGTTCGATCCAAATCAGGAGAATAACTTTCAGGAGGTACTGCGGGCCATCTTGCTGCATCCGCAAGCGCGCAATTGCAATCCGACGAGTGCGACCCAGTTCGGCAAGCTGCGCGAGCCCATGCACCGGGTGATGAATATGATGCGCAATTTTCAACTGCGCAACCTATATGAAGATGAAGAAGCAGAATTCGACGAGGCTTTCTACGAACTCGGCTGCCTGAGCGAAACGGTTGGCCAATTTCCGCTGGCCGCCCCTTCGGTGTTCAACTTCTACCGGCCCGACTACCAGCCCCAAGGACCTATAAGCATGAATAATATGGTAGCGCCCGAATTTCAGATCCTCAATTCGACCAATGCAATTGGCATCCTGAACGATGTAAATACCCGGATGGTGATGAGCAATCATTACTTCTGTGAAAGTGAAGAGTCCGTAGATGATTTTGACTACGCATACGGCGAGGGCGACCCCGACTGGCTTACCGACGATCAAGACTTCAGCTCACTAGCCCCTATGTTGAATCAGCCTCAGGCACTCGTAGCCTATCTCGATCTCCTACTGGCCAATGGCATGCTGGAAGACGACACCAAAAGTATCATCGCCAATGCGGTCAGCCAGCTAGAGACCCCACAAGAGCGACTGCGCATGGCACTCTATCTCATTTTCATCTCACCCGATTACGCCATCCTAAAATAACCGCACGATGTCTGGAAAACACAATAAATACTCTCGCCGCCAATTTCTGGGTACGGCCAGTTGCGCAGCCATCGGCTCGACAACCTTCTTCTCTACCCTATTCAATCTTCAGGCCATGAATGCCGCCTCGGTCCCCCACCGATTGCGAAGAAGCAGCAACGAGTCTTACCGCGCTCTGGTCTGTATCATGCTGGGTGGAGGCAATGATTCCTATAATATGGTCGCGCCGCGCACCACCGATTTCTACAATGAATACGCAGCTACACGCACAAACCAAGCACTACCCCAATCCAGCTTACTGAACTTGAACGCCCTGACCTATACGGAAAAGGAACTGGGTCTGCATCCGGCCATGACCAATATGCAAGCCATGTTCGATCAGGGCAAACTGGCCATCGTGTCCAATGTGGGTACCCTGGTCAGACCTACCACTAAGGCCGACTATCTGAATGGGAATAACCTGCCCTTTGCCCTTTTTTCCCATTCCGATCAGGATCAGCAGTGGCAAACCAGCGTTCCACAAACCAACTCTCCAACGGGCTGGGCAGGGCGACTCGCAGACATGGTCCAGTCGGCCAATGCCAATCAAGATATTTCCATGAATATTTCGCTTTCGGGCAAAAACATCTTCCAGCTGGGAGATACCGCTGCCGAGTATAGCATTCTGCCCACGGGCAATGGCTCCATCGGTATTACTGGCTACAATGGCGTACAAGCCTTCGATCAGATTCGAACAGCGGCGGTCGACAGCCTGCTGGAAAAGCAATACCAGGATGTATTCAGAAGCACCTATGCTGAAACCGTGAAAGCCAGTCAGAATACCCACGAGCTTTTTAGTGCAGCGGTTGGAAGCTCAAACCTCAATACAACTTTCTCCCAATCGGAGCTTTCGCAACGTATGCGCATGGTGGCTCGCACCATCAACGCCAGAGAACAACTGGGTGTGAGCAGACAGACCTTCTTCATCAGATTCGAGGGATTTGACAATCACGACGAACTCATCAATAACCACCAAGCGCTGATGGCTGCACTCGATACGGCCATGGGGGAATTTCAGACTGCACTGGCCGAAATGAATTTGGAGAACTGCGTGACTACTTTCACGATATCCGATTTTGCCCGCACTCTGGTTTCCAATGGCAATGGAACCGACCACGCATGGGGTGGTAATGTGCTGGTTATGGGTGGCAGCGTAAACGGGCAGGATATTTATGGTTCCTACCCTACCCTGGCATTAAATACGGATATAGAATTGGGTGGCGGAGTAATTATCCCACAAATATCCACCGATGAATATTTTGCCGAATTGGCACTGTGGTATGGTATTCCCAAATCCGACCTGCCGATACTATTTCCGAATATCGGCAATTTTTACAACACCATGTCGAGCCAGTCTCCAATTGGATTTATGAATATCGCTTAGATAATAGAAAAATGAAGAAAATAATATTTGCACTGGTCATTTTATTCCTCCACGAAGGAATACTCACTGCTCAATGTTTCACTGCCGATGCTTCCATCTGGGAAAATACCTGGGCTTCTTGCTCGGCGAGTGAAAACCCAAAATCCGAATATGGACAATCGCATTGGATTCAATACGATCTTGGATTCGAGCGACGCTTGTCCAAAAGCTGGATCTGGAATACAAATGACCCCAACGAGTTGGATCAAGGCTTTAAGGATGTACACATCGATTACTCTCTGGACGGTCAGAGCTGGACATACTGGGGCCAGATGACCTTTCCTCAGGGAACTGGAACAGCTGTATACGGTGGGTTTCCGGGTCCTGATTTAGTTGGTATTCAAGCCAGACATATTTTGATTACAGCAATAGACAACTACGGGGACCCTTCTTGCTACGGACTGGCGGAAGTCAAATTCAACCTACTTCCATCCCCACCGGGTAGTACTCCCGACGACACCTATGAAAATTGCGTTGCTGTTAGTGAGGCAGAAGCAGTAGTCACTGGCCCGACCCAAGCCCTGATAAGCTGGGAGCCGATAGAAGACATCGAGAACTATTTAGTCGAATATCGCCTGCAGGGCACCGAAGACTGGATACAGGCGCTGGATGATTTTTCAGAGGCCTATTTAGAAAACCTAATCCCGCTCGAAACATATGAATACAGGATCACTAGTCTCTGCTTTTCTGAAATAAGTGAAGCCGTCACAGGGACCTTTACCCTATCGGAAGAGGCATTGTGTCCGAATGCGGAAGATGTCCTACTTATACTGGAAGAAATAGGTCCTGATGAGGCTTTTATTTATTGGGACATCGAAGGAATTATACCCGAATCGATGACGGTTACGATATACCAGGAG
>JBCDFE010000275.1:0-5867 GCA_039178745.1 Bacteroidota bacterium | reverse complement strand
CTGCCAATATGCAAATAAGACGAATAGTAGAGCAACAGACAGATGGAGGTACTTCATAGGAGGGAGCAAATTATTCGCGTGTTCGCGAAAATGCGAACAAAAAGCCTGAAAACTGGAATTTTGAAGTGAAAATACCCAGCTTCTAAAATCGCAGCTTAAAATCTCAAATTGAAATTTAAATCGACGGTTTCGTCACCCCTGATCATCTCCCACCTGGTTTGGGTGAGAAGATAGTTCTCGACATATTGACGAAGTGCTCGATTGGCACCCCTGGTTCGCAAGCTGACTATGCTGCCGTCGGCCTGGATACTCATTATTACACGCACGCGGCCATTTGGTAAATTTTCAGGCTTGCCGCTAGCTATTTGCTGGCGCAGAGATTGCATGCCCCCTTCTACGCGAACTAAAGAAGTGAGTGCAAGCCCGCTATCATCCGAACGATTGCCATCTACCTCAGATATTGGCGATAGGGTATATTGAGGAACAACGAGAGGGGAAGTCTCGTCTGGCTTTAGCCCTCTGGCAAAAGCTTCTTCTCTGGAAAGTGGACGATTAGCACGATTGGACAAGCTGGCATTGGGGCTGTCTCCGACCTGCGAAAGTCTAAATTCTGTGGCTTCATATCCCGGTGCTTCGATGATTATGCTGGAGACCGATGCATCACTTTCAAAACTGAAATAGCCCATGGTGTTGGTGAGTTCGCCCAGAGGTGTGCTAGACATGCGCACGATGGCATCGGGTATGCTGATGCCGTCTTGATCTAATACGAAGCCTTCGATTAAAACGGTATTCGGACTATTGGCTAATAGCTGATCTAGCTCAGACTGTTCCGCCAAAGGCATGGGAGGAGCTTCGTCAGCTGCGCTTTCTTCCCACCTCCTCAAGCGACCACGATCTGTGGCTGTGGCAGTCGGTTGTTGTAGCTGCCCTTCGGCGTCTTCATCTGGTGTCGTCTCCGCTAAAACAGGGTTATCTTCTGATAGCTCAATTTGAGGGGCAGGAGCAGCAGCTGCAAATTCATCTTCAGCGACTCTTGCCATAGAAGCCGATGGGGAAGGCGATTCTTCTACGCTCTGCTCAGGTTCGCGTGCAGCTATAGGATCAGCTACTTCAGGAGGGTCTGCCGGGCTTGCAGTAGCTTCTTCTCGAAGCCGCTCGGCTCCGGTTGTTTGGGCACTTGTTTGGTCGTCAGTTTTCGTCTGGATTTGCTTTTGATACTGCTCTGTCGCTGTATTTGCTTCGTCGGCCATTTCCATAGCGGTTGCTCCTTCCGCTGACTGTTCAGCCAATGGAAGGAGCCAGAATACACCACCACAGATAGCTAATATTAAGGCAGCAGCAGCTACGCGCCTGAGTGTTGGGTTTAGCCTTCTTGTTTGCGCTTGTTGTCTGGGTAGTCGTTTTCTAAGTCGACTAATGGCGGCCTCGTGATCGTCCTCGATTTGGTGGTCTATGCCTGCTAAGGCATCAGCTAGTGCCTTGTCATTTATTGCCCTTGCTCTTAGCTCCGCTTCTTCCAACGGACCGACCTCACCGCTGATGTAGCGGCGCAGAAGGACTTCGTTGGATGCGGATTTCAGCTTACTCAATTTCGCTTTGGGTATTGACTTTAGACTCTAGGCATAGTCGAAGATTTCGTCTGCCATTTTGAATGAAAGATCGAACACGGCCCAGGTCTAGATTTAGATCTTCAGCTATGGAACGATAAGTATTGCCCGACTTCAGATAAAACATCTCTATGCATTGCTTTTGTTGTTCATTGAGTTGGGCTATGCAATCTGCAAGCCGCCCAAGGTGCTTGGTTTGTTTGTTGTTTTCATCCTTTTGATGCATCATATCGTGTAATTGCACATCGAATTCCACACTATTTTGCAGGCTGTCGCGCTTTTCTTTTCTCAGCTGCATAAGACAATGGTTGCGAACCACGGTTTGTAGCCAGGATCTGTAATTATTGATTTCCTGATCGGGGAGCTTTTTGACCAGCCATTCAAAAATATCCATTACGGCATCTTCTGCGCGTTCGGCAGTGCCCAGGTAGTTTACGCAAAGGGCATAGATCAATTCCAGGTATCTCTCGAACAAGGGCGTGAGGCGTTCGGCACTTGGTCTAAGCTGAAAGCGTTCTAAAAGTTGAGCATCGCTCAATGACTCTTCGTCGGACGGCCTTGATCTGAGAAAGCGAAGCACTCGCTAAAGGTAAAAAAAGCGGGCTATCGTCTTCTATTCTTTCTGCGATTTCGGTATCCGCCTTTTTTCTTTTTCTTTTTGCGTTCGTCGTGCTGAGCGGGTTGTTTCCCACCTGGAGAGCCTAAAGTGACATTCGGTGGCAGCACCAGTTGTCGATCGCTTAGTTCGTAAAGATCGGTACGAATCATTTCCTCCGTGGCATTTCTGGCATCACTCCAGGTACTGTAGGCTACTTTCATGTAGTAGGCTATGGTCACGATGGCGTACTCCTTTTCTGGACCATCCTCCATTTTGACGGCCTCGTCTATCAGTTGTTTGACGTGATTGCCATAGTGCCGCATTGGAATTGGCTTAGAAGGATATTCCAGAAGCTCACTTTCAGCATCTGCTTTCGGGGTGACTTCAATTCCTTCGGGTACCTCGACCTGCATATCTGGTTGTATCCGGAATGCATGGCGCCATAACCTGGACTTATAATCTTCCTGCTGCTTGATTTGTGGTTGCATTTGAAGCATCAACCGAATGACGCGCTCTACGTAGAGTTGGCGCTTTTCGCCTTCTTCGATATCGTTGGTCTTCCGCAAAAGCTCCTGCACTAAACGGCCATACTCACTGATGAGCAGATCGTCTTTCTGAGTATTGTACTCGATTTCCCACTGTAGGTTGGACATAAAAAAGATTAAATGGTATTGCGCTGTATGGCCGAACGGACCGAATCGCGAGGCAAAGATAATATTATTCCACAGTCACTGACTTGGCCAGATTTCTGGGTTGATCTACATTGCAACCTCTCATAACAGCTATATGATAGCTCAGCAACTGGAGTGGAATGACAGATAGTAAGGGCGTAAGTGGCTCTGCTGTATTTGGTATTTCTATGACGTGATCGGCTATTTCTTTTATTCTGGTGTCGCCTTCTACGACTATGGCAATGACTCGACCTTTTCGAGCTTTTACTTCCTGAACGTTACTTACAATTTTGTCGTAAGCAGATTCATTAGTGGCCAGCACTACAACGGGCATGTGCTCGTCGATCAAGGCGATGGGACCGTGTTTCATCTCTGCTGCGGGGTAGCCTTCGGCATGGACGTAACTTATTTCTTTCAATTTGAGCGCGCCTTCCAAGGCTACGGGGAAGTTGTATCCGCGACCTAGATAAAGTACGTTTTGATTGTCTTTTATCTCGCTGGCTATGTATTTGATGTGCTCTTCGCTGTGTAGCACGGCCTTTACTTTCTGTGGAATGGCTTCGAGCTCGAGAAGTAGTTCGTGGAGCTGGGTCGTCGATATGGTGCTCAGCTTTTTTGCCAATTTCAGGGCTAGCAGGGTCAATACGGCCAGTTGACCAGTAAATGCCTTGGTGCTGGCTACACCGATTTCTGGTCCTGCGTGTATGTAGCTACCTGCATTTGTCAGTCTGGCGATGCTGCTGCCTACAGAATTTACGATGCCATAAATGAGTGCTCCTCGACTTTTGGCCAATTCTAGTGCGGCCAGGGTATCGGCAGTTTCTCCTGACTGACTTAGGGCTATTACCACATCCCTTTCTGTGAGTATGGGGTTGCGATACCGGAACTCGCTGGCGTATTCTACTTCGACAGGGATGCGAACCAAGTCTTCGATCAAGTATTCAGCTATTAGCCCGGCATGCCAGCTGGTACCGCATGCTACGATAATAATGCGATCTGCTCGGATGAATCGATTGGCGAATTCATCTAGCCCACCCAGTTTGATACGCCCTATGTCGGCTTTTAGCCTGCCGCGCATGGCATCTTCTATGGTGTTGGGCTGCTCGTGGATTTCCTTGAGCATGAAGTGTTCGAACCCATGCTTTTCCAAAGACTCTATCTGTAGATCCAATTCTTCTATAAATGGAGGCTGGTCTTCGTTATTGGTATCCTTGATGCGCAGCCCATCCTTCAAGCTGATCGATGCGACCTGCCCATCTTCGAGGTAGACTACCTTATTGGTGTGATCTGCAAATGGAGTAGCATCGCTACCTAGAAAAAACTCGCCTTGGCCCAAACCCACGGCTAGTGGGCTGGCCTTTCTGGCACCAACCAAGGTCTCTGGGTCTTCTCTGTCAATGACTGCGATAGCATAAGCACCATCGACACGATCTACGGCCAGCCTCACGGCCTCTGCTACGGATAAGTCGCCTTCATCTTGTATTTCTTCGATGAGATGAGCCAGTACTTCGGTGTCGGTCTCACTGCTAAACGTATGGCCTTCCTGCTCAAGTGCTGTTTTTAGAATGGCATAATTTTCTATGATCCCATTGTGCACAACAGCAAGACGGCCACTACCGCCCACATGGGGGTGCGCGTTCATATCATTAGGTTCGCCATGGGTGGCCCACCTCGTATGCCCAACCCCAAGATTACCACTGATGTCGATACCTTTTACTGCATCTTCTAATTTGCTGACTTTGCCTTTTCTTTTGACAATTTTCAAAGACTCATTTTCCAGAATAGCCACTCCGGCACTATCGTAGCCTCTGTATTCCAGGCGCTTTAACCCAGTAATTATGACGTCATAAGCCTGCTTGGGCCCTATATAACCGACTATTCCACACATATATCGTCTTTCTTAAGCTTCAGGTAGCGCTCTACAAGGTAGTATAAGCTACCCTTAGTTGCATTTTATTTGTAGTAGCAGCCGGTCCGTTTAATGGCAGTCTGCCGTATTCTACGTCTATTTCGTTGCGTAGGAAAGTGAACGGATCGGTAACTCTGGGTAGTATGGCCAGATAAATTAATGGTTCTGCCTCACCATCGAGTATGCGCTGGAGCTGCACACTCATGTTGATCTCGTACTTAGGGGGGGCTTCATTTTCCTCAAATACGCCGCCTACAAAAAATCGAATATTAGACAAACTTGGGTTGGCCAGAACTTCAGGAGATAGATCATCGATCAGTTGTAGCCGCCCATCGGCGTCCCTGGAAAATAGCATGATACTGAATGGCTCTGGAAATCTAAGTGGATCAAAGTCAGCCAGGTCGGCGGGAAATATATCGAGCTGTGCCTGATTGATGACCTGCCCCTGAAATTCGGAAAGGTCCGTAAGTGATATCTCTGTCAGTAGACCTGCATTGGACTCTACGAAAGTCAGCACATCATCATCGCCATCGTCGAGTAGCATCTCCGCAGTGGTGCCCGATCTGTCTCTGCTGATAGTCGGCAGGCGACGAGAGAACAGGAAATCATACTGTCGTGCTAAACCCACAGTATCGGTATAGTAAGCAATCATACCATCGAAAGGAATGGTTGCTGACATATCGAAATTGAAGATACCCGAGCTTTCACCTGTTGCCTCTAAGAACAGACCTGGAAAGGCTTCGGTAAAGGTCGAGTCTGAGTCAAATGCATCCGCATCCAGGTTAGCCAGCTGATCAACGATCTGAGGACTGAGTCTAAAGCGCTGATGGATGGCACTATCTGTAGAAATAACGGAGTCTGCAAGAGCGGTCACTTCATTAATTAATGTAAAGCTATTATCAGCCCCTGCGATATCGCCTATGCTGAGGCGGTCAGTCAAGAGAATATCCTGATCGAAATCTGGTTGGCCAGTAAGGGTACGGAGTTCGTATTCGAATACGGTCTGATTGACAGCACCGTAAAAGCTATTGGTATCTACTGCCAATAAGACGACAACAGAATCGAGCTGTACGTTGGGATTG
>JBCDFE010000274.1:0-5887 GCA_039178745.1 Bacteroidota bacterium | reverse complement strand
TTTTAGGATGTTCCATGAGCATCGCTAAGATAATCCTCTAGGATAATGGCAGCAGCCACACGGTCAACCATGGCTTTATCTCTGCGTTTCTTGCGTCCGTATCCCGAATCGAGAATCGACCGCTTAGCGCGCTGAGAAGTGTAAAACTCGTCCTGGCGCTCCAATGATACGTCTGGGTACAGCTTGCGTAGTTTGCGCTCTAAGCCTACAATTTGCTCGTGCAAGAAAGTGGGTTGACCATCTTTGTGTACGGGCTCACCTATAACGATGACATCGACTTCTTCTTTATCAAGATAGGTTGAGAGCCAGTCCAATAGCTTATCGGTTGAAATGGTATCGAGTCCCGTTACGACTATGCGTAGTGGGTCTGTTACGGCTAGGCCGCATTTTTTACTCCCGTAATCGATGGCTAAAATTCGGCCCAATAGAAACCTTACTAGCGGAGTACTTCCAACTTGCGGGTAACTACACCTTCCTCGGTAGTGACTCGCAGGCTATACATACCATTAGATACATTACTCAAATTGAGTACGAAGTGGTTGGTTTCGAGGCCTTCGTGAATGGATACTACCCGACCGTGCAGGTCTGTGAGCAGAATCTCATTGAAGTAGCGGCCGCCATTCAAATGAATGTTGACATTGTCACCAGCCGGATTTGGATAAGTGAGCAGATCATCTATCAGTTCAGCCTGGATTTCTTCCTGACTTAAGTCTTCGTCAGCTTCTGGACGAGGCAGGATAGTCAACTCGAAAGGTTGAATATTTACACTGCCCAAGTATCCTGCGCCTGTCATAGCAGTAGCTTTCCCTCCGCCTATAGTAACTGTGATTGGCTCATCGCCTGGGCGGAAGCCGTAGATGTCTTCAGTCCCAACGTACATTGTACCCACCTTACCGAAACCACTAGCAGGCAGGCCGTTTGTACGGGAATAAGCTGTCTCAAATAAACCTTCAATACCATTAGACATTGAAATAATGGGGGAATCGTACGAAGTCCAGGCCTGAGCATCAAATTCAACTGAAATGGTGGTGGGATCTATAAACTCAGGATCATATTGAAATGGAAGTCTAAAACCATATATATCCTCAGTCCCAACATATCCCTGAATTTCTCCGGCAATAACAATATCTAAGGCAATAATCTCACCCGGCTCTGCAAAAATATCCCCAACCAGATTGACGTCAAAAGCATCCAGCATAGGCAGTGATGGACGAATCTGATGAGCTAGACCAAGATTTTGACGGACCAGCGAAGTATCTCTATTATCGATGAATCTGTTACCGTCTGTATCTGCATGCTTGAGGTCCGCACCATTGGCCGCTGACTCGCCCCAATCCGAACTATTTTGTGGGCACCATACCAATGGATCACCCTCTTCACGAGCAGTACCATAAGTACCCATATATCTACCTATAGGCAACATGTCGCCCAGATCTACGACACCATCAGCATTGGCATCTCCGGGCCAAACACAATCCTCGTTACAAACAGGGCCGTTGGCTGTATTTATGGAGAGATTGACTACAACCGTTTTACTGACGATACAATTAGGGTCATCACCATCGGTTAGGCAGTAGTTAATGCTAAGCTGATCATTCCCGGCTTGCTCAGGAGCTGTATATACCAGTTGCCCATCGACAGCAGACACGCTACCAAGAGTCGGTGTAGAAACTACGCTCCATTCTGCGTTGGCATCAACAGGTATGTCATAAGTAATAGGTACCTGCCCTCCTGCCGATATGGTTAAGCTAACTTCCTCGGCTTCTGGCTCAAAGTTTGAGACCAGTATATATATCGTTTCCGTTTCGCTTTCACCTTCGCACCCTGGGGGAGAGGAAGTATATTCCAGACGATCGATACCAGTCCAATCAGCGGGTGGCTGATAGATCATTTGGCTAGGATTGCCTGTCGGTACCAGGGACCCGTAGATTGGAGTACCAAAATTTACACAACCTGCAAGATTACCGTATCCGTCGTTGTAAAGCGGGCGAAGTACAAGCTCGCTGTTCGCGATGGTATTGTACTGATCCTCGACCGCAAAGAGATTATCTACAAGGTCGAGTAGAGTAACCTCAAAGATGACTACTTCTCCTAATTCATTCTCAAAAGTGAGATAATCTTCGCCAATAAATTGGCCATTCGCTATATATCTGGGAACTTCCTGGCTATCATCGTATGCTCCATGTTGAGGCGGAACAAGAAGCGAATAATCCTCTGGGACAAATAAGAACGCTTCTCCAGCTTTCTTGGCAAACAAACTTACTGTATCGGTGGGAAAGCTCAGATCATCTCCCAATACATTGATACTTACCGTACCCACATCACAGTTTCCAAGAACACAAATGACGTAGTCAAAGTCAGTGAGACCTACGAAGCCAGGCTCCGGAGTGAACAGAATATTGTTACCTACTATCTCGGCAGTACCATTGTTGGTTACCGAAACCGATTCCAAATCAAAATAACCGAGTGTAGAGAAGTCATTATTAACGACATCTATGAAAACGGGCAGATCAGCAACCGTAAGCGCAATATCGTGCTCGGCACGAACAATAGCTGGAGATACCGTCACACAATACTCAGGGAAGAGAATTATTCCTCCATCAAGAGGCCAGATTACAAGATTGAAGTTATCCTGGGCTCCGTTGTCCGATCCGAAACCCGGATCAGGTGTATAAGTCAGATCGTATGTAAATGGGGCTGTTTCTTCTAACGATATATCACCAAAATCGGGTGCATCATTTACATAAGGCTCATTCTGGGAAAGGATAGTAATAGTGATCGACTCATCGGAAATTACGTCCAGCTGAGTACAAGAACCACCTTGTGCATTCAGGTTGAAAACACTGATCAAAGAGACCGAAACCAGGAAAAACTTGAGTATGCCTTTCCTCATGAGCGTGAGATTGAGAGCTGATAGAACGCTAATATAAGAATTCGCGCTAATTTTTTCTTGTTCTATCAAAAAAGACAGACTATTTTTGTGAAAAATTTTCATCAACTAGCATTAGCTATAATCGCAACTAAAGTCAGTATTTCAGGCATTCATCCCTATTCTTTTTGTGAACAATGAATAAAAATTCAAATAAGTTAATTGCGCTTTTGGTGACATTGAGCAAGGCCCAAATAAAGAGTTGCCAGAAGTTTCTGGCTTCGCCATACTTCAATCCAAGTGCTGATTTACTAAAACTCTTTAAGGAGCTGAGCAAGCGTATAGACAATGGCAAGAGCCTGGAAAAAGAGGTAGTCTGGAAAACGCTGTTCAAGGGAAAAGCATATAGCGATGTTCGATTCAGGAAGTTCACATCAGATTTGTACAGGCTTCTTCAATCCTATTTGGTCCAGGAAGAACTGCAGAGGCGCCCTGACCAGCAAAAACTACTTTACCTACAGGCTATAGATAGACAGTACCCCAGAAAGATTGTAGATGGAATCACTCGAAATTGGGAAAAAGAGATTGGTGATCCATTGGCATTTTTAGGAGAGTCTTCAGATAGATATCATTATCAATACATAGCAGAGGGACTACTATACAAACTTGCTCGTTACGACATAAAAACTCATGAAAGATCAAACTTCGACCAAATTGTTGAAAATCTTGATGTTTTTTATTTAGCGGAAAAGCTGAGAACATACTACTCTAGCCGTTCAACTGATCATGCCCGCCAGTATGAGTATAGAACTACTTTAATTCCGGAGATAATAGCCTATTTAAGGCGAAATCCTTACTATAGAAACTATTTACCTGTAGCCATCTATTTCTATACATATTTAATGGACACAGAACCAGAGAAGGAGGAACACTTTAAATCATATGTGAAGCTTCTATTGGAACACTCTAAGGAATTTACCATAGAAGAAGCTACAGAATTGTATACAAATGCGCTAAACTATTGCAGCACGAAAGTCAGGCAGGGAAAACGATTTTACGAAAGAGAATACCTAACCATATATCAGCATTCTTTGAACAATGGCATAGAGGGTCAAGATCAATTCATTGATCCAGCAAGGTTTAAAAATGCCATACAAATAGCACTTCGGTTGAAAGAATATGACTGGGTCAGGCAGTACATTCAGGACTTCAAGCAATTACTACCCGAAAAGCAACGCAATACAGCAGTTAATTACAACATGGCTGCTTACCATTTCTATCAGAAGAATTACCGAGAGTCTATAGGCTATTTAAGCCAGGTCGATTACGACGATCCAAACTACACGCTCAATTCCCGCACCATGCTGTTGGCCGCCTACTATGAGCTGGATGAATACGAAGCTTTAGATTCTACCTTCGATGCCTTCTCTGCTTACTTGAATAGACACAAAGAGCTTCCAATTGGTACACGAAGAGCCTATCAAAATCTTATCTCACTGACTCGGAAGCTATCTAGAGCCATACCTGGCGATACTTCAGCCATAGAAAAATTAAGAAAAGAGCTTAAAGACAAAGGAACCGTTGCTTCACTAGGCTGGATCAGCGAAAAACTAGACGAACTGGCGGCTTAGTCTAACTGCTAAACCGTGCACTTATCATCCGATCTTTACCCTGCATATCCTTTTTGAGGCTAACTCCTGCATAGCCAGATGCTTTGGCGAGTTCGACTACCTGCCCCGCATTGAATTCATTGCATTCAAAGTAGACCCGGCCGCCTGCATTCAATACTCTCGTTCCATACTCCAACATCTTCCTGTAGAAGATCAATGGATCTTCATCTGTTACAAACAGCGCCATGTGGGGCTCGTACTTCAAAGTGCTTTTACCCATTTGCGCTTGCTCACTGGGCAACACATAGGGCGGATTGCTAATAATCACATCGACCTTCTCTGTATCTAAAGCGGGCAAATCATGGATGGACAGTACATCTGCCTCCTTCCAGTCAATATCAAGCTGAAGACGAGTTCCGTTTTCTTCGGCTATGGACAAAGCAGCGGAGGATTTATCGATCCCTGTTACCAACCAGCCGGGCCTGCGATGTTTCAAGGCCAGTGCTATACAACCAGAACCCGTACACAAGTCAAGTACCCTGATCTCATCGGCTCCGTATTCGGCCAGCACCCATTCGACCAATTCTTCTGTCTCTGGCCTCGGGATGAGTACATCGGGACTTACGCGCAGCTGGAGGCCATAAAAGTCGGCTATGCCCGTGACGTATTGTAAGGGTTCTCCGGCCAGTAGTCTGTTCTCTATAGTCCAGGCCAGTTGCTGCTCATCTGCTTCGAGTTGACGAGGTCGGTGGCCTGGTCGGCTCCCAAACACATCTTCTAAGACAAGCCTGGCTACACTCCTCGCTTCTCCCGCACCCATTCTAGGAGTCAAAATGCGCAGGTAATGGTCTTTTAGTTCTGCGGTTGTCATCTGACCTTAGAATTTGTTTTTCCACATCATGCTCTCCACCGGCCGGTCAGATCGCTTATTGTATTTGGCATTGGGCTTCTTGTTGTAATAAGTCTGGACATCGCCTTCTATCCCAAAATAGATCAGTTGGCCTATCGGCATACCATAATACACGCGCACCGGATGGGTACAACTGATCTCCAGGGTCCAATAGTTGCAAAAACCTACATCGCCTTTACCCGCAGTCGCGTGAATGTCGATGCCCAATCTTCCTACACTACTCTTGCCTTCCAGAAAAGGCACACTGGTGTGGGTCTCCGTATATTCGACAGTGACTCCGAGATATAGGGTATTCGGATGCAGCACAAATCCGCTTTCCGGTATTTCCATCAATTCGATTTCGTTGTGCTTGCGCGCATCCAAAATGTGGTCCTTGTAGTGCGCCAGATAACGACCAAGATGCACATCGTAGGAGTTTGTTCCCAGGCATGCCCGATCGAATGGGTCGATCAAGATGTCGCCCGAGTCGATGGCAGCCAGGATTTTTTCGTCGGTCCA
>JBCDFE010000273.1:0-5953 GCA_039178745.1 Bacteroidota bacterium | reverse complement strand
TATCACCATACGATCATGTACTCGATCTCTAAAGACGATTTTTACCTTGGCCCTACGCGAGTTATATCTTCTATTGAGGATATTCCAGCAGCCATTTTCGTCTGTATCGGCATTGCTCCACAAGAAACCCCAAAAACCACGAGTCGCTTTCACTTTTACATATCGCAGGCCCTCTTCTCCGGTCTGAGTGTCTACCAGAACAAAACGCCCACCCGGCTTTCTGCGATCAGTAGACACATAACAACTTTCACAACCCTCCTGGAACCCAGGAGGTGGACCCGGATCGATAGGTACTGGCCCCAAACACTCCCATTTGCATACCCCAGGTTGACCTGGTAGCGACACAGATCCCGCCACATTACTAATCGGTCCGCAATCACTGGGTGAGTTGATGTATTCGACACAGAATTTCATGGCAGCAATTTCACCATTATAGCCCATGGCTTTATCCTTAATGTAATCTGGGAAATTAGGTCTTGGCAGATTGACGAATGGTTCTACAGATTCCAGATATAAATCATTAGGCGGCAAGTCTGGCACACAAGTCAGCTGCTCGTTGTCGAGGCAAGCTGGCCAATTGGGACAATCGGGATGGCAGTAACCGTCAATGGCGTCGTAATACTGCTCATTGCCCGATATGACAAAGGCTGTAAAGGTGAGGCGAGTGGTATATGCGGGGATATACATTTCATTAAGCACCTCATAGGGTACATCTGGCAAGTAGCCATTGTCGTAGTCTTCGGCGCTTACAGCCCCATATTCCGGCATGAGGCCTATATCTGCGTAATCGTCGTCAAAATATCCGTCATCACCTTCGTATAATATTTCGTAGTGGATGGGCTCTACTTCAAATTCGTAGTCGGTATTCTTTTCAAAAGAATCGATATTAATTATATGCTGACCCTCAGTTGGTAAAAACTTGAGATAATAGTGAGTGGGATCTTTATAATCGTCAGTATTAAGTCCCAGCAAACTAGCTGCGTTTTCAATATTGACTAGATCGTAAGGATTATTTAGTTCCTGACCTAAAATAGTCTCGCCCGGACCAGAAGGAATATCGGGAGCTTCTCTGAAAGTGACGGAAGTATTATTGGGCTCGATCGCAGCACCTTGCAAGAGTTCCTCTCGTTGGCAACTAGATACGATCAATAACAGTAGGAATAAACCTATCGAGGGGGGGGGTAGAAATTTCATAAGGGTGTTTATTTCTGTGACATTTGCAAATTAAATCCCTAAAGCAATACCGCGCAACCCCCTTATTAATTATTTTTTTTTCGAACCAAAGGAATTCTATCTTCGCCCAAATTTTAAATCCCGTTGTATTGCAGTCCCTCACCCTCCAAGGCGAAGACTTTATTCTTCATCCGCATCGCGCGATCTATTGGCGCAAGGAGCAGGCCTTGCTATTGGCTGACTTGCACTTGGGGAAAGGAGCTCACTTCAGGCGGTCGGGCATAGCGGTTCCAGAAGCTACGGGGGCACGCAATTTTTGGCGGCTGCAAAACCTGATCGACGAGTTTCATCCGGAACGCATTCTGTTTCTGGGTGATTTGTTTCACTCCGATTACAATCAGGTTTGGGAGCAATTTGTGGACTTTATCGCCAAAAACCATGCCATCAGCTTTGAATTAATTCCGGGCAATCACGATATCCTTGGGGAGGAGCGCTATGAAGCTGCCGGGCTCTTGCTGCAAGACGAAATTTTAGAAATGGGACCCTTTTGGCTGACTCACCACCCCATGGAGAAAGACCAGTTGCCCGCAGATAAGTATGTGCTGGCAGGGCATGTGCATCCTTGTGTGCGCATGAGCAATACCGGGGGGCGAAGAGGCAGCATCAGACTACCGGCATTTTGGTTTGGTGAGCGGCAAGGGCTGCTGCCGGCCTTCGGGGAGTTTACGGGTGGATATACGGTATCTGTGGGAAAGAAAGATCTGGTTTTTGTTTTGGTGGAAGGAGAGGTGTTGGCTGTGTGATAGCTTCCTATCGGTCGCGGGAATATCTCGCCTTTTGGCGAAGATGGGATAACTCGGGCCTTTTGGGCCCTTGTGGGGATTGCCTCGCCTGTCGGCGTAGGCGGGATGACTCGGTCCTAGGGGACCTCGTGGGAATCTAAAGTAAAAGAGATTATTTTTTGGCCAAAGATGCTTATCCCAGCGTCGGCGCAAGTCATGCAAATCACGCGAGGCGATAGCCGAGTCCTCACCAGCTAACGAGAGGTTGAAAATTTATTGGCTCTTGAAAAAGAACATCATTAGCTTTTATTGACTGGCCAACCACGCTCAAACTATATTGGTTTTTCAATATCCCAAATGGGCTTATCACGGTAAGGATAATACTCTTTCGAGTGTTGGTATGCATCTTAAATGCAGATATTTTTTGACGAATCTTTAATTCATCTTCTTTTGAAAATCGTATTTGATCCTGAGAAAATTTGATCTCGCATAAACTGATCGTGCGGTCCTTTCTATCGAGAATAAGGTCTATTTGCACGCCTGGCTTATCTTCCTTTTTGGCAACCATGTAGGTGGAAGTTTCTGAATACACCCCCGAAATCCCCAAAGCCTGTTTAATCTGGGGTATATGCTTTATAACCACATTTTCAAATGCGTATCCACTCCAAACGCTGTATCCCTGAGTCTGGCTAAGATTTAACCATACGCCTGGAATTGCAATTGGTCTAGGCTCTATGAATTTGATATAGAACAACGAATACTCATCTGTAAGTCTATAGTGCTTACTCGCTTTATCATTGCCAAACTTCCTCAGCTCTGTTACGAATCCTGAAATTACCAGTTCCTTCAACACCTGAGTAAGCGCCCTACCCTGTAAACTCGGCAGTTTATTTATGAGTTGCTTCCTGGTCAGGCCATAGTGATGATTAGCAAGCGCTCTAATTATCGATATGTGTTTCTCTGCCCCTGTAAAAAGAGCGGCAAACAAGTTATTGAATTCATCTTTAAGAAGGCCACCGTCCGAAAAACACATCTGATCAATGTTCTGAGCAACACTGATACCAGGCCGAACTTGGTTTAAGTAAAGTGGTATCCCTCCGGTAACCATGTACAATTCGACTATCTGACTTGGACTATAATGAAGTCGCCGATCACTTAAAAACTCCTGAGTCTCGAATAGCTGGAATGGCTTTAAGTTTATCCGCCTGGTCAAGCGATTGTGCAATCCTCCTTTGTGGTTTACAACTTTATTGATCATCCATGATGCTGCCGAGCCGCAAATCACTAAGACTATTTTTCTCTTTACCGCCCAACTATTCCAGAACCAACTCAATGCTTGTAAAAAACCAGATCGATGGGTTGCCAGCCAAGGCAGCTCATCTAAAAATATCACGGGTTTCTCAGCAAGAGCCTTTGCTTGCAATAACTCCGTCAACCAAAAAAATGCTTCCATCCAATCTTTTGGCGCATTTTCCCGGCCTGCACCAGAAAGTCTTAGTGCGTAGCTAAAGTTGATCAACTGCTGTTTTCGAGTTGCGTTTTGAACCCCTGTCACCTCAAATACTATTCTATGACCAAGAGCATGTTGTATCAAATAGGTCTTTCCGACTCTACGCCTACCAATGACTGCTATCATCTCTGCCTTTGATGATTGAAGAGCCGCATTTAGCTGCTCTAACTCTAGATGGCGACCTATAAATTTATTCAAATCAGCTATTTTATGACCAAAAATAATAAAAATATACTTTTTTGGTCACTAATAAGTGTACTAAGTACTTGTTGCAAAACTATCTCACCTATCGGCAAAGATGGGATAACTCGAGCCTAAGGGCTATCGCGGGGATTGCCTCGCCTGTCGGCGTAGGCGGGATGACTCGGTCCTAGGGGACCTCGTGGGACTCTAAAGTAGAAGAGATCATTTCTGGCCAGAGATGCCTTTCTCAGCGATGGCGATAGCCGAGTCTTTACAACTCGCGATAGCGAGTTAATCCCCGAGATGGCGATAGCCAATCAAATCCCGCGAGGCGCAGCCGAGTCATCCCAAATCACCGATACAAGCTACTTCTCTCCAACTCCGAAAACACCGCATCGGGCACCAGATATCTAATGCTTTTTCCTGCGCGCAAGCATTCGCGTATGTAGCTGGCAGACAGATGCAGTAATGGCCCATCGTGTATGTGTATGCGCGGATGGTCAGCGAGATCACCAAGCTCATATCTGGGGCGCGTATATACATGGATGTCGAAGTCACGAAGTATAAGATCTGCATTTTTCCACTTGGGCAGGCTCTTCAGGTTGTCGCCGCCCATAATAAGGGAAAAGGTACTCTCTGGGTGTTTGTCGCGCAGATGGCTGAGTGTATCGATGGTATAAGACGGAATAGGCAGCTCAAACTCTACCCGGCTGGCCCTGATGCCTGGGGCATCACCTATGGCCAGTTGCACCAAGTGGTAGCGATCGTTGTGATGAGCCAGGTTGCTCTTTTTCTTAAACGGATTGCGTGGGCTAATGACCATCCAGACCTCGTCGAAGGAGGCTGCGGTGCGCATAAAATTGGCAATGATCATGTGGCCGACGTGCACCGGATTAAAAGACCCGAAAAAGAGACCGATCGATTTGCTCATGAAGGAAAGGTAGGGCAGATAAAATTTTGCGACACAAAAATGTAACCGCATTTATATTATTTCGACCTTTGCGGCCCAATTCTGGCTACTTTTCGGGCAATTCCATAAAAATACGATCGTTTAGTGCTTGTTGAGCAGGTTTTTTCAAGCGGTTACCGGGATGTAGCCGATCCCGCGGAAGTCTAAATTATGATGAAGTTGCGTTTACTATCACTGATCTTATGCTTGTCGTTTCTGCTGCCCAGGGCAGAAGGTCAGCTCGTTATGAAGGGCATGGAAATTGGTCCTTGGGCTGGGGTTTCCTTTTACCTGGGCGATCTGAATACCAACTTTCGCCTGAACAGACCCAATCTGGCGGGTGGTTTTGCGGCGCGTTACAACTTTAACTCGCGCATTGCGACTAAGGTCAGCTTCAACTACGGGCACATCGAGGCCTATGACAGCGATAGCGACAACCCCTTTGAGCAGCGGAGGAATTTGTCGTTTCAGTCGGATGTTTTTGACGGCACACTTCAGTTCGAGTTCAACTTTTTGCCCTATATCCACGGCAGCAAGGAGTTCTTTTTCACGCCCTATGTTTTCGGCGGGGTGAGTGTGTTCAATTACAACCCCAAGACCCTGACCGACGATGGAGAGCTAGTCGAACTGCGCAGCCTGGGAACAGAAGGGCAGCTTCGCGGCGAGGAATACTACATACTCAGCACAGCCCTGGCTTATGGTATCGGCTTTAAGTTCGACCTGAGCTACCGATGGAGTGTAGATATGCACGCAGGCTTTCGCAATGCAGCAACCGACTATCTGGACGATGTGAGCACGCTCTATCCCGATCGCTCGGACCTGGAAAGCATACGGGTAGAAAACGGACCGCTGGCCCTGGAGCTATACGACCGCACCATATTCGACGATGGCTTTCCGCCAAGAGATCGCGAAGGTGAGCAACGCGGCGACGACACCAATAACGATCGCTATTTCTTCCTCGGCGTGGGCCTCAACTACTACTTCGGCGAGTTGCGCTGCCCAGACTACGGCAACGGCGCCCGCACCCGCAGACGCCGATGAGCAGCTGGCAACACGAGTTTGAGCTGCCGCCATTTTCGAGGGGCTATCACTTGATCACAGATTTGGTCCTAGATGAGCTACTTTCTAACTCAGAAAGGTCAGCAGGGTTTGGACTTCCGCAGGTCGGTATCTTCCAATTATTCATCAAGCATACTTCTGCTGCCCTTACTATTAATGAAAATGCGGACCCTGACGTTCGTGTCGACTTCGAGTCTGTTTTCAACCATATAGTTCCAGAGCGTCTGCCTTTTCTGGTACACACCCTGGAAGGTCCCGACGATATGCCGGCACACATCAAGGCGGCCATGATTGGTC
>JBCDFE010000272.1:0-6003 GCA_039178745.1 Bacteroidota bacterium | reverse complement strand
TCCAAAACCTGATCGCCAGAATTCGACCCGAAGTCGCTATTGTCCAGAAATAAGCCCAAACCACCGTTGGCATCAGGTAATGCGGTTACGCCCTGGTTTCCTGAAGTAACATCCAGCGTCACTTCCTCGTCTGGAGAAAGATTGAGGTCGCCCGTGATGTTGGTGTAGTTGCCTACGTTATTGTACATGCCTGGTCCGAGACATAGCCAGTAGCCGGAGACGTTTTGTTCCATGGCCCCGAAGTTCTTTAGGGTAACCGTTTCCGCATTCGGGTCGATTTGGGTAAAGCGTACTTGTGCTTGTAGGCCTATGGAAACAATCAGGCAGAGGAGGCATAAAATTTCTTTCATCGCAATTCTTTTAACCAAAGCATGATCCGAATCGGTAGTTGTGGCTAGGGAACTGATGGGTTTATTATCCATTAGTTTTTTCCTTATGCTTGGAAGTATTCGGTTACTAGTGAGTTCTGGTCTCTAGAGTGACAAAGTACGTAGAGTGATCAGGAATCTAGTGGAATCAGGCTATTGAGCAAGTATAAAAAGAGGCATAGCTGCTCATCTTATTCACCCGAATACCCTGGTGCAAGACTTGACAAATCAGGCTGCCTACAGTTACGATGCAGATACCAGGCTGGTGTTAGATATGTCTCGTTTTGAAGCGGGGATGTACTATCTGAAGACGGATCAGTCGATGGTGATTTTATTCAAGAGATAAACCATTCACTACCGAGTTAGCTTGGCTTTAGCCCCGTGGGCTAAAGCCAAGCTAACTCGCACTAGGGAAGAAATAGGGTCCAAATCATGATTTGGCACGCTTGGCTTGTGGTTGTAATCTACTTTGCGCCAAAATCCAGTGTCATGATAAACCGAACAGTTTCTCTATTCCTAGCCCTATTCATTTTTGCTGTCCCATATATGACCGCCCAATCGGGCGAGGAAATCGACAGTGAGGCCATTACAGGACTACTCACTAGTTACACCGACGATGACTCACCGGGTATGGCCGTAGGCATCGTCAAGGATGGTGAGATCGTCTATGAGCATTACCTGGGCCTCGCTAATCTCGAACACCGGATAAGCTTCGATGAAAATACGCGCTCAAATATCGCTTCGACGGCCAAGCAGTTTACAGCCCTGATGATTCTGGAGTTATCTATGGAAGGAAAGCTGGACCTGGAAGACGACATCAGGAAATACTTGCCGTCATTATATCCACATATTGAATCGGACATCAAGATCAGACACCTGATCAACCACACCAGTGGCATCAGGGATTATGTGTTCATTCTGGAGATGATGGATAAGCCTTATTGGCAACAAGTCGGTATGAGGAATAGCGGCGTCATCAAATTGCTGGAAAAGCAAGAGGAACTGGCATTCGAGCCCGGATCAAAATATGGTTACAGCAACTCGAACTACACCATTCTGGCCAAAATCATAGAATCAGTAACTGGCGAGAATTTCAATGACTACTCAGACGCCTTCTTCACGGGTATGGGCATGAATCAAACTTCCTTTCTCAGGCGATACATGGGAGTCATCCCGAATCGGGCAGACTCGTATTCCGACTGGGGTGATGGCGTTTGGTTGTCTACGCCCCTGGTGACTAGATTTAAGGGCGATGGTTTTCTTTTCACTACCCTAAAAGACCAATTGATTTATGAGCAGGCCGTACAGCGAGCCAGTAACGAGAATAATACCCTATTAATCGAAAGCCAGAAGCCTATTCCGAATAGTGAAATACAGACCTACGGTTTTGGATTGGAATTAGACGGCCGACTGGGCAGGGAGGCACCACACCACTCCGGGTCTACCTTCGGGTACCACTCTCATATCACTCGATTTCCGGAGGAGAACTTGTCGGTTTTCGTCATGAGCAATAATGGCCGCATTTGGAGTGGAGATGTAGCCGATCAGATAGCAGCTTTGCTTTTGCCCGATGGAGAAAATATGGCGTACAACAGCCGGATGGACCAGAGTGTAAGCGTGCCAGACACAAAACAGATCTTGGGACAGTATATCTCTCCCGATGGATTTTTGATTCGTATAGTTGAAGAGGAAGATAAGTTGATCTGGATAAATGAAAGTAACTATCCTTACGAAATTGTTCGGGAAGACGACAGACTCTTTGCCGTTGGTTTTAACACCAACATTAAAGTTGGATTCTACGATAATGAGGTTATCGAGTTTTACCGTGATGGCACTATAGTAAGCTACACAAAGTCAGAGTTTGTAGCTGCTTCACCTACTGATTTAGTCGCTTTGATTGGAGAATATCGCAGCAGCGAACTCGATATGAGTTTTGAGATTAAAATGAACGAGGAGGATAAGCTGATATTTGCTTTGCCAGATTGGGAAAAAGAGATCGAGCTAGTCAATAGAAATGAGCTAAGGGCATCTGATTTTATCCTAAAGGTTCATAGAGATCCATTTGACAGGCCTACTGATATTCTGGCTACGCTTAATTTCAGGGCTCCCAACAACCGCTTCAAAAAAGTAACCAATCTGGTCTTTCAACCACAAATACCCACAGATAATGGATCTATTCAGGTTACGACCATTGGATCTGTGCATGGTGATGCTTCAGATATTTTACTCACGGCCAACTTTCCGAACGGAAATGAGATATGGAATAAGCAGTTCGGTGGCAGCAGCTACGACAAGGCAAGCTCTATAATTGATGTGGAAGATGGATACCTGATTGTCGGTTCCACCAGCTCCTATGGCAATGGCAACTACGATATGTTTGTCATCAAGACCGACAAAGCAGGCAATAAAATGTGGCAAAATACCTACGGCGATTTTTACAACGAGTATGGCTATAATGCGGAGGAAACCGAGCAAGGCTTCCTAATAAAAGGAACCATACAGCACTGTACATCAAACTCGGATGTCCTCAATAGAGAGTGCACCACAAACGTTTGGTTTGTAATGATCGACAAAGCGGGCAATGAGATTTCTAATGAGGTATTGGAGGAGATCGATAGATCCAGATAGCAACTGCCAATTGCTGTTGTGATTGGCTCTCGGTTCAGTATTGTATCGACATCAGCAGAAGAACCTTATCTTCGATTCGCCATTCATTCATCAGCACCTCCATGCAGCAATCACAAGACTCGCCAGCCAGGGTTCCCGTAGTAATTCTCAATGGGTTTTTGGGGTCTGGAAAAACCACGCTTTTCAGGAAGCTGCTGTCTCAGTCCATGAAGCGGAAAATCCACGTTTGCGCCATCGTCAATGATATGAGCGATCTGGATGTAGACGGGGAGTTGATCGGTATCAGCGAAGCCGTAGAATACAATACCGACATACTGGAGTCTATACACGCCTGCGTATTGAGCAGCAAAAAGGGCATCGAGAAACTGGACCAGGCGCTCAAAAAATTCCTATCCATCCAAAATCCGGAGCTCATAATCATAGAAACTTCCGGCAGCTGCCACCCGATGCCTCTGGTCGAGTATTTTAAAGATCAGCCCAAACTGAGACTTGCCGGATTATTTGCCCTCGTCGATACCCTCATGCTGGCTCATGATTATACCTATGGAGCTGATCTCGCTCCAAGAATGGAGCAGAATCTGGTTCAACAGAAGCGGGGAACCGTAAACTTACTCGTTGAGCAGATCATGTTTTGTAGTCATCTTTTTCTGACTAAGACAGACCGGATCGAGGAAGATAAATTGCCCTACATCGCTTCCTACATTCAGGATATAAATCCCTTCGCCTCTGTTCATGCGGTCAGCTATGGGCGGCTATCCATCGACTCTTTATTCGAATTGGACGAATACGATTATTACCGGGTAGCTCAGCTCGTCGAGGAATTAAAACCTGCCTTGGCAGCCGAAGACGATGGCGACAGTCCATACAATCTGGCGACTCGGGTCATAAAAGACGATCGCCCATTCCATCCCCAGCGTTTTTGGGATGTTTGCCACCAGCACCTGGATCAAAGGATCTACCGAAGCAAAGGCTTCTTTTGGCTAGCCAGCCGCGATAAGCTTTCCCTACTCTGGAATCAAGCGGCAGGCAGCATCAATCTAGAGCTCATCGGGTACTGGCGAGCGGGCATAGTCGAAGATGAAAATCACGGTATTACGGATTTCGAAATAGAGCAACTAAAGAAAATGCTGGCTGAAGAACCCGGTCGTTTCGGCGATCGTCAGTGCGATTTAACGGTCATTGGAGACGAAGCTCACGTAGATCGCTTTACAGATGCCCTGAAATCCTGCTTTCTGACAGATCGTGAGATCGAGCTATGGAAAGCTGGTCACGAATTTGACGATCCGTGGCCGAAGAACATCGTCAAAATTTCGGGTTGAAATTGGACTTCCGCGGGCCAGGACAAAGTGAAAGCCCTCTAAAATCGGGCTACCTACTTTTCTCTTAATTCGGAGATTTTCTGATCCGCTCTACATCCGATGAGCCCAAGCACTTTTCCTGGGGGCGCTTGGTACGTATCGGAGGAGGTTCGCTACTTCCCGGATCTACTTAGCTTTGTGCGCAGACGGATTACAAAAGTTCAGATGAGTTCAATGTCAAAAGTCTTTATAGAATCAACCATCGAGCTCCGAAATTGGCTGGCGTCGAATCACACAAGTTCGGAAAGTGTATGGTTGGTAAAGTGGAAAAAAGATTCTGGAAAGCTATATTTCGGATATGATGATATGGTAGACGAGCTCATCTGCTTTGGCTGGGTCGATAGCTTACCTAGAAAATTGAATGAACAGCAGACCATGATCCGCATTTCTCCGAGAAATCCTAAAAGCAATTGGTCTAAAGTGAATAAAGATCGCGTAGAAAGGCTACTCCGAACAGGAAGAATGCATGAGTCTGGAATGGCCATGGTAAAAACAGCCAAAGAAAACGGAGCCTGGGATTTTTTGAATGATGTCGAGCAACTGATATTGCCACCAGATCTGGAAAGTGCCTTTGGCCTTAATGAGCGGGCAAAATACTATTATGAGCGTTTTCCCAATTCTTCAAAGCGCGGTATTCTCGAATGGATAAAAAATGCCAAGAAGGACTCCACGCGCAACAAGCGAATTGCGGAAACAGTCAGTAAAGCGGCCATGAACATCAAAGCTAATCATCCAAAAGGGAGAGATTTAGGGCCTAAGGAATAATTTCTTGACGGCTTATCTTTTGGTAGATCATATGAAGTGCATATGACTCCCAATCAAAAATTTTAGCTTATAATGGTTGGCACTCGGAATGCATCGGAGAAGCAAATCAAGGCATTTCTTAATCTACCTTAATGGGTTTGATTTGTCCGTCTACTACTTTAGCCAGCCGAATCAAATGAGCTCATACACGTATGACTCTTCTAAATCATAGTCACTATGTCCATTCAAATTATTGCTGCTGACGAAACAAGTAGGAAAAATGCAGAAACGGTTATCGCTTTGTATGAGGAGATGATAAATGATAAAAACCCAATGGAGGCCGTACAGAAGTATATTCGCTCAGATTACATTCAGCACAACCCCATGATTCCAGATGGTAATATGGCCATTGGGAAATTTTTCGAGCAGGTGCAGGCAGTTAACTCTAGGAGTAGAGTCGTAGTTCACAAGGTGATTGCAGCTGGCGATCAAGTGTGGGCATTTGTCAATTTTCTCAACTTCACAAACAACGACGAGGATGACTTAGGCTTAGCTGGAGTTGATATTTACAGAATGGACGAAAATGGAATGCTAGCTGAACATTGGGATGCTGTTCAGGAAGTGGGAGATCCGGCGAAGGCAGCTAATAGGAATGGTGTGTTTTAATTGAGGATATAACGCAATTGGTATGAAAACTGTAGTTATTACCGGAGCAAGTCAGGAAAATCGCTAAGCAGAAGACAGATGAAGAGTTAGATAGTATGGGGTGCATTTCACGCTTTCGCGCTCCTGCCCTAAATTTAGGCTAAAAGTCGATGACCAAAGAAGAGTATTTACAACTTGCCGCAGATCGCTGGCCTGAACTCGAAGCTCTGGAAGCCAAAGGTGACTTTTACGCCTATGAG
>JBCDFE010000271.1:0-6060 GCA_039178745.1 Bacteroidota bacterium | reverse complement strand
TCTTGCCGCTATAGGTCTCCTGTATCTGGTCTAGCATCTGCTCCTCGGTGTAGCGGATCATGGGCTTACCGCTAATGTGGCTATAGGCAGTACCTGCTCGGGCGTATAGCAGACGCAAAAAATCGTAGATCTCCGTCACGGTGCCTACAGTCGATCTCGGTGACCTATTGGTGGTTTTCTGTTCGATGGATATGACGGGGCTCAAGCCGGTGATTCGCTCTACTTCAGGGCGTTCCATATTGCCCATAAACTGCCTCGCATAGCTGCTGAAAGTCTCCATGTAGCGACGCTGCCCTTCGGCATAAATGGTGTCGAATGCCAGACTGGACTTGCCACTGCCACTCAGGCCTGTAACCACGACAAGTTGGTTGCGTGGCAGCTCCACGTCGATGTCTTTTAGATTGTGTTCGGCGGCTCCGGTTACGGCAATCCAATCTTCCTGGCTGGCAGTTTTAGTCATAATTTAGCGGTAAGTAGCGGCGGTGTAATCCTACAAATCAGAACAATTAACCTGACAACGAATCAGGCAATAGGGTTCATTATTTTGGATTTCCGCAGGTCGGTTTTTTCGAGCATAGCCGAAAGTCTAGTATTTTTGATAAAAAGCAAACTACTATGGGAGAACCTACAGATCTACTAGCAGAAAACGGTTGGCTTGTGGGCCTGATCGTATTATTGCTGGCAGCATTGCTCGTGCTGAGGTGGCAAGGGAGTAAGAATAGGCAAGATCGCAAGTGAGCTTGAGGTTTGTTCGCATTTTCGCGAATATGCGAACAAACTTCACCAGGCTCGATTAGGCAATATCCATCGGCTTCACCTCTACGGCCAAATACCCTTGTTTGCCAACTTGCAATCGGAACTCGACCAACTGACCGACCTGCGGAAGTCCCATTCCCAACCAATCTTTAAACCTGAACCGGAAGGTTTCATGAGTATCTTTTAGTTGGACGTAACCATATCCTTGCTCCGGATGGTAGAGACTTATGATAGCTGGTGCTCCTTGCATGACAGCAGAAACGAATAGATGCTAGCTGAGGTTTTGTAGGTGAATCATCTGTTTTTGAAAATTTAAGAAGACGCGTGTAATGTTTATACTGTAGTAGCAAGTATAGGCCATCAAACTCAGCGATCATATCGGCTCAATCCATATTCTTCTATCACTTCCAATAGTTGTTGACCCCAATTATTCGTGTGCGGATAGCCGAGTTGCTCTATACCTGCAGCCCAGGCTCTGTAATCGCTACCCGATAGGTTGGTTAACTGGGTGAACCGGCCGGTGGTAACGAACAAACTGTGGTCTCGGAAGCTGGTCCAGGCATTGGGGTAAGCACGCAGGCAGATCTGCCCACTTTGATGAGTTTGCCCTCTCCAGTCTGGTGTGCAAGGCAAACCAAAGAAGTTGAAATTCTCATTTAAAGCTGGCCGCATACCGCCTTGGCTATGCAGTAAGCCGTTTGCTAAGGTTATACTTGCTGGTATGCCATAGCGTTCTTGCTCCGTTTGTGCTACAGGGTGAAAACGATTGAGAAAAGCCTGGATCTGATGCTCCTCTATTCGTCTCAAAACTTGTAGCGCAGCGTGTGTATTGGATTCAGATCCGGAGCCTCCTATCACATTGAGTTGTTGGGCTCTGGTGCTTTCACCACTCGATGAGCTGTAGTTTTCATCAATAGGAACTGGAGTATTCTGGCTACCCACATCGGGCATTGGAGCTGGCGATGCGTGGTATAACTGTGGACTGGTGGGTGTGCCAAGTTGGACACTCAGATCGATTTGCTTACGCGTGAGCAAAAATATAGTCATTACGACTAAACCAATACGCAACCAGTGCTTGCCGACGAAGGCAAGGATTTGGGTAAATACAGCATTCATTTTATTTGCAACCGTTTGAGGAAAAAGAAATAGTCTCCTGCTATTGAGGTTTGACTTTTCTGAGTGTGGATTGCAAATTTATACAAAATGTTTTTTTAAAACAAATTTGTTTGAAAATTAATTGTCCTGGATTGCCTTGCTCTCGATAAAATGCTACGCTATTCGCTACAGAAACCATTTCCACATAATGTCTATTTAGTAGATATAAATCCATTCAATGCCCCATTCTGGCTCGGCCGATCTAAGTTTGATGGGAGGTGGTATACCCACCTGGCTCTTTGATCGCATGACCAAATTAAGCTTGGTTATGGTTGAGTCGATCCTACAGGAGTATGGTCATAAGGAGCTTTTAGCACGTATGGCCAATCCGTTTTGGTTTCAGAGTTTCGGTGCGGTAATCGGGATGGATTGGAACTCTTCTGGTGTGACCACAGCGGTGCTTAGAGCATTGAAGACGGCGGTAAATCCGCATGCTAAAGAGCTGGGTCTATTCGTCTGTGGCGGGAAGGGGAAAGAATCAATGCGGACGCCCAGAGAGCTAATGCGAGTTGGAGAGCTCACTGGCCTGGATGGTAATCTGCTGGCTCGTCACAGCCGACTGAGTGCTAAAGTCGACAATACGGCTATTCAAGATGGCTTTAATATCTATATCCACAGCTTCCTGGTGAGCCAGGCTGGAGATTGGACAGTTGTGCAACAAGGCATGCGGCCAGAAACTAAGGGTGCCCGCCGCTATCATTGGCATTCCGATACCATACAGTCCTTTGTCGAAGAACCACACGCAGGTATTGCAGGAGTACATCAGGGAGAGCTGCTCAACCTGACTGCTCGCGCTGCTGATCCGACACGGTCGGGTATACTAGATATAGCAGCCGAAAAGCCCGACCGCATTCTTCGAGAGATTCCCAAAATGACGTTGCCGGATTACTGCGGGGTGAAAAGTAGTGATATTGATCTGAAGCGTTTGGGTAGTGTACTTTGGCTGGCACAAGAAAGTCAGACGACGAATTTTGAGGAATTACTACTGCTCAAAGGACTTGGCCCGCGGACCTTGCAATCTCTTACTTTGGTTAGTGAGGTACTACATGGCACCCCTAGCCGATTTAGCGACCCGGCCCGTTACGCTTTTGCACACGGCAGTAAAAATGGTCGCGTCTTTCCCGTACCGACTAAGGTATATGACGAGACGATCTCTACGCTCCGCCAAGCCGTAGATCGAGCGAAGATGGGGCATACCGATAAGCAAAAGGCTATAAGTAGTCTAACGAAACTAGCCCAACGCGCCGAGGCTGATTTCGTACCGGAAGATAAGCTGGAAGAACTCATAGCGCACGAGAGAAAGCAGAGCTACAAATACGGTGGAAGGACAGTGAAGGGCTGGGCTAAGCCGCAAAGTCGGCAGCTGGGCTTGTTTGATTGAGCAGTGGGTATTCTATTGCAAATTATCCCGATTGCATGGCCAATTTAACTCTGGCAGCATGCAGCGCATATACCGCCAGCTCTGCTGCTTGATCTTCGTCTTCGAAGCGGTGCTTCCATTCCAGATCGAATACATAGCATAACCTTCGCCAACTCATCTTTGCTCTGATGATTAAAATTTCTTGCTCCTCATCGTCCAATAAGATGAATTTGCTGCCTGTCCACTTACTCTTCAGTCGGTAAGTAATTGGTTTTTGGTCCTCATCCCAGATCACTTCGATCAGCGTCTTACCTGACCATATATCGATTCTGAAATGTCCCCTATCCACTTCATTCAGCAGGTAGTGGTATTTGCTGCCCCACGTGCTATCGCTCAGTATTTGTATCTCCCCACTAGGTACCTCCCCTTCTGCACGCCGAGACCATACACTGGGAAAGCGAATCTCCGCGAGTTGGCGCTTGTTTTTCTCGATGCGGTAGGTCTTGGAGTTGAGGGTGGTGAGGTCCATGATGCTAAGGTGGGGAATTTTGTTTGGACTTCCGCAGGTGGGGTGGTTACTCTAAACGAAATTTAGTTCGATCGTTTAACGGAATTTCTCTTCTCGGCCAATTTATACAGTTTAGATTACTTCTTTATGAAAAGCTAGTCTATAGAAAAATTGATGTTTATCTCACCAAATAGGTTGGACTGCTGTTCGTTAGGTTTACTTGGATCGGGGAGTCTGACTTGAATCTTCCGGGTTTGATCTTTATTAACGACCCTTCTATCCACTAAATTTTCTATTTTAAATTTCGCAGCCTGGCTTGCAATAGAAAGATTTTTATTTCTTAGGTCATTGGAAGTAAGCAATGTAGATTCCTGTTTGCCCATTTTAGTTGCTCTCATGCTCTTTAATGCAGCAGTATTAGCATTTTTAGCATCTATTTTTGCCTGTTGAATTGGATCAATCTCTTCTCGCGAGAATGCAACCCTGATTTTTATATTTCCATTCTGGACTCTTAATTTCGGAGGGCCACTTTCCAATAAATCAGAAACAACTTGCTTTCTTTCTTCGAAGATATCTTTAATAAGGCCATCGATTTCAGATGACTCTGCATTCGTGTTTTCTAAATTCTCGATAATTTCATTTCTCAAATCATATTTTTCTGAAAATTCTTCTAAAGATAATAGAGTGTCCTCGATTAGTTCGAAGTATTTTCTCTCTTGGTCGAGTCTGGCCTTCAGAATAGCATCGACTGTGTTGTTAAGGATATCGTATACTAGATCAGAAAGCTCTGCGGAGGTGCTTGAAGGCATAAGATTCTAGTCTTGCGTATTTAATGGCTTATAGTCAGTACTAAAATGTATTTCAACTCTGGCTTTCATTTGTGCAAAGCCTGAGGTATTATTACTCTGAGAACGATTGCTGGTAGTTACAGTAAGTGTTTTTTGCTTTCGCCTGGATACTTCTCGATTTCTGCGGCCAAATATTTTAGCAATACCAAATCTCGATACATTTACTGATCTGTCTTTCTCATTGGTCTTTATCCTGTTTTTGTATTTGTATTGATCAGAGTTTGAGTGACTTTCACTCATTTGCATAACGAACTCAGTTGTAATCAGGCCTTTATCTACTACAAGTCGCATAAGACCTGTCTCTACCATATTTTCCAGTAGGCCGTACTTATTGTAGCTTATGGTCTGTTTAATCAGTTCCAAAAATAAAGTCTGAGGCGAAGCAGGTGGCGTGCCACCAGATTCGTAGCCTTTAACTAACTCCGTGTATGTGTTGTACTCTTCGACAGGAATTTGGTTTGTACGAACTGGTTCGCTAAAAATGTTCTTTACACCATTTACTAAACTTTTAATTAGATTTCCAGCTGTATCTACGGGAGAGAAGATTTTCTTTACTAACTTCTGTAAACCGTCATCAACCTCCGTAGCAGATTCTTCAGGGCCTTCAGAATCTTTCATAAGAACCAGCTGGGGTTCATTGCTATTATCATCAGGATTAGAATACTCTATGTATTGGCCTGGTTCTAACAGGCCTGCTTGCTCTAATGGTAATGAGGATAAAAATTGCAGGATTTCCACCGGCGATACCTCGTTCTTCGTCTCGTTGATGTAAGCAGTCAATCCTTTTGATAGCGTTCCAACCAATTCTGCATAGGCTTGTATCTGCGAATGATGCGCTTGAAGGAGTGCCTCAAATGTATCTGTTATGAGCTTTGTAGTAAAGCTTACATAAGTGTCGGCATAGTTTTGGACGGTATCAGCGGAACCTGCCAAGTAAGTAGTACCAATAGGCATAACGAGGGTTTTTTCAGAACTTTCGTTCTGCAATTAATAAGAATCAATATACTGGTACGCTATCGAACCCTCTTAGCACTATGAAACGTAAAGCCTCTCCTCTTGTGCAGCAATTTAAAATATCAGAATTGCTTATTGGTATTCACATTTATCAAAAATATGTTTAAATATTTGTTTTTACAAAAAAGAGGATAAGTAGTAATATATTTTTAATTTTCGTAATTGTTTGTGTGTCCAATCTTCAGGTAGATATTGCGATCTGATAGATTTTCCGATTTTTTAGTGCCATTTGCCGATACCAGTCTCGTATCGTATTATTACTATACTATGTCTGGGCAAGGGTGCATTTCACGCTTTCGCGCTCCTGCCCTAAATTTAGGCTAAAAGTCGATGACCAAAGAAGAGTATTTACAACTTGCCGCAGATCGCTGGCCTGAACTCGAAGCTCTGGAAGCCAAAGGTGACTTTTACGCCTATGA
>JBCDFE010000270.1:0-6061 GCA_039178745.1 Bacteroidota bacterium | reverse complement strand
GGCTGAGGTACGCACGCCTGAGTTTTAACCAAGTTGGTGATGATGTCCATCCAGGCCGGATCGTCATTGAGGCTAGGTACTAGGTCTATGCGTTCACCGCCCAACTCTTCGAATTCCTCTTGATACTCCTCCCCGATTTCTATGATGGTTTCCAGGCAGTCGGCCACAAAAGCCGGACTGAAGCAGAGTATGCGTTTAGCACCGGATTTAGCTCGACTCTTCAGCTCGTCTATGGTATAGGGCTTGAGCCACGGAACTGGCCCCAACCGGCTTTGAAAAGTAGTGGTATACTGATCTTCTCTCAAGCCAAGATTCGAGGCAATAGCCCGACTGGTCGCATGGCACTGAGCACCATAGCAAAACTGATTGTGACGGCCTATGTAAGAACAACAATTGTCTACCTTCTGACAGTGGTTGCCGTCATCGGCTTTTTTCAGCTGGCTGGTTGGGAGGCCGTGGTAGCTAAAAAAGATGTGATCGTAGCTATCCAAATCGAAGGACCGGCCATTGCGGGCATACAACTCAATCATGGCTGGGTCGTCGTAGTAGCAATTGATCAGCTTTAGGTTGGGTATGTTCGGCCACTTACCGACGATACGCATGACCTCTTGATGCACACTACCCGTTGTCGCGCCAGCATATTGGGGAAACATGGGGAAGACGATGATCTCGGCAACTTCTTCTTTGCGAAATTCTTTAAGGGCAGATTCTATGCTCGGGCTTTGGTAGCGCATAGCAAGCTTCACGATAAAATCTTCGCCCAATCGATCTTGTACCCCTTTGGCAATGCGCTCTCCATAAAACTTGAGCGGGCTACCCTCTTCAGTCCAGAGTTCCTTATATGCCTTTGCCGATTGGCCAGACCGCAGCGGAGCTATAATGCCTTGTACCAATATCTGCCTGGGCAACCAAGGAACATCCAGCACACGACCATCGGTCAGAAACTGACGCAAATATCGGTATACAGCCCCGCGAGAAGGCTCATCTGGTGTACCTAGATTTACAATAAGCACGCCCTTTTTGCCAAATAAGGATGGCGTAGTCGTTTTGGTAGCGAAGTTATTATCCACAAAACAGCAACAAGGATTCCCTAGTGTGGTTTTCTTATAGAATCTGAATTTTTCAAAATCAACAATCACCTGACATGTCTATGCGCCCATTAATTCTCGTAACCAACGACGACGGTATCACCGCCAGGGGAATTGCTGCTTTGGTCGAAGCAGCCGCCCCCATAGGAGATATAATCATCGTAGCACCCGATTCTCCCCAATCTGCCCAGGGCCACGCGCTCACCATCGAACAGCCACTTTTCGTGAAAGAGTCTGAGGCTTTCCCCGATTACGAGGCCTACGAGTGTAGTGGCACACCTGTGGACTGTGTCAAACTGGCCAAATCCATTTTGATGAAGGGCAGAACCCCCGACCTTTGTATATCGGGTATCAATCACGGCTCCAATGCCTCCATCAATATCCTGTATAGCGGCACTTTATCTGCGGCCATGGAGGCGAGTATTGAGAGTATACCCAGCATTGGTTTCAGCCTGCTCGATTACAGGGCAGATGCCGATTTTACCGCAGCCAAGGTGGTTGCCCGCCAAATCATTACCGACGTGCTAGAGCGCGGTATGCCCGCTGGTCACCTATACAATGTGAACATCCCCAAGCTCCCTCTTCACGAATTGAAAGGCGTAAAGGTTTGCCGACAAGCCGAAGCGCGCTGGACCGAAGAATACGCAACCAACCAAGACCCGCGCGGGCGCACCTATTACTGGCTCACGGGCAAATTTGTCAATGAAGACCAAAGACCAGATACAGATGTAGCTGCACTAGAAGCAGGATATGTCAGTTTAGTGCCCAGTGGCCATCAGCTGACCAACGAAGAGGCGCTTAATGCACTGAAAAACCAGAACGGCAGATTTGATCTTGAGAGATAGACGCTTATACTTTACCGTCAAAAAGGACCTTAACAAATAAAAATGTGCCAAACCGACAGCCTTTTCAGACAGCCCAAGCCCCGTTTACTCACTCAAACACACCGCTCCCTAAGCGCAAGTACAACATGCTGTAAAAATATTTGGGTAGCTGCGCGATAAGTTTACCTTTGTATCATCACATAAATCAAACGACCGAATTTGTAGCAACTATTACACTTTTCCCACTCGGGAGCATCAATCTCATGAATTGTTTGCGAAATCATAGGGTTCCGACAAACTCCCCTAAGTTTAAATGCGCGAATGAGAACACCCAGTTCAACATTCGTCAGGAACCACGGAAGAGCCGATTGACTTTGTTCAGTTGGCTCTTCTTTATTTTAGTACTTACTGGAATATTGGAACATTCCAATACAGCTTACTCCCCAAACAAAGCCAGGCCATACACGTAAAACCAAACCACCGCTAGCACCATAGTCACCACAAAAACACCCTTAATCGCTTTGTTGAAGTAGCGCTGCCGAAAAAAGCTCACCACCAATACATTACTGCAAATGCCTACGAGAGCTAGTGTACGCGGCGTAAAGATAACCGACCGCTCATAAGCACCACTTAGCCAATCACCAAGCTGAATAAGGATCGCATAACCCACAAAAGGGATGAGGACACCCGCAAGGACACCAACCAGTATGTGGTCGTTTTTTGGAAGCATAAGATTGTTTTTATTCTACATATTCCTGCCTGACCACCAGCGTTACCCATTCGCCATCTTCTACCAGGTAGCCTTGATCGTAACAAAAGTGATACAGCTTGCCGCCTCGCGTCGTATACTGATTGGTAAAATAGCGAAACTTGAAACCGTGATCGAGTATACGCTCGCGCCTAACCCTACCCTTGCCCGAAGGATTGAGCTTGGCCAGGATGTTGCGATTGTCGCGAAGAATCTTATTTACAGAGCGTATGAAAGCCGTATTCTCCGCATTTATTCGATTGTGATAAGCAGAGCGACACACATCGGAACAGAACTTTTTGTCAGTTCTTCCACTGAGTTCTGTTTCGCATTCGAGGCAAGCGCGGGCGGTATTCATCGATTGGAGAATTCAGGTTTTAGCAAAAGGTAACATCCATACGATGCTCAATCTACAAATTTCTGATCGCTCACCAACATATAGTTCCCTCCCGTATCTATAATAGAAGCGCTTGGAAATACCTGGCAAAAGCTATCGTCAAAAAAGGCCTGGCTCGATCGCTTCTTGGCATCCGTATTGGCCAGACAGTTATAGATCAAAATACCATCGGGCCTCAACCGCTGACTGATCTGTTCTAAAAATTCAATGGTACTCAGATGGTTAGGGATGATCGCATCCTGAAAAACATCCATACAGATTAGGTCAAACTTTCGCTGGTCTACCTCCAGAAAGATTTGGGCATCCGTATTGACAATTTCTATACTAGATTTCAAGCGATGCAAGCTATAGTCTTGAGCTAGCTGAACGATGACCGGATCTATTTCAATAGCTACATATTTGTACTTCCGCAGGTGGAGTGCCTCCAGCAGCTCCGGGATACTCCCTAGTCCTAGCCCCAACACCAGCACATCTGCATCTGGTGGCAGTTTATCTAGATCGATGGCTTGAAACGCTTTCCTGAAATTGAGGTAGTAGTCGCCGAAGCTATAAATAGCATTCTGAGCCGTTAGCTGAACCCGCCCCCTAACCAAGCTCACCGTAAGCTGTGGATTATAGCCGCTACTAGTCGTCTCTAACGGCTGCTCCCACAAGTAGGACAACCATTTTTTATAGGCCGGAATCTCAATCATCGACAGCAAGATATATACTATCACGATACCCAACATCCGGTAAAGCAGTATCCGTTTGAAGACAAGAATATTTTATATGTTTGAACAAAACAATAGTCTTGAAAAAGCATCTCCAACTCAGCGGTATGTATCTCTTTTTGCTCATGCCGTTTACCATTTGCTCATCATTCGGTTGTGGCAACGATGATGATAGAAGTCGTACACCAACAGACCGAGATCTTACCACAGAAATACTCGGCACGTACGAGGATATGCTAATCTTATCTGACTCGCTTGAGTTTTTGAGCGAGATCATCTCCAGCTCAGTCATCTCAAAAATTTCGAATTCAGAAATAGAGATATTCTTAGTGACAAGTTCAATAGAAAATACCGTTTTCAATGCCACTATGACGAGCCAAACAGAGTTTACCATTCCTTCTTTTTCAAGCAGTAGCTCTGTGTCTTACTCTGGTAGTGGCCGCTTCCAGGATGGCATCTTGACTATAGAACTCATGAGCTCTGATGGAGAGGCACAGCTCATCACTAACGACCTGACCATCTTATTTTTCCCTGGAAACTACCTCGGTGAATATACATTAAGATCAGCCCCTGGTGAAGAACCGGAGGTTTTTGAAGGCGTTGGAGCACGCGTCATCAAAAGATCGAATAAGGAGATCGCTATAGAAATACTAAATGAACCGATAGCACAGGAAGCTATTGAACTACGCGCCACTATCGTAACTGATGTACCTACGGATGGCACACAGTATACATTGGAGCCCATATCCATTGCGGGCGAGTCTTTCACTGGCTTTGGGTTTATCAATAGGTTTACATTTCCGGCCGAAAGTCTGATCCTGACCCTGACTTCAGAAGAAGACAATGAAATCAGACAGTACATGGGGCAAAGACAGTGAAACTAAGAGCTTGCCCACATTACTTTAAGAATGGGTTAATATCTCTTAGTAAGCCATTAACAAAAAACGCTTTACATTTGTACAAGCTGCAAGACCTCTATTAAGAGTCTTTATTCTTCATTTTCAGAAAAACACGCACTCATATGAAGTCCTTTTTCTTATCCAGCCTACTACTAGTTTGCCTCGTATTCTCTTGCATTAGCGACGATGACGGTCCAGGTCCCGATACGGATCTCACTACTCAAATAGTAGGTTCTTACACGGGCACTTTTGTTGAAACAGATGATGATGGCGAATCCACAACTTTAACAGATGTTACTGCTCAGGTCCAAAGGGTATCGGATGATATGATCATGATTGCTCTAACTTTTGATGGTGATACTGAGACTTTCAACGCCACCATGACCTCGGCAACAGCATTTACTGTACCGGCTTTTGACGCCAGTGGGGTCATGACAATGGGATCAGGCGCATTGAGCGGTTCCAATCTTACCATTACACTGACCGACGCAGATGATTTTTCATTCAGTTACACGGGTACTCGGGTTTAAAAGTTAAGCTAACCAACTCGGATAGAGGCATATCCACAAATACAAGCTACATCAATGATTTGACCAATATTTCATTGGTTCTAAATCTGGTGTATATGATACTAGCATTCAACTCTTTGCGGTGATACGTGAACCGGGAACTGCATAGAGAGCCAGTACATCAGGGCACGCCATTCAGCACGGTTTTTTATGATCTGAATGCTGGCATGTTCTTAATTTAATTTCACCGATTGAAGTTACTATAAGATCAAAAACCCTAAGCCCTGCTCAATATCGAGCAAGCAACTATTCTTTAACACAAAACTCATATTCAAATGAAGTCTTTTCTTTTATCCAGCCTATTGCTGGTCTCTCTTGTATTTTCTTGCGGCAATGACGACGATGGCGGTAGTCCAGAACCCGCAATGGACCTGACTACTCAGATTGTTGGCAATTACGCAGGTATCATCTCAGTGGAGGGGTCAATTGGCATCCTAGGTGCAATAACACCTGCAACTATAACGAGGGTCAACAACGGAGAAATCCGCATCGTGACTGTTTCTGATGTCAACGATTGGGAACAAATGAGTTTCAATGCGACCATGTCGTCTGCTACTGCTTTTTCAGCATCAGGCATAATGTGGGAAGGCGAAACCTTTTCTGCAAGCGGCACCTTGGTTGGAGATGAACTTACCATAACATTTTCCGGCTCAGTAGAAGGAGAATACGAAGGTTCCAAGTAAACGTTTCCTCAAATAGAAAAAGAGAAAGGAGGGTTAGACATGCATTTGTACTAACCTTCCATTTCAATGATTTACCATATTCTTTTACTTCTACAAAAACACTCACTCAATGAAGTATTTTGTTCTATCCAGCCTACTGCTGG
>JBCDFE010000269.1:0-6063 GCA_039178745.1 Bacteroidota bacterium | reverse complement strand
GACAATCAGACCTCTGGCACATATACCTTCACACCTGATCCAAGTTTCTGTGCTGATCCATTCGTCCTAAACGTGACCATCAACCCCACGCAAATACCCGGATTCACCCTAACAGATACCTACTGCCAAGACGATGTGCCTGCTGCATTACCAACAACCAGCGACAATGGGTTGACCGGCAGCTGGAGCCCGACTGTGATCGACAATCAGACTTCCGGCACCTATACCTTCACCCCAGATGCAGGCCAGTGTGCAGTTGGATTTAGCTTCGATGTTACCATCAATGCGCCAGAAGCATCGGCCTTCACCTTGCAAACAGGATACTGCGAAAATGCAACGACAGATGCCCTCCCAACGACTAGTGACAATGGCATCATAGGTAGCTGGAGCCCAGCCGTAGTCGATAACCAGACCTCTGGCACCTATACCTTTACTCCGGATGCCGGGCAGTGTGCGCAAAGTTTCTCCTTCGATGTCGACATCAGCGCACCAACAACAGCTACGTTTAACCTGACGGATAGCTACTGCCAGGATGCAACAACAGATGCACTACCTACCGTATCTGACAATGCCATAAATGGTAGTTGGAGTCCGGCATTGGTAGACAACCAAGCATCTGGTACCTATACCTTTACCCCAGATGCAGGGCAGTGTGCCAACGGATTCAGCCTCGATGTAACCATAGATATACCCGACGACCCGAGCTTCGCAATAACAGACGAATATTGTCAAGGGGATATGACTGTCAATTTACCAGGCAGTAGTGACAACGGTATCAATGGTAGCTGGAGCCCGACTAACATCGACAATCAGGCTTCTGACACCTACACCTTCACGCCAGATGCCGGATTGTGCGCAAATGCTTTTGACCTAGACGTAACCATAAATCCGAGTGTAACACCAGATTTCACCCTTCAGGATGACTATTGCCAAGATGAAGCCACCGTAGCATTACCAACCAATAGCGATAATGGCCTCAGCGGCAATTGGAGTCCGGCTAATATCGACAATCAAACTTCGGCCACCTATACATTTACACCAGATGATGGGCAATGTGGCCTTGAATTCGAGCTGGACGTGACCATCAACCCTACACAAACTCCAGACTTCACCCTACAGGACACTTACTGCCAAGACGATGCTACAGCGGCACTGATTACCACCAGCAATAACGGACTTACTGGCAATTGGAGTCCAGCCATTATCGACAACCAGACATCGGATTTGTACACCTTCACGCCCGATGCAGGGCAGTGTGCTATTCCCTTCGCTCTAGATGTAACGATCAACCCCACTCAAACTCCGAGTTTCGTCCTCGACGATGAATATTGCCAGGGTGAAACCACCGACCTATTACCTACCAATAGCGATAATGGCCTATCAGGTACCTGGAGTCCAGCTATTATTGACAATCAAGCATCGGACATGTATACCTTCACGCCCGACGACGGGCAGTGTGGTGTAGCTACCTCCGTCGATGTGACCATCAATCCCAGCTTAATACCCGTATTTACTATAGAAGATACCTATTGTGCTGATGAAACCACCGACGCTCTTCCCAACACCAGCGACAACGGTCTGGATGGCAGCTGGAGCCCGGCGTTTATCGACAATCAGACTTCAGGCACCTATGTATTTACCCCAGATCCACTCGCCCAGTGTGTATCGCCGATCACACTAAATGCAACGATCAACCCACTGCCGCAGCTAGACCTCGTGCAGACTGCCGAGGTAAGCTGCGAAGGAGAATCTACAGCAGCCATCTCTCTGAATATTCAAGGCAGCGGTGGCTATACCATCAACTGGGACGATCCTGCATTTGACGGTCAGCAAAACCTGATTGGCATCCCTGCCGAAGAGTACGAGGTTACCGTAATCGATCAATTCAATTGTACTTCCGCAGGTAGTATCACTATTACCGAACCGGCAGCACTACAGCTACAGTGCCAGGTTGCACAAACAGCCACGCCCAACAATTCAGATGGCATCATCCGAACCGATTATTCGGGCGGCGTAGGTCCTTATACCATTACCTGGTCGGGTCCGGTTAGTGGCAGCATGTCTAGCCCAGATCCACAATTTGACATCAACGACCTGCCCGCCGGCGACTACGATATCACCATTGAAGATCAAAATGGCTGCACCATTGTATGTAGCGGCAACATTGCCGATATCCCTTGCGATATTTCGGTTGACCTGAGCGGGCAAGACCCAAGTTGCAGTGATACAGACAATGGCACCCTAAACCTGATTTCCAGCAGCAGTTTTGGAATCGAGACCATAGACTGGAATGTGGATGCACTCGATGGACAGTCAAATTCAAATGCTTTAGGTGGAGGCATTTACAATGTAATCGTAACAGACTCTGTGGGCTGCGTAGCAACAACCAGCCTCACCCTGACCGCCCCACAACCGCAAATTCCAACATTCGATCTCAATCTGACCTACTGCGAGGACGAACCTACCGACCCACTTCCTTCAGTCAGCCAAAATGGTGTGGCAGGAAGCTGGTCACCAAGCGTAGTCGACGCGCAAACCTCAGGCATGTATTCCTTTACTCCTGATGCTGGACTGTGTGCCGATCCCATTTCTATCGATGTCGAAATCGTATCTATTGAAGCAAGCATACAGTTTTTGGGTATCGATTGCAACATCAATGATGCAACTTACAACGTCAATTTCACCCTGGAAGGCGACACCAGAGACCTGAATGTTTCTACCGCGCCTTTCCAGCTGGAAGCCCTTGGCGGAGATCGGTATTTGATCCGCAACATCCCGGCAGGGTCCCAGGCACGCGCCCAACTTATAACCGATGAGTCTTGTGTGGCTGAAACTGATTTCCCACTACCCGACTGCTTCTGCGCAAACCCCGCAGGGGTCTTGATTGCCGGGCCAGAGCAAGTACAGTATATCCAGGGTGATAGCATTGCTGTCAATTTCACAACAAACCTCAGGCCATCGGAAGTTGATTCCATTTTCTGGTTGCCTGCTAGCGGGCTATCTTGTACAGATTGCCTGAATCCCTGGGTAAGTGCACAAAACTCTACGCAGTATGAATTGACTGTAATCGACATTACAGGATGTAGGGCCACTCACCTTATGAATGTGCTGGTAGATCCTAGTGTCGATGTGTTTGTTCCTACTGCATTTTCCCCCAACGAAGACGGAGTCAATGATCGCTTGGCCGTATTTGCCGGAGAAAACGTAGCCAATATCAAATCCTTCCTGGTCTTTGACCGTTGGGGCAATATTGTCTTCAATAGCGGCCGAATGGAGCCTAACAACCCCAACGATGGATGGGATGGAAAATACCGAGGTCAAATTCTAACACAAGCGGTTTTTGTTTACGTTCTCGATGTCGAAACTATCGATGGTCGCGAATTACAATTCTCAGGAGAGACCATGCTCATTAGGTAATGATCGATAGCATATCGTTTTTATGCCCTTTGATTTTACATGTCGGGGGGGTAAGCTATAAATTGGCCGTCTATAAGCAAATGCTTTTTTATGCCCACACCTACTAAGATGGAACTGCTTTCTAACATCAGAGATGGCAGATTGGACCTGGCCATCAAGAAGTTGAACGAAGCTACAGATCAATATGCCATGACGTATGGATTGGCCCACATTAAAGAGGGCTACAACGCTCTTGTGCTAGTCGGCGGCAGGCTACAAGAGTTGATCCACATGGTCAATAAAAATTTTATCAACGAAAGAGACGCTTCCATCGAACGCTCTTTAATAAGTGATAACCTGATAAATTCACTCGACCAGCTACCCGAATGCTTTTGGTCTAATGAACCACCGCCACCGCCTAAGCCCGAAGAGGTCAAACCACCGCCAATTCCCAAGGTGTCGAGGCCACAGATCACCGAAACAGAACAGCCGAAATTAGCCGACGCGACCTCATCAACCAGCAATTCCAACCAGCTATATACGCCCGCCCAGCATTTGCCAGAAAAGATCAAGCCCGTACTGATCAAGTACCGACCCAAGTTGTATCTGGCCGAATTGGACTTTGCACCCTTGGACTTCGAACGATCATTCGATTTCCTGAATAAATATCTGCCGAGTATGTCTAAAGACCTGGTCATTGCAGCCTTCACAGAAAAATACTTCTGGAAGCTCTCGGGCATTGTACTCACCAACAACTTTCTATACATGAAAGACACCTTTGGTGCGCGGGTGATGAAGATCGATTATCGATCTATTGAAAGCGTCAGCCTGGAGGCCGTCTTTCCCTGGTCTCTGCTGGTCAATGGGGAATCTCCCTATGCATTGGGTGGCTACACCCACGAGCAGCGGGAGCTACTGCGATCATTCGTAGAAGAGGTGGTGGTAATTATGAGATCCTAAAGGCCGGATTTGCCTTCGTGTTCTAACTTATTCGAAAGTTAGAGTAGCATGCCTCAGCTTACCAAAAGCCCATTCGCCATGGCTTCCATCTGGCACCAATAAAATCGAGAGGAGGCAAGCCGCGCATATCTTCATTGAAAAATAGAAAGCCAAAGTGGTAGGTAGCCACGGTGGCACTGACTTCTGGCCATGATTGCAGCTCCGTCCAAGCCCGCTCCATACCTTCAGACCATCGAATATCGGCGATCACGAATACGGAGTATTTCGTAGCTCTTGGTAAGCAAGTACGTACATAATCGAGCGTGGCTGCATATCGGTGGTCGCCATCTATAAACAACAGATCTATTCGCTTTTGCCCTTTCACCAGATCGGGCAACTGCTCAGCAAAAGTTCCAGTTATGATTTTTATTTCGCGAGTCAGCGTTGCTTGCTGGGCTTTAGCGTTATTTGACCATTTGCGTAGACTTTCGCGGGTTGAGTGTGCCAACTGCTCGTTGCCTTCTATGCTGATCACCTGGGCACCAGGTCTACCGTAGGCTAGATAAGCCGTCGAAATGCCACCGTTTGTGCCGAGTTCTACGATGGTTTCTGCCTCTATAAAATTGGCTAGCCGAGCTAGTAATTGGCCAGACCTGGAAGATATGGCCGAGTGGGAAACCAGCTCATTCAGCCTTCTTTTTGGTCTGTTTCTGATCCAGCTACCGGCACCTAAAGCAGTAGTATCGATCCATTGGTCCTGCTGGGCATACCACCTGCGGAAGTCCTGAACCAAAGCCTCCAACTGAGGATCTATTCGGGTTTGCAATACGGCTTGCTGGAAGGCCACCAAGCTTGGCGAGTGCAGGTCGTACCTAGTCTTGGCACCTTTGTAGTACCGCCAGGCCGACCCCATACGATACGCCCAATACTTCGCTGTATGACCAAAGGTTTTAGAACTCATGGACGCTACAAACTTGATGAAAATCGAAAATTCAGCATAGAGAGTCCTACTTGTTTGTAAGTTTGCAATAATACAAACAAGCTGCATGGAATGCCTGGTAAATCTCTCTGCCCATAATTTTCTCCCTATCTTCCCGACATGCCCCTAATCGACGCCGAATACAAATACAATAAGCAGCAAAAATTGCTGCTCGGCCTGGCAGGTTTTGCCCTATTCATTTTGGTTTGGATAGGCATGGCCGAGTTGCTGTCGCAACAGAAGCCCGTTGTAGAAATTAATACCCGCCCACCGAGTAGCATTACGGTTGATAGCGCCGGGCTGGCCCAAAGAGATTCCATCTTGGCAGCAGATAGTATTGCTTTTGCCAACGCTACGGAGTTCGAGAAAATATACCCCTTGCTGCCACCACCTGGCCGCGTTTTCAGCAGATACCCCAAACTGATCAGCCCCCCGGAAACTGGCGCCTGGTTTCCGTCTGATGGCAGCCGCACACGGGCGTTGATTCCGAATGCATTGATCTCTACCTGGCGAAATATACAAGGCTACTTCTGGGCTGTATTCTTTAGCTTGTTGATCGGTATTCCTGTAGGTTTAAGCCCAACCTTAAGGGGACTTTTCGCCCGGCAAATAGACGTACTGAGATACCTGCCACTCACCGCACTAACTCCTTTATTCATTATAGCTTTTGGTACGGAAGAAGCCCTCAAAGTCAGCTTCCTGGCTTTTGGTATACTGGTCTATCTGCTACCGGTGGTCATGCAGCGGGT
>JBCDFE010000268.1:0-6126 GCA_039178745.1 Bacteroidota bacterium | reverse complement strand
CCAAAGGTTGGTCGCAGGCCTGTGACCCCGCAGGTAGTCGAAGGGCTTACTATGCTGCCTAGTGTTTCGGTACCTAGTGCAAAGGGGACCAAACCCGCCGATACAGCAGATGCTGATCCTGCCGAAGAGCCACTAGAGCCGGTAGCAGGATCCCATGGGTTGCGAGTCATTTCACCATACCAGACATCGCCCCAGGCCAGCGCGCCCAAGGAGAGTTTGGCCACAAGTATGGCCCCGGCTTCTTCCATTTTTTCTATGGCAGCAGCATCGTAATCGAATGCTTGATCGCGGTAGGGCGTGGCTCCCCAGGTAGTGCGGTACCGCTTGGTGGCAAACAGATCCTTGGCTCCGTATGGGATTCCATGTAGTATGCCCCTGTCTTTACCAGCGGCCAATTCGCTATCGGCACGGGCGGCCTGCTCCAGCGCCAATTCTTCTGTAAGACTAATGACGCAGTGGAGTTGCTCATCGTATTTGCGCAAGCGATTGAGGAAGTAGCTCGTAAGTTCTACGCTCGTGATTTGCCCCAGCCGCAATCTTGTAGCAAGGATCGTTATGCCCTCGAAGGCCAGGGCAGAACTGTCTGAAGTCAAGGGCGAAGGTGCCGTAACTGGCCTCGGATACTGAAAAAAAGAGTCTGTTGGCATAATAAAGCCTTCGGGCCGGGGGTCGAATTCTAAGCTGGGGCTTACGCCATTGTCTATGGGGGTTTCTCGCATTTCAGCATAAGCCTCCCGATATTCTTCTAAAGTGGGTAGCAGCATATCGATTTCCTCATCATTCATCTCCAGACCGGCTACTTTGAGCGCAGCTATAGCTTCCTGTGGGGTGACTTCCTCGCTGGCCATTTCATTGGCCATGGCTCCACAAGCGATAAGCAGCGGGATAGCCAGCCATTGGAAAATGCGGTACTTTAATCCCTTTTTAGTACTCGATTGCCTCATTTGTTTGAATGGTTTGGTCTGTAAAGTGGAGAAATATTCAACGGATTAAGCAAAATTCTGTTTGCCAGACATGCAACATACTATTGTAATAGGTGCTGGCATAGCCGGTATAGCTTCTTCCATTCGCCTGACTCAAAAAGGGCATCGTGTAGAAGTTTACGAAGCTAATGATTATCCTGGCGGCAAGCTCAGCGTGATCGAGCAGGATGGTTTCAGATGGGATGCCGGTCCATCGCTATTTACCCTGCCACATTTAGTGACTGAGCTTTTTGAGCTGTGTGGGGAGAAGCCCGAAGCGCATTTTCAATACGACCGGCACCCGACCTCTTGTGTCTACTATTGGGAGGACGGTACCCGCTACGTGCTACCCGGAGATCGGGCGCAAATAGCGCCGAGCATGGCCGAGACCTTCGGCATAGACCCAAATCGCGTAGAACGATACCTCGCCAAATCCCAGAGGAAGTATGAGCTGACAGGTCCCGTTTTTTTGCAGCAAAGCCTCCACCTGCGGAAGTCCTATACTTCATGGTCAACCCTCAGAACGTTGATGAAGTCTGGCGGATTGGGCATTTTTAATAGCCTGCACCGCGAAAATGAGCGCTCTTTTAAAGACAAGCGCCTGGTGCAGCTATTCGATAGATATGCTACCTATAATGGGTCTTCACCCTACCAAACTCCGGGCATTATGTCTATGATTCCGCACCTGGAAATGGGGATTGGAACCTATTTCCCCCGGGGAGGTATGTACGCTATAACGCAGTCTTTGGTGGACTTGGCCAAACGACAAGGCGTCGAGTTTCACTTCGGTGAGCGAGTAGAGCGCATAAACGTAAGCGAGGGAAAGGCTAGTGGTATTACCGTCGGTGGCGATTCGATAAAGGCCGATTTTGTGCTGTCGAACATGGATGTTTTTGCTACTTACCGCCAGTTGCTGTCGGATCAGGTGCAGCCCGAAAAAATCTTGCAGCAGGAAAGGAGTAGCTCGGCCCTGATTTTTTATTGGGGTATGAACCGGGCTTTTCCAGAACTGGATCTGCACAACATTTTCTTCTCTGGCGACTACGAGCACGAGTTCAATACGCTTTTTGAACAAAAAAGCATTTGTGACGATCCGACGGTTTATGTGAACATCAGCAGCAAGTGCGAAGCTGGTGATGCGCCAGCAGGGCACGAAAATTGGTTTGTGATGATCAACGCACCGGGAGATTTTGGGCAAGACTGGGAGGCTATGATAGACCGAGTGAGGGAGCAAGTGACGAGCAAGCTGAGTCGTATGCTGCATGTAGAGCTGAAGGACTGTATCGTTTCGGAGGCTATACTCGACCCCAGGCTCATAGAGTCGCGTACGCAGTCGCATCTGGGGGCGCTATACGGCACAGCCAGCAACTCTCGTTTTGCGGCTTTTTGGCGACATGCCAATTTTTCCAGGCGTATAGACAACCTCTATTTCTGTGGTGGGTCTGTCCATCCGGGAGGTGGCATTCCACTGTGTTTGCACTCGGCTGCTATTGCTACGGATCTTATAACGGCGGCCTGATCAATTTCCCAATATCGAGTAGGCAAGAATACGGACAAGCCCCCAGAACTACGCTTGCCTACTCGCGTTAGAAGCTGGTTATTGCTAAGCATGTATGAGCGCTTGAAAATGTGGCTATGGTCTGATCGTTTGGGTGATCTGTGGTCTGATCTGCGAGCTATTCCTTCGCAGCAGTTGGGCATAGGCATACTGTGGTTGTTCGTCGGTAGTGCGTTGATCGGCATGATGCTCGGCTATGCAGAGTGGTTTCTGCCCAAGACCCCGCTCAATTTGACCATCTCGCTGGTTGTGATCATGTATTGTGTGTCTATCAGTAGGAGAGCCATGGTCATTTTATTTGCCATTATGCTCATGGGGTATCTGGCAGAAGTAGCTGGTGTGCATACCGGAGTCATTTTTGGTGAGTACTACTATGGCGATAACCTGGGCATCAAAGTCTTTGAGGTACCTCTCATGATCGGGGTTTTCTGGGGCATTTTGACTATGGTTACCAATCAGATTGCCAGGGATTGGTCTGACAAGCGGTGGTTGGTCTCTTTTGTAGCAGCGGGACTCATGGTCTGGCTCGATTTACTCATGGAGCAGTTGGCCTCAGATTACGATTTCTGGCACTTTGAGGGTGGTCTGGCCGGTGTGCAGAATTACATAGCTTGGTTTGCCCTGGCTTTCGGCTTTCAGTACCTGATTTATCCACATCTGACTACTAAAGGGCGGCGGGTCTCTATTCACCTTTTCCTGAGTCAGTTTGCTTTCTTTTGGGTGGGGTATTTGATTTTTAGAACCTAGAAGGTGAGGGGTATATGGTATTGGGTACTAAGTATAGGATATCAGATACCCAAAAGCAAAATCTCTTCTAGCAATACTAAGTACCTTATACTCTGTACCCTTTACTTTTTTGCACTTCCGCAGGTCGGAGCCTCGCGGAGACCCTCGATTTTCGGGCTAGATACCTCGCTGTTAACGGCTTATTCAGCTACTACTTCGGCTATTAAATTTTCCATGGATATTCCTTGCCAGCTTCCTTCAAAACCTAGCAATCGAAACCTGGCGAATAGCTCTTCACTATACCAACCCAGCTCTCTGGTCATGCGTACAGCCTGGAGGTGCTCTGGGCTATTGTAGGCATAGGCGCGCATACTCTCCTGGTCTTGCCAGATGCTGAAAGTGGCCATTTGTATGACTGGCACTTCACCTATCCCCTTCTTGAAGTAGAGGCCCTTAGCATGCTCCATAGGTTGACTGGATGTAGGCACGTAGCGCCAGAACTTCCACAAGAACCTGGGTTTAATGGTGGCACGAGTCAATACACAGAACGGGCCAGGGAGATCCTCTTCTGGCCAGCTATGAGCCTCGAATGGCTCCTGTTCAGACCAGGTGCCGTGTGCGCGTATACAACCCAGATATAGAGTCAGAATATCATCACAGAAGCTGGAGTAGCTGCGGTAAATTTTGGCGTTTTCCACAAAATTCCTAGCTTGCTCTTCGCTATCCCATACTGATAATAAGCAATAGGTACCCCAATCGGCATAGGGGTTAAAGCCATCGCCCCGGCCGCTACCCATCAGCTTATAAAACCTCAGCCCCCGCTGGTTTTTCATCATGCCGTGGCCGCGCTGCATCATCAAAAATGCCTTCCATTTTGCACGGAAACTGCTACACTGAAAAAAGGATACGCAAGTGATGGATGCCATGCATGTAAAAAGGATGAAAGCAGGCGTATGGTTTAGGCCAATGTGTCTGAGAAAGTGACGCCGCATTTCGCATTGAAATATGTGCTCTAGTCAGAAATATAAGGTTCAGAAACGGCCAGGTGGTTAAAGACTTTGTTATGTGGCGATGAAAACGGACTTTTGTCAGAGATAAGCGTTATACATACATGAGCAAGGTCGAAATGAAAGTACCCGTCATCGGGGAATCGGTAACCGAGGTAACCCTGTCGCAATGGCTAAAAGCCGAGGGCGATATGGTAGAGATGGATGAGCCCATCTGCGAATTTGAATCGGACAAAGCTACACTGGAGTTTCCAGCAGAGGCCGCGGGCCGACTAGAGTACGTAGCAGCCGAGGGCGATGATCTTGAAATCGGTGCATTGGTAGCCATTATAGATACAAGCGCTGCCGGCGAGGCACCTGCAAAATCAGAAGCTCAGACTGATGCAGATCAGGGAGAAAAGGCAGCCAGTCCAGTTCCTGAATCAGAAGCCCAGGCAGCGCCTACAGGCAGTAAAGAAAGTTACGCAAGTGGCACCCCAAGCCCGGCTGCAGCCAAAATACTGCGAGAGGGCAATGTCTCGGCCGAGCAGGTAAACGGTACGGGTAGAGATGGTCGCATCACTAAAGCAGATGCCGCTAATGCTGTAGCAAATAAATCAGCAGTTGCAGCTACGCCCCCGGCCCCATCTGTGCAGGAGAAGGCTCCACCTGCGGAAGTCCAAAAAAGCCAAACACTTTTCAGCAGAGAAGCTCGCCGCGAAAAGATGAGTCGGATGCGTCGGACCATTGCATCTCGTCTGGTCAAGGCCAAGAATGAAACGGCCATGCTCACGACATTCAACGAGGTCGATATGAGTGCCATCATGGCCCTGCGCAAGCGCGTCCAGGAGCGATTTGTAGATAAAAATGGGATCAAGCTGGGCTTCATGTCTTTGTTTGCCAAGGCCTGCGCCAATGCGCTTATGGAAATGCCAGGCGTCAACTCGCAATTGAGTGAAAATGGCAAAGAGTTGATTTATCACAATTACGTCGACATTAGCTTTGCCATTTCTACGCCTACCGGGCTAGTCGTTCCGCCGATCAAGAATATAGAGTCGAAAGACTTTGCCACTGTAGAGCGCGAGTTGAAGGCGCTAGCTGCCAAAGCTCGCAATAACGAGCTAAGTATAGAGGAGATGCAGGGCGGTACCTTTACGATTACGAATGGAGGTGTTTTTGGCTCTATGCTCAGTACGCCAATCATTAATGAGCCTCAATCTGCTATCTTAGGTATGCACAATATCGTGCAAAGACCCGTAGCTGTGGATGGCGAGGTGAAGATCAGGCCGGTCATGTATGTGGCCCTCAGCTATGACCACCGCGTGATAGATGGCAGTTCGTCGGTCACCTTTTTGGTGAAGGTGAAGGAACAGTTGGAAAATCCGGATTTATTGTTGTTGGGTATCTGATTTCAAGACTACGCGGAGCGTGGTTTTACCTATGGCCTGGTGGTATCTGGCCCGACTGTGAGTTTGCCACTTTGTTCTAGCCAGGGTTCCAGGATGTCAAATTCGTGATAGCGCTCGTCTATCCAGATGTAGGTCTTGCTCATGGTCTGGTCGATCCAAGTGCGCAGATACTCGTTTTGTTTGGACTGGCGGGTAGCATCCTGAATTTTGGAATAGTCGCGGCTCAGAGTCGCCCGGTGAGGTGGTGTGCGCGATTGCAGTTGCACGATTCTGACGTATTGGTCGTTGCCAGGTCCGCGAAATTCCATAGGTGCCGAGACGCCTCCAATTTCCATGGTGTCGATGGCAAAATAGATTTCGTAGTCTAAATCGCCGGTTTCGAAGAAAGGAGCACCGGTTTGCGGATTGACCATTCTTCCGTCATTCGTATAGCTTTGTACTTTGTCGTAGCCATATCGCTTTACAGCTCGACTAAAGCCGAGGCT
>JBCDFE010000267.1:0-6146 GCA_039178745.1 Bacteroidota bacterium | reverse complement strand
GTCAAAGTCTTGAGTAATGACGAACTGAGAATCACCGTCCGAGTCGGGATGATGTCTAGGAAAATAGAGTGGACTCGAGTCGACTTCGACAATTCCAGTGAAGGATGAGGAATCAACTGATGATCCTATGCTCGGTTGTGCTTGGCCTAAGTGCTCATGCGCAACTGAGCTTCTCTTCTTTCCAGGAAGTGATCAGCTACGCAGACGAGTATGCACTCGTGGTGCAGCAAGCTCTGATCAGCGAGCAAATTGCCCAATCAGAATACAAGGAAGCCAGAGTTAGTCGCCTGCCTTATGCCAACGCTTCCTTCGGATACAACGACAACATTAGTCTCCAGCCCGCTTTGGTGCCCGAACAATTCTTCAACCCCAATGCCGAAGGAGACGACTTTCAGGAACTCGTCTTTGGAACAAAATTCCAGTACAGCAGAACGATGCAGGTACAGTGGGACATCATCAACTTTCAAGAAAAGTTTGCCACCCAAACGGCAGAAATCGCTGCACAGGAAAGTCAATTGAACACCGATCTAGCGCGATTCAATACTTACAATGCGCTGGCCTCAACCTACTATTCTCTACTGCTTAACCAGGAAGCCGCAACTATCTACACCAAAAACCTGGAGGTAGCCGAGCAGGTCTTTGAGCAAGCCACGGAAAAGTATCAGGATGGATTAATCGGCGAAGCTGAGCTTAATCGCGCAGAAATCAACCGGTATCAAAATCAGAGTCGGTTGGATCAGACGACCAACCAGATCGAACAGCTGGAAATACAACTTCAGAGCCAGTTAAACACGAATGAAGCGGTCGAAGTCAACGATTCTGTAGGAAGCTTTGTGTTGCCCAATTCGCGTATTCAAAATACCCATCCAGAAGTAGCCTTTCAAGCGCTTCAGTTGGGCAGATACGAATCTATGCTTCGCCAGGCAAAAGCGCAACGGCTGCCAACGGTGAGTCTCATGTACCAAAACAGCTCAACCTGGGCGACCAATGAATTTATGAATTTCTCTGACGGCAATAATCTGCCTCAGCAATTCTTCGGCATTCAGATCAACATGGGTAGTTTATTCAACCTAGGCACCAGGCAGCGGATAAACCAGGCGCGCAAACAAGTAGAATTGCAGCAGCTGAATTACGAAAGCACCCGGCTAACAACCCAACGGGAAGACGAGCTACTCATGCTCCAACTCCGGCAGGCCGACGAGCAGCTGGAAAACAACCAGATCATACTATCGCTTCAGGAGCGAAACGATGCCCATGCCGAAAATCAGTACCAGGCCGGTTTGCTGAGTCTGGACCAACGGCTGGATAAATACAGTGAATTACTCAACGCACAAGACAGCTACCTACAAAGCTTAGCCTCCCTGACACTGGCCAAGTACAAGGTATTTATTCGCCAAATAAATTTCTAATCTGACAAAGTGAGTCCCATGAAATTCTACCTTAAAATCAGTCCGATTATCCTAATGGTTTGCTGCTTGACGGCAAGCTCATGCACACAAGAAACGGCGGTCGCACCAGCCATAAAAACCATAGAAGACGCCGTATTCGCCAGTGGTCATTTGGAGCAAGAAAACCTATACACGGTTTCAGCCATCGTCGATGGATTAATCCTATCTCTCCCTGTAGAGGAAGGCGATGAAGTTAGCCAGCATCAGTTGATCGCACTGGTCGATAACGATGTACAAAACAATCAGCTCGCCGATGCTCTGGTCGTCTATAATGATGCAAGAGACCGAGCAGCTCCAGGATCACCAGAACTGGAAAGTCTGAGTATGCAGATCGAACAGGCTAGGAATCAGCTGACTTTCGATGAGGAAAACTACCTGCGCTATCAGTCTCTCTACGAGAAGCAGTCCGTCTCCAGAATGGACTTCGAGCAGGCAGAACTGAAATATCAAACTGCCCAGACCAATCTGAGCTCGCTCGAAGAGAATTATGCCGAACTACTAAACAGTCTGCATCTGAATGTAGAGCGCAGCCTGGTTCAGGTCAACACCCAACAGTCCTTATTGACCGACTACCAATTGACGACCGAAGAAGCCGGGCTGGTCATCGATCTGTTTAAAAGTCAGGGTGAGCTGGTCAGGAAAGGCGAAGCGGTTGCCCGAATTGCCAGCGGCGACTATTTGATCAAGCTGCTCGTAGCCGAAGAAGACATCACCAAAGTCGAGCTCGGCCAGCAGGTCAAGGTGTTTTTGAATACCTATCCTGACCAGTCTTTCCAGGCGCATGTAACCAAGGTCTATCCCAGCTTTGACGAGTCTGAGCAGTCCTACTTGGTCGAAGCTCAATTTGACGAATTGCCCAATCGCCTTTTCTCTGGTACGCAACTGCAGGCGAATATCGAGATCGGGTTACAGCGGGAAGGATTGGTCGTACCATCATCTTATGTGGGCAGAAATAATACCGTAGTACTAGCCAGTGGAGAAGAGCGTGAAATCGAAGTCGGAAGTACCGGCAATGAGTGGACCGAGGTACGCTCAGGACTGAGTATACACGATCAAATTGTACAGCCATAATCGTCAAACATGAATACCAATCAAAAAATCGGCACCACCTTCCTGACTTCGCGTATGCGCCAATTCTCCGTAGCAGTACTCAGTGTCACTTTCGGCATATCGATGTACATCTGCATGAATAGCTTTATGTCGGGCGTCAACAACGAGCAGACTAAAATGGCATTTACAGCCATACCCCATATCAATATTTACAATGAAGTACAGTCAGAGCCCAATTATCATTCAAAAGAGGCTAATGGAGGTTCAACCGTAAGAATGGTAAGCAATGAACGCAACATAAACTATACCGAAGGCATCAGAAATGTAGATGAGATAAAAGACAGGTTGGTAAATATCGATCACATAAATGGCTACACCGCCCAACTCAACCAAAATGTATTTATACGTAATGGTGTATCGAAAACAAGTGCCAATTTATCGGGCATAGAACCGACGAGTGAAGATCAAATGTTCAATACTGCACAATATTTGATGGAGGGCCAACTGCAAGATTTGAATAAAGGGTCAAATTCTATAATCCTGGGCACTGGCTTGGCACAAAAAATCGGTGCCAGCACTGGCGACAACGTAACAGTAACGACATCAGATGGTATCGACAAGTCTTTTAAAATAATAGGCCTGATCGAAACGGGTTCTGGTGCAGATAAAAGCAGAGCATTGGTATCGATACAAACGGCCAGACAACTTTTCTCCAAAAACAGAAGCTATGCCACCGAACTCATGGTCAACCTAAATGACTTCGATGAAGCCGTAAATGTAGCAGCCCAAATCAGTCAATTTACTACGTACAAAGTAGAGTCTTGGCAGGAAAGCAATGGTCAGCTCGATTCTGCCAATGGCCTCAGAAGTATTATAGCCATATCCGTTTCCCTAGCCATTATAATCGTTGCCGGTTTTGGTATCTACAATATTATGAACATGACGGTCAATGAGAAGATTAAGGAGATCGCCATTTTAAAGGCCATCGGGTTCAATGGAAAAGATGTGATTGAGATATTTCTAATTCAATCGGTCATCATCGGGTTTGTGGGCGGCCTAACCGGATTGGCACTCGGCCATATCATGATTAGTATCATTGACCGGGTTCCCTTTCAGGTAGGTCCACTAGATAGTCTACCGATCTCTATAAGTCCGTCGGACTATCTACTGGCTTTTTTATTCGGCATCATCATCACTTTTCTAGCCGGTTTTCTACCTGCGCGTAGCGCTTCAAAAGTAGATCCGGTAGCCATTCTAAGAGGATAAATACTATGAAAGCTCTAAGCGTAAACCACATCGACAAGCACTTCCACGAGCCTGTGGATTTCCACGTCTTGAAAGACATTTCCTTCGATATAGACCGAGGGGAGTTTGTGTCTATCATCGGAAAATCAGGCTCGGGTAAATCCACCTTACTGTACCTCCTTTCTACCCTTGACACAGACTACGAGGGATCCATAAATTTAGTTGGGCAAGATGTCTCTGCGATGAGTCAGAACGATCTCGCTCAATTTAGAAATGAACATATAGGTTTCGTCTTTCAATTCCATTTTTTGATTCAGGATTTATCGATACTTGACAATATCACTTTGCCTGCACAAAAGCTTGGAAAAAAATCAAAAGACGAGATCGAGCATGAAGCTATGGAGCTTATCAGGCTATTGGACATAGAAGGACAGGAATCCAAAAAAGCTTCCAGAATTTCGGGCGGGCAGCAGCAGCGGGTAGCTATCGCCAGAGCGCTCATCAACTCGCCCTCCATCATAATGGGAGATGAGCCGACTGGAAATCTCGACACCCGCAATACCGAAATTGTCTTCGATGTTTTTCGCCAGCTTGCCGTCGAGAGAGGTCAAACCATCATAGCCGTCACTCACGATGATGAATTTGCTGCAAATTGCGACCGCATCATCGAGCTATCAGATGGCTATCTGGTTTAGAACTATTTCTAGCACATGGCTATATTCGGCAAATATTAGACTTACGCAGGTCGAAGCATTCCCCGAATGCTGAGATCCTCGCAAGAGATCTTGCAGATCGATCAGTGAGATAGAAGCATTCCCCAAAATTTTTGATCCTCGTGCGACTGCTATTGGAAGGACTAGTCGAACAAAATCTTCCACTAAAGATCAAGATGAATCATACTTATCGGCATATAACTTTAATCAGTTTGATTTGAAATCCAGAATACAAATATGGCTACCCATCGCGCTGTCTATCGCTTTGCCAGGAGTTGGTTTCATCGCGAATAGAGATGGTCAAGAATTATCCATAGACTACATATTTTCTACCTGGATTTTCATTTCTCTATTCCTCTACGTATTGTGGCATTTGACCTGGTTGCTATGGGATATTAGGGAGAAATACAAAGAGACCCGATACTTGGCGATACTCGCAGGCCTGTTCATTATTCTTCTAATAATAGCATTTAGCGTGGAAGCGACCAGCCAACTCACCAATACTAAACCGGCACTGTTCTTCCGAACAATTCCCGCCATTATCATATTTACCACCATTCAATTTGCCTTGAAAAAGCAAGCCAGAATCAGCCAATTAAAACTGGAAACCGAGCAGCTAAAATCAGAAAACTACAAAGCACAACTCAACACCATTCGGGCAAAAATTGATCCTCATTTTTTATTCAATTCTTTGAATACACTCCGGGCCATGGTAAGGCAGGAGCACCGAAATTCCGAGCAATTTGTGATCAGCCTTTCGGATTTCTATAGACAAAGTCTTCACCAAAATAGTGAGGCGACGACGCATCTATCGCGGGAACTGGAATTATTGAACGCCTATTTATTCGTGATGAAAAGTCGGAATGAGAAAGCCATTCATGTGAATATGAACATTGATGGAAATCTCCACAAGGCCGAGATACCCAGTATGGCTTTGCAACAGGTCGTAGAAAACTGCTTCAAGCACAATGTGATGGCCACCAAACAACCACTGACTATCGATATTCGCTCCATAGCGGGCAACTACATAGAAGTGCGCAACAATCTAAGGCCACAAATTCTGGAATCGAACACATCAGGTTATGGCCTGAATCTGCTCAAAAAAAGATACGAATTAATGAACGTAGCCGACGGTGTAGTGATCAGTCCTTCTGAAAGCCACTTTATAGTCAGGCTGAAATTGATTTAAACAATTGAATGTGAATGTCCTAATTGTAGAAGACGAATTGCACACGGCTAATTTGCTCAAGGAAATCATCGAGCAGGATCAGGATTTCATGGTGGTCAGACAACTGGAATCAGTGGAAGAAGCCGTGGGCTACTTGAGCAAATATCAACAAAACCTAGATCTACTATTCTTCGACATACAACTAGCAGACGGCAAGAGTTTCGAGATCTTTAAGCACATAGACATCATAACTCCCATTGTCTTCTGCACTGCCTACGATTCCTATACCCTGGAAGCTATTAAAAACAACGGAATAGACTACGTTCTTAAACCCTTTAAGGAATCGGAAATCCACTCGGCACTCGACAAATACAAACGACTCTTACAGACTTTTGGCCAGCGATCGAAAGCCAAGCCGGTTCAGTTTCCAAGGGAATCCGCTCAAAACTACCAGGGACACTTCCTTTCCCAGCATCGGGAGAAAACCAGCGTGATCAAAGCAGAAGAAGTAGCGCTGTTCTC
>JBCDFE010000266.1:0-6296 GCA_039178745.1 Bacteroidota bacterium | reverse complement strand
AGCTCGTTCTCGACCAGCAAGTGGTGCTGGGTAAATGGCAGCTCAATTTGGCAAGCTGGGCATAGAAAGGGTCTATCTATGCCATCTATGGCTTGCTCGCAAGACAAACACAGCTGTGGAAAAATCAGGCTTTCTAAGCCCGAACCAATAGTGCCCAACAGCTTTCGCACTAGTCGATATAGATGACGCGACGACGGAATCGAAAACCAGCAGAAAGCTCGATGGAAATATTGCGGATCTGGCGAGCCGGGATCGTAGTCGGTACCGTAGTAAAAGGATTGATCACATTTCCGATTTCCGGCTGATTGTATTGAAGGGTAAAATCGGGCTGAATGTTGAGCTCAAGCAGTACGTCTGCCCCTTCACCGATAGGAAAACTGATACCCGCCCCTACGGAAACTCCGAACACAAACCGATTGATAAAATCGTAGGATTCGAAGGGAAAAAATCTCCTTTGTGCAAAATCCGAAATCCGATCAAACTCATCCAGATTCGTATCTATGTTGTATTCGGCCCTGAGCCCTAGCAGCCAGTAGGCATCGGCTGCCCCCAGATAGGCGAAGACCTGCTTGCCGCCCAGCCCCAAAACGATATTCTCAAAAATAAATGATTGGGCCGGCGTCTGAAATACCTGGCCGGTTATGGTCGCTCCGATTTGACGCTGCAAGCTACTCCCCCTTTGGTGATAACCCAGTTGGGCCCAAAGGCTGAACTGGCCCAACTCCGGCAAACTTTCTATAAATAAATCTCCATGATAGCCAATGAGCGGCTCTCGCTCAAAGCTTCCCCAGTTTTGCGTGCCTACCGTCAGACCTCCTTTTAGGCCAAATAAATAACCACCCTCATCGTCGGATTCTAGATCGAAGGGATCGGACTGGGCCGAAGCAGTACCAATTCCCAAGATGGCCAGTGCCCAGAGGGCTAAAAACTTATACATACCGAATCATTTTACTACTACTTATGAGCAATCACTCCTAATCGGTAGCAAATATAAATCACTGTACACGCAGACGCTGCCCAATCTGTATGGTATTGCCGGAAAGACCATTCAATTGCTTGATTTGATCGACGGTCATGCCATATCTGCGACTGATGGCGTAAAGCGTTTCTCCCCTTATGACTGTATGGTACTGCTCAACGGGTAGCGGATCTGGCGGAGCAGGATCGAAACCGCTATCGGTGCTTCCGCCTGCCTGCGGGTTGGTCGGATTTGGAGGACCAGGATTAACGATAGGAGGTGGGGGTGGAATAATACCGCCTCCATTAGTCGGTGTATTCGGGTCCGGCTCGACCGGGTTGGTATTGTTGTCGTTCGGATTGCCCGGCCCAGGCAGTATCGGACTATCGTCGTTCATATCGAGGGTACCATCGGGGCGAGTAGGTGGCATAGGCGTAGAGGATCCTGGTTGAGTGGGCGTAGCTGTAGCTCCGGCCAGTTTTGGAATGGCGCTGGTAGACACGCGACCTCCGCGCAGCTTGATCCGCTCGTCTTTGGCTGGCTCCTGCCCTTGCTCTAAACGATTTCGACGTAGTAGCTTTTCCAGCTTAATGGCATATCGCTGTGAGATATCGAACATGGTCTCTCCTTCCTGAACTACGTGGTATCGATCTCGGCCGCGATAACTATTGCGCTTGGGCTGTAGATAGACACGGTTATTAACATCGACCCGCTGGGTGCCGTCATTGAGCATTTCGTTGTAGCTCAAGATTCGCCTGACGCTTAGATCAACTCTCCGGGCAAGTTCCTCGACCGTGATGGGTTCGCCAGTCAGGAAGTAGGTGACATCGTTGTACTTGCCAATTGAACTGCGTGGTGCGTAGGGATCATCGAATGGATTGTTGCTATCGAAGTCGTCATCGATACGGTTGCCCGCACCGGCGTAGGGATCTTCATCAAAAATGGAGCTTCCATTATTTATGACTCGCTGATCGTAGCGATACAGCTCATAGGTTTCTATGATGCGAATCAGCTTTTGTGGATAAGCCGGATCGGTAGCATAACCCGCCTGGCGTAGTCCTTCTGCCCAGGATACATAATCGGTCGGGTCCAGGCGGAATAAGAAATTGTACCTCATCTTGGCTGGGTCGCGCAAAAACTCGCTATGATCTCGGAAACTAGACTCTGGGTTGCGATAGCCTCGGAAACAACTCTCTATCAGTCGGCCGTTTTCATCGTAGTCGTCATCTCGGCGATAGGCTTCGCGGCCCGTCCAGTTTCGGCCACATTTGATGCCAAAATGATTATTGGCCCTCGTCGCCAAGAAAGAGGAGCCCGCACCACTTTCATGTAGCCCTTGGGCCAGTTTTATGCTGGCTGGTATGCCTGCTCTGACCATTTCTTCCATAGCGAGTGCGCTAAAGCGCTCGATGTAGCGCAAGTGGCCTTGGCTCTGGGCACCTTGTGCCCATAAGGGTGCCGTAAAGCTTGCTAATATGATGGATAGGACGATACCTCTCATTACTTGATGTTGTTAGTGCTTTGGGAAAATCTGTGGGTCTGTTTGTAACGTCATACAATCATGCTGACGTATCAATGGTTTGCAACGCAAGCAAATTTTATGAATATGACCGGCAAAATAACGAGATCTTAAGGAATGAAGGGGAGATAAAGGTAGAGCATTGGCCTAGACCGCCAGTATGTGATTCCAAGCGATGAGCAAATTAGTTGAAGTCAGACATGTCATGAAAGACTGAAAGAGCTTAGATAGAATCGAAAATAGCCAAAGATTTAAGCTAATCCAATCAAAAAACTAAGCCGATACATTTAAATAAAAATACAAAATTAAACATAAACATTTAAATTTGTAAATGAAATTAAACATATACGATAATGAATAAGGAGCAAAAGAGACTACTAATAAGACAATTAGACGATAGAATAAATAGATTTTCGGATGTTAGTCACACTTCAATTCCTAACTCGGGGTGGGTATATGCGATCCGAAATGCACTGGGCATGTCATTAAGTCAACTTGGTGAGAGACTAGGAATGACAGCCCAAGGAGCTAAAGCGATAGAACAGAGGGAGGCTGACGACTCCATAACAATCGATTCTCTCAAACAGGCCGCCCATGCCTTGGATATGCGGTTAGTGTATGGTTTTATACCAAATGAAGGCAGTCTAGAAAAATTGATCGAGAAACGAGCCAGAGCTTTAGCTCAAAAAATCGTGATGCGAACTTCACATACCATGACTTTAGAGGATCAAGGCCTGGCCCCTAGTGAGCTGGAAAAAGCTATAGATGACAAAACAAAAGACATCATCTACGAAATGCCAAAGTATTTATGGGACTGAAATATGAATACACGAATGGTCAAACTCCAATTGATGAAGACGAAAAAACCGGACTCAAAATAAAGACAATAAGTACTATGGGTGAGTTAGACGCCTTTGAGCAACAGAACATAGAAAAGGCTATTCAATGGTCTATAAAAAGCACCTTTAGTGTTGAGAATGTCTTGACGAAGGAGTTCATAGACCGCGTCCACAAGAAGATGTTTGGAAACGTATGGAGATGGGCTGGAAATTTCAGGCAATCAAATAAAAATATCGGTGTTGAGTACTACCTGATTAGTCAAAAACTTCGGATACATGTCGATAATTGTAAGTATTGGATAACTCATCAAACATTTGAGCCAGTAGAGATAGCCGTCCGGTTTAAGCACGGTTTAGTTGCCATACATCTATATCCCAACGGAAATGGAAGGCATTCTAGGTTAATGGGAGACATCCTTATGGAATCATTAGGAGGGAATATTTTTACCTGGGGCAGCCAGACCATAGCAGAAGATCAAAGTAGAAAGGAATATATATCTGCTTTAAAACTAGCGGATAACGGAGATTTCAATAAGCTTATATCTTTTGCTAACAAGTGACTGCGCTTTTCATATCAAAAATCACCTACTACAACTCTCATCTCAACAAGCTTACCTCGCCGGTAATCACTTCACTTCTGCCGTCCAAATAGGTCACGCCGAATCGATATACGAACACACTGGGATTGAGAGGTCGTCCATTTTGCCTACCGTCCCATGTCCAGGATTGAGTGTTGACTAGGTCGAGCTGGCCTTCGGCGCGATAGACGACATCTCCCCATCGGCCATATATTTCGAAATCGTATAGGGCCGCTACGCCAAGGCCTGGGAATATGCGCAGCTCGTCATTGATGCCGTCACCGTTGGGCGAGAAAGCACTGGGCACAAAAACGGGTACATTGCGATCTACCAAAACCTGGACGCTGCCCTCTCCCCGGCAGCCCTGGCTGTCGCTCAATTGGAGGGTGTAGGTGGAACTACGCCGTGGACTTGCCCATCTTTCCGTCAGGTATGGACCAACTAGAGGCATACCATTAGCCAACCATAGCAGGCTATCGGCATCGATATTGGTGAGGGCGCGCAGCAGCAGGCTGTCGCCCAGTTGTATTTCTGCAATATCAGGCGATATCAGTACCTGCACTTCCGGTGGGTCCTGCACTATTGCTGTTTCAGATATGAGACAGCCATTAGCATCCTGAACATGAATATCATAATTGCCCGGTGGATTAGAGGATTCTAAAGGAAGCGACTCTAATGGTAGAAAAACATCACCATCCAGGCTGTACAGATAAGGCCCGATACCGCCACTGACAGCATCTACCTGCAGCAGGCCCAGGCCGTCTGAGCAGGACGCTCCCTGGCTAGACACTTCCAGTTGTAGCGCAGGTGGAGCCATGACCTGATAATCAGAGCTAACCTGGCAGCCAAAACCATCGGTAACCGTCAAAGAAACCGGACCAGGTCCAAGATTATTGAGCTGATCTCCCAGCGAGCCAGTAGACCACTGGAACTGATAAGGCACTTGGCCAGCTGACACATGTCCTTGCAAAGAGCCGTCGCGACTATCGGCACAACTTAGGTCAAAACCACCACCAGCATTGAGCGATTGAATATCGAGCTGAGGCCGAGATCTGGTCACCGCTACCTCGCCATCAAATAATAATGGGCAGGCCAGACCTCCCTGATCCACATTTAGTAAGCCAATAATCGAACCATCAGCAGCGTCTATGGGGAAGGTATGCACACCTGGCGGCAAACTGATAGACGGCCCCGCCGATAGCTGAACGTTTAACTCTGCTGGGCTGGAGTTGGTCAGCACTACATCTATAGGCTCATCGAAGCAAGCTCGACCATCTCCACTCAGTGCAACGGAAAACTGCGGATGATACGACAGATGAACAAAAACGGTAGAGTCGCAACCATTAGCCGATGCAGCGGGTAATATTAGCTCGCCAACGGGATTATTCATATCGAAGACATGGCCCGCTACCAGCAGACTTTCGCCTGGGCATAAGGTAGAATCGATCTGGCTTTGGGCAGGTGGGTAAAAACTCAGATCTACGACCACCAGACTATCGCACTGAGTGGCAGATTGCAGTACGATCTCGCCCCTGGGATTATCTCGGTCGAAGGTCATACTGCCAACCGACAACACACTATCTAAGCAAGCCAGTCCACTCAGCGTATCCGTCAAAAAGCTACCGACCTGCGGAAGTTTAAATAAAGAAGTGTCTATGTAGCAGAATGCGTCTTGCAAACTGGTTATCTCTATTTCGAGCCCCGACAAGCTTTCTAGGCCAAAGTCTTGCGGGCACAGGATGAGCTCGCCATCATCAGCACTCAACTGAGCGTTGCTGCTGCCTGCCCCCAGAGTAGGGTGGGTGTAATCGAATGAAAATACGAAAGGCCCATTTCCTGCTAACTGTACCGGAAAACCCTGACAATCTTCATAACAACTCAACTCGGCCTGCCCCAAAGAGAAATCTGGAAAAGCCACAAATTCTTGCAGCGCTACGAGCGTATCTGCCTCGCAAAACCTGTTGTCGACTACGGTCAGTTCATAAACCCCTGGCGGCACTTCCGATAGGTTAGTCTGACCGTCGTATTGATCATCGGCCCAATCTATCTGGTAAGGTGCCTCGCCCTGAGACAAATTGAGTGAGATGTTGCCATTTGGCATGTCGCAGTCGGGCTGATCAACGACCAAGCCCAGGTCTATAGCGCAACCACCAGGAGCTACAAACGAGTTGCAGGAAAGGGCACAGCCATTGGCGTCAACCAGCGTCAAGTCATAAAATCCCGGCCCAAGTCCGCCAAAAGTAAATGGACTATCGGCCAGCATTAGATTATTGGCCATCAGATCTCCTTGCACTTGATATGGGCCGGTACCACCCGAAAAGTCAATTTGTATGGTACCATCCAGGGTGCTGCTACCGGTCTCGTCGGTGGGCGTACAGCTCAGACTCAAGGGCGGCGCTTCT
>JBCDFE010000265.1:0-6304 GCA_039178745.1 Bacteroidota bacterium | reverse complement strand
TCGATGTACAGCCTATCACTGGGCAAAATAAGACTCCACTGTCTCACCTGCTGATACGCTTTCGTAGCGAGTTTTAAATTCGTTAGATAGCTCGTACTCTCCGTTTCTGGCGTACATTTCGCGTAAGGCTATGAGGATGTTAGCATCGTTAGGGTCTAGCTTTTCGGCCTCTACAAAGTAGGGTAGCGCCTGCTCAAACTCGGCATTTACAGCAGCAGTTACTTCTTCGTATCTGGCTTGTCCTTCGCGAGAAAGGTCGTCAGCCAAAGCGTCTAGCTCCTGAGATAGGTTGGCTCCGCGGTTGTAAAACAGAGCGCCTAAGCTGTAGATGGCTGTAGCATTGCCAGAGTTTAGTTCCAGAGTTTGCTCATAGTAGCTTTTGGCCTGCTCAAAATACTCCTGAGATGTTTCCATGTCACCTTCGCTGAAAGCATCCTGGTATAACTTATCGTATACACTCCCAAGGGTGGTGTACAAGCCTTCGTTTTCTGGCTCGCGCTCTATGGCAGTAGAAAGTCTGTCCAGTAGTACGTTCAACTCGCCTTTGGCCAGGTAGTAATTAATCTCGTTGAAGAGTAGCGCATTGTCATCTGGAAATTTCTCTCTTCCCTCTTGCAGATAAGCGATGGCCGCTTCTTCATTTTCTTGTGCCTGAGCAATGCGGAATAGCCCATCGTAAACACCTGCATCGTCGTATTCCATTTCTTGTGCCTTCTGGTACAGTGGCTCAGCCACGTCGTAGTTCTCCATCAGTAAGGCAGACAAGCCAGCATAGTAGGTTTCTCTGGCCAGGGTGCTTTGGTCTTCTAGTCCATCGTAGTAGCTATCTTCTCCGTTTTCTTTGAGGAAGTCATGGACTTGGCTAGCCATGGAAAGGTTGGCTAGGGCCGTAGCGAGATCTTCATTTTGCAGGGCATACAGACCACCGTTACTCAGGTTCTGCTGCATATCGGACAGACCTCTCATAGCAGAGCGCATTTTGCCACGCTTATCAGTAGCTGTTGTTGCCGCCATATAAGCTTCGGCTGCTTGTGCGCCGGCTGCTTCTACCTGCGGAAGTCCACTCAAATCAGTCCCCAGCGAATAAGCAAAGATCTGTTGTTGAAGGATAGCTGCATACACTTTGCCTTTCGTACTTAGGAATTCATAAGAACTGGCTACCTCGTTGTCGGTCATAGCGATATTGAGCTGGTCGGCCGCCTCTTGTAGTTTTTCCGTGTCTGAAGCACCATTGACTTCATAGTTGTCGATGGCACGGTTTGCTGATCGTAGGGCATCTGAGGCATCCTGCCCAAAAGCCATAGCTACACTGAGTAGTAAGGCAAATAAACTTAGTGAAAGCTTTTTCATTAGCACATTTCGTTTAGTTGGTAAAATCCGTCATTATGACGTTATGAGCGTGTCTTTTGGTCACTTGGTTTGTGTTAAAAGAGCTACCAAAAGGTTAAGGAGTTGGTAAAAACGGTGCGAATTTACTCTTCTTCCTCATCATCCAAACGAACGACCGCCACATCAGATATAGCATCGTCCTGATCTATACGGATGACCTTTACACCTTGAGTAGCGCGTCCTTGTTCGCGGACATCGGCAATTTTCATGCGAATAATGATCCCGGATTTATTGATAATCATCAGCTGATCATCAGATAAAACTGCCTTTATGGCTACGAGTTTACCGGTCTTATTGTTCACTTGCAGGGTGCGTACGCCTTTGCCACCGCGGTTAGTCATGCGGTACTCGTCAAAAGGTGTTCGCTTGCCCATGCCTTTTTCACTGACCACCATGATGGTGCGATCAGCATCGGCTTCCTGGTCAAATGCAACCATACCTACTACGTAGTCTTCGTCGCCTGCCAGACTGATGCCTCTTACACCAGCAGCTGTCCTACCCATGGGGCGCACCTTGGATTCTTCGAATCTGATGGCCTGGCCCATTCTTGTAGCGAGGAATATCTGGCTATTTCCAGTCGTGAGTCTCGCTTCCAGCAGTTGGTCGCCATCCTTTATCGAAATGGCATTGATGCCGTTCGTGCGCGGTCTGGAGTAGGCCTCCAAGCTGGTCTTTTTCACCAAACCTTGCTTGGTCGCGAACATGATGTAGTTTTCCTTCAGGAAATCCTCGTCAGTCAGATCCTGCACGATGATGTACGCCTTGACTTTGTCGTCCTTGGGAATCGCCAGTATATTCTGAATTACCCGACCCGCGCTGCCTTTACCTGCTTCGGGTATCTCATATATCCGAACCCAGTGACATCGGCCTTGCTCAGTGAATAGCAATAGATAGTTGTGATTGCTGGCCACGAACAGATGCTCGACGAAGTCCATTTCCCGCGTCTTGCTGCCCCGACTGCCCCGGCCACCACGGGTCTGAATGCGGTATTCCGTCATGGGGGTCCGCTTGATGTAGCCCAGGTGAGATATGGTTATGACCACGTCTTCATCAGCGATCATGTCTGTGATAGAGATGTCGCTGGTGTCCAGGCTGATTTCGGAGCGGCGGTCGTCTCCAAACTTTTCCAGCACCTCGCGCAGCTCTTCCTTGATGATGTCGCGCTGCATGCGCTCATCGGCGAGGATGGCGCGCAGGTGATCTATCAAACTGCGAATTTCCTGATACTCTTCCCGAATCTTATCCAGCTCCAGTCCGGTCAGCTTCTGTAGCCGCATTTCTAGTATGGCACGGGCCTGAGCCTCGCTCAGTACATTGCCATCTAGCGTGATGAGGTCTTCGGTCTGTACCTCTTTGACCAAGTCGCCGAACTTGTCCCAGAATGCTTTCTTGTCTTCGATGAAGTCCCCGCGCATCAAACCTTCTCGGGCCTCTTCAGGTGTAGCACTTCCTCTGATCAGTGCAATCACTTCATCTAAATAATCGAGCGCAATCAGCAAACCGACCAATATGTGGGCTCTGGCCAGCGCTTTGTTCAGTTCAAATTGCGTACGCCTTCTGATGACCTCCAGTCGGAAGAGAATAAACTCGTCCACCATGTCTTTCAGATTCAGCGTCATGGGGCGACCATTCACCAGTGCTACGTTGTTTACGCCATAGCTGGTTTGTAGGGCTGTGTACTTATATAGGTAGCTTAGTACGATGCTGGCCATCGCATCTCGCTTCACATCGATCACGATGCGAATGCCCTCTCGGTTACTCGACTCATCGGCAACACCCGATATGCCTTCTATCTTTTTGTCGTTGACCAACTCGGCAATTTTCTGCACCAGATTGGCCTTGTTTACCTGATAGGGTATTTCAGTAACAATGATGCGCTCGCGATCATTATTGTCGGTTACAATTTCGGCACGACCCCTAAGCACCACGCGGCCCCGGCCGGTGCGAAACGCTTCTCTCACACCTTCCATGCCGTAGATGATTCCGCCAGTGGGAAAGTCAGGCGCTTTGATGTACTCCATCAACTCATCTACCGTAATTTCTGGCTTATCTACGGCAGCCATTACGCCGTTCACGACCTCTGTCAGGTTGTGTGGCAGCATATTTGTGGCCATGCCAACGGCAATACCGCTCGCTCCGTTGATCAGCAGATTGGGTACACGTGTGGGCAGTACCGTAGGCTCTTTGAGCGAATCGTCGAAGTTGAGTTGAAAATCGACGGTGTCCTTATTAATATCTGCCAGAATATAATCGCTGATGCGTTCCAGGCGGGCCTCTGTGTAGCGCATCGCTGCCGGGCTATCACCATCTACGTGGCCAAAGTTGCCCTGGCCATCGACCAGTGGGTATCGCAGCGACCAGTCTTGCGCCAGGCGAACCATTGTGTCGTAGACAGAGGTGTCACCATGCGGGTGGTATTTACCCAGCACCTCACCCACAATACGCGCCGACTTCTTGTAGGCCTTATTATAGGTAAGCCCTAAATCCGACATGGCATACAGCACGCGCCGGTGCACAGGCTTAAGGCCATCGCGCACGTCTGGCAAGGCTCTGGAAACAATGACCGACATCGAATAATCGATGTAAGCCGACTTCATCTGATCCTCAATATTGACAGGAATAATCCGCTGTTCGGGACTCATGTAAAAGCTTTGTTGAAAAGGTAGGCGAAGATACAACAATTAGTGGGGCTAGAGAAGCTAAACCTTGTGGAAAAAAGGATGTTGTTTTTTGGACTTCCGCAGGGTCGGATTCTCTCCGTTTAGCGGTTGTACCATTCGCATTCAAAAGATCCATTATTTTTATATGTCAGTAAAGCCATATACCCAAGAGGCCTCCAAAAAAGCCCAGGTCGAGCAGATGTTCGACAATATCGCACCCACCTACGATGCCCTCAACAGAGGTACGAGTCTGGGTACAGACATACGCTGGCGCAAAAAAATGATCGCCAAGCTCAAACCCAACCAACCTAAGCAAATATTGGATGTAGCAACAGGCACTGCAGATGTAGCTATAGCGATGGCCAGGCAGTTGGAACCAGATCGAATCGTTGGTTTGGATTTGAGCGCAGGCATGCTCAGCTATGGGCAAAAAAAGATAGAAAAGGGTCAGTTGACCAATGTGATCGAGTTGGTACAAGGGGATAGCGAGCAATTGCCCTTCCAAGACAATGCATTCGATGCCGTAACCGTTTCTTTTGGCGTTCGCAACTTCGAAAACCTCGAAAAGGGGCTCGCAGAGTTGCTTCGCGTCACTCGTCCTGGTGGGCAAGTTGTCATCCTGGAGTTTAGCAAAATTAGCTTTGCCCCACTGCGATGGCTATTTAACATCTACTTCGGGTACATGATGCCGCTCATCGGTCGTTTAAGCTCTAAAGACCCCAGGGCGTACAAATATTTATTCGAAAGTGTGCAAGAATTTCCCGCAGGTCGAGAATTTACCGGAATTTTGCGCCGCCTAGGCTATAAGCAAGCTACATGTCAACCACTCAGTTTTGGAATCGCGTCAATCTATTCGGCCTTCAAGCCGGACTGATCGCTCTTTGTATACTCGCTACCCCAAAAGACCTCAGCGGTCAATATCAGGGAGGAGGCAATTACAACTTCTTTGATTTTCAGCAAAAGCCGTATTACTTCGGTATAACGCTTGGTATCAACGCCAGCAGATACACGCCTTTCAGATCACAAGACTTTCTGTTCTCAGATAGCATCCGAGTAGTGGAGTCCATCAACGGTCCCGGATTTAACCTCGGCATCGTGACCAATCTGAAAATCGGCAAATACTTTGACTTTAGGTTCTTGCCTACGCTCTCTTTTGCCGAACGGAGGCTGAACTACACCACGGGCACCAGGGTAGAGCGACAGACCCAAGAGACCGTAGAATCGGTATTCGTAGAGCTTCCATTCCACTTTAGGTTTAAGTCAGCTCCTTATCGGGACAAACGGCTATTCCTCATCGCGGGTATCAAGTACAACTTCGATGTAGCCAGCGAAAGTAGATCTCGCCAGGCCGACGAACTCGTTAAGATAAGCCCGCATGACTTTCAGGTCGAATATGGGTTCGGCGTTCAGTTCTTCTTACCCTACTTCATCTTCTCGCCCGAATTCAAAATCAGCCACGGCATAGGCAATACCCTCATTTTTAATCCGAATCTACCCGAAAGCACCGTTTTGGAAAAAGTCCTCAGCAGAACTTTTACTCTCTCCCTTCACTTCGAAGGTTAATTCTTTCCTTCCTCCAGACCTCGTAGCATCCCCCGTAGCAGGACCCTTCCCTCACCCCGGACCTCAGCGTCCGCCGCAGAAGGGACCTTTGAGCGTCCTGCTCGTCTGCCTCGCTTAGCTTCGCAGAAGGACCTTTGTTGATTCTGAACCTCGAAGCGTCCGCCATAGAAGGACCTTTGAGCGTTCTTTGATCCCTCCCTTTTTCTCGAATGTTTCCTGCTTCTTCTTGCAAAAAAAATCATCAATTTCTTTCAACATTGCAAGAAAAACTCTATTTTGCAGAGCAATTCAGGCAGATCTTTGACCACAATTGGTCTATTCTGCCCATATCTATCCAAAGCGGCATGCATATCGCATAATTTTTTAGCCGCAGTAATTCGGAGTTCCGCAACCCTTATGCGTAGCAACTCCGGCCAGCCGAAAGAGCTGGTGGAAAATTCGAATGTACACATTTAGCGTCTTCAAGACGTGCCCTTTACGGGTTTAGTACGCATTAAGCAATCACTTGAAAGCAGCTGTATACAGTTGTTTTATTCTCAAGTTCTTCAAGTGACTCCTGCTTAACCAGGCCTTTTTATGGCCATCTGATAGCGCAAAAAAATCGGCTTTTGCGCTCAACACTACTTTTTTGGCTCTAAAAATTCAGATTACGAAAAAAAATATTCGTGTCTAACTGTCTATGATAGATTCTT
>JBCDFE010000264.1:0-6314 GCA_039178745.1 Bacteroidota bacterium | reverse complement strand
GTGTGCCAATAGATGGCACTGCGACTAATTTTCCACATAGGAAGATGTTTCCTAATACAGTAGGTGTCATGTGTGCCAAGAGAAGGCACTGCGACTATGAATATCACGAGTAGAGCGATACCAAAGAGAGTAGGAGTCATGTGTGCCAAGAGAAGGCACTGCGACTTAATGCTCCACTCCACGGTCGCGGGACGATCATGTAGGAGTCATGTGTGCCAAGAGAAGGCACTGCGACTTACATAGAGGATAGCTAAAACCACTAGCGCTAATAGGGTAGGAGTCATGCGTGCCAAGAGGAGGCACTGCGACTCATCCGGATGTCATGCATTGATCGCAGCAGAAAAGGTAGGAGTCATGCGTGCCAAGAGAAGGCACTGCGATAAATACGGCACCTTACAGTGCAGTTCCGGCGAGAGTAGGAGTCATGTGTGCCAAGAGAAGGCACTGTATTTATCAAAAGGCAGCTTAATCGATAACCGTTTGCGGAATAACTCGCTACCGCTCGCGGGAAAACTTGGCTATCGCCATCGTTGGGATAGATTGAAAATCGGGAGGTACAGTTCTTGAAAGCTTTACTACCCACCCTCACCCCTCGGTCCCCTCTCCCAAGTGGAGGGCTTGCTCATGCTTTTGAGATCGCGGGGGAGAAGGGATGGCAGTAGCTAGAAAAATGTTGGTGTTTAAGAACATGGGACTCATTTCTCTTCAACCGAAAAAGCTCATAAGCACAGCTAATGCCCTTCTCTATTTTAGCTGAGCAACAAGTAGATCGCCGTTAAAAAATGATTGCTGTCTGAGCGCAGCGAGTTTCAATCATTTTAGGCGATCTATTTGTTGGGAGGCGTTAAAAAATGGAGGCAGGCTTGATTTTTTGTTACTTTTCCATCAAGGGAAAAGTAAAAGATAAGATCATGTGTGCCAAGAGGAGGCACTGTATTTATCAAAAGGCAGCTAAATCGATAACCGCTTGCGGAATAACTCGCTACCGCTCGCGGGAAAACTTGGCTATCGCCATTGTTGGGATAGATTGAAAATCGGGAGGTGCAATGCTTAAAAGCATCTCCACCCACCCTCTCCCCTCAGTCCCCTCTCCCAGAAAAGAGTTTGCCAATACTTTTGAGATCGCGGGGGAGAAGGGATGGCGGTGGCTAGAAAAATGTTGGTGTTTAAGAACATGGGACTCATTTCTCTTCAACCGAAAAAGCTCACCAGCACGGCATTCGCCCTTCTCCATTTTAGCTGAGCAACAAGTAGATTGCCGCTAAGAAATGATTGCTGTCTGAGCGCAGCGAGTTAGAGATCCTGTTTGGAAATTAGTATTCGACCTTATCGTAGCCCTTTTCCGTCCTGGCTGCGTTAGCAAAATCCTCATTTAGCTATGGCTAAACTCCGGTTTCGCTGCCTTGCCAGTCCAAAAAATGACTTCCGAGCGGCCAGAAAACCAACTCCCCAACAGGATCTTATCATTTTAGGCAAAATGCTTGTTGTGAAGCGTTAAGAAATGGAGACAGGCTTGATTTTTGGTTACTTTTTTATCAAGAAAAAAGTAAGAACTAATGAGTGACTATGTGCCAGACCAGGGCATTGTATTTGTTAAGGGTACTTCCATCGATAACCGTTTGCGGAATAACTCGCTACCGCTCGCGGGAAAACTTGGCTATCGCCATTGTTGGGATAGATTGAAAATCGGGAGGCGCAGTGCTTGCAGGCTTTACCACCCACCCTCTCCCCTAGATCCCCTCTCCCAACTGAAGTGCTGCTCGACACCTCCGAGGAACTTTTAGCGAACAAACATTCGCTAAAAGATGCCTCCGAGGAGCTCGCCAGATCAAGAAAAAACCAGCGAGCTCCTTCCATCAAGAAAAAAGTAAAACCTAATATGCCCCAAAATACCGCCTCAGTACCCACTCCCCGACCAAAATGCCCAGCAGCAAAAAGAAAATCCACTTCAGATTGACGACCGAGCGGGTGGTTACTGTATTGTATTGAACGGGCTTGACCGTACCGCGATCAGCCAGTTGCTGAGGGAGGTCGGGCAGCTGCTCTGGTAGGAGAAACTCGCCGCCGTAGCGTTCACTCAGCAGGCGCAACAGACCGTGATCGGCTTCGAGGGCATAGCGCTCTACCTCTACGGGGCGAATGCTGAACTGGCCATTGTAGTCTAGGGTTTCGGTGCCGGTATTGGTTTCGGCCCGATAGCGATAGTTGCCTGCTGGCAGTATACCCGCATCCAGCCGATAGGCATTGCCCACGCGGCTGAAGGTATAGTCGTAGTCGCGGCCATCATCGTCGGTGCGGGTGACGGTGATGAGTACGTCGGGCTCGTTGATCAGCTCGTAGTTGGCGTTGTAGAGCTCGGCATCGAATGTGATGGTCTCGTTCTCGTCAAAGAGGTTGGTCGGCTGATTGACGCGGAAACGCCGCTTATCGTCGGTGACACTCAGGTATTGAGTCACCTGACTGACCAGCTCATCGAAGCGCAGATGATCTTCGGTTTCGAGGAAGTCGAAGAGGCGCCAGCGCCAGATGCCGGTACCTGCCAGCACGGCCCGGCGCGCACCTTGCTCTTCGCCCACCAGCAGCAGTGGGTAGTTGGTCTCGACGCGCCCGATTCGCTGCTTCAGGAGCACATTGGCACCGGGGCCAGCCGAAAACTCGCCAAAAGCCGCTTCAAGAGGTGGAAACTGGCCGAGGGAGCGCCTGAGCTCGTCACTGAGGTTGAATAGACTAAAGTCGGTGGCCACCAGCGCACTGACTTCATTGGGGGTACTGCCATTGGGAGCGACCGACAGCAGGCTCTGATTGCGGCCCAGGGTATTGAAATCGCTATTGGCACCGGCCACAAACCAGATGGGCTGCGCCGCTTCTTTAGCCTGGCCCATCAGCGCGTTGAGCGGGTAGCGGGCATTGGGCAGCTGGTGCAGGACCAGCAGATCGTAGTCGGCCGCTGAGCCGGAAAAGGCCTCCGCATAGGCCACATCTACTTCGTTGTTGTTGCCGCCCAGCAGGGCTTGCTTCATCGCAGCCAGATCTGGATGCGGAGCCGAAGCCAGCAGCAGTATCTTCTGGCGGGCATCGAGCACATCCACAAAAATATCGCGGCTGTTGTTGCTGGTGCTGACCTCATCGCCTATACCCGACAGGCTGATGCGATAGCGCTGCACACCAGCCCGGTCGGCCTCTATGATCACTTCGCGGGTATTGAAGAAATCGTTGTCGTCTATATCGATGTTTTCGGTATGCAGCTCTTGGCGGCCAGACTCGCCTATCCGCGAAACCGTCAGGCGGGTACGGCTACCGGCGGCATTGCGGGCAGCCAGATCGATCTGTATGGAAAAAGCATCGTTGAGGTAGGCGATGCGGTTGTGATAGACCTGCTTGATGAGCAGATCCCTTCGGCGGGTGGTATCGCCCAGGCCTATAGTGTAGATGGGTGCTTGCAGTTGTAGCGGCCGGTATACGGGGTTAGCCCCTTCGTTGTATATGCCATCGGTAGCCAAGATGACCGCCCCTACATTTTGATTGGCGTAGAGGTCGCTGATCTCGTCCAGGGCTTGGCTGAGGTTGGTCCGCTTCTGATCAAAATTCATGGCCTCTGTTTCTTCGAGGCGATCTGAGAAAGCATAGGAGACCACTTGGTAATCTTGGGCGACCGACCTGCGGAAGTCTGAAAAAAGCTGACGGTAAGCGGTGGTATCCGTGCTCAGTCCCACCGATTCGCTCACGTCTTGCAGCAACACCACTACGGGTTCTTGCTGGTCGGTCTGGAGGTAGCGCAGCAGGGGCGACAAGAGCAAGGCGGCAATGAGGCTAAACCCGAGCCAGCGCAGCAGTCCCATGAGCAGGCTACGCCAGCTGGGCTGATCGGCAAAAGTGGCCGAGCGATAGTAGAGCAGGAGCGCCACGCCCAGGCCCGCTATGGCGCACAGGAGCAGGTACCAGGCTGGAAAGGCGAAAGAGATGTTTTGCATTAACCGGCGAACTTGTAGCCCACCCCACGGACGGACTGAAAGAAGCGCGGTGACTTGGGGTCTTCCTCAAAATACTTGCGGAAGCTGAGAATGAAATTGTCGATGGTGCGCGTGCTGGGGTATACATCGTAGCCCCAGACGGCCTGCAAAATCTGCTGACGGCTCACAACCTCGCCCCGCCTGTCGACCAGCAGCTTGAGCAGCATGGCCTCTTTTTTGGTCAGGGTGAAGTCGCCCTCACGTCCCGTCGCCTCGTAGGTCGCAAAATTAACTTTATTCTGGCCAAATTCGTATTCGTCGGTAGAAACTAATGGCGAATTGCTGGTGCGTTCCAACAAACGCTTGACGCGCAGCAGCAGCTCTTCGAAAACAAATGGCTTGGTGAGGTAGTCGTCTCCGCCGCGCTTCAGGCCTTGTATGCGATCCTGGGCCTGATCTTTGGCCGTCAGAAAGATGATGGGCACCTCTCTGTTGGTGAGTCTGATCTGCTCGCATACCTGAAAACCGTCGAGTTCCGGCAGCATGACATCGAGCACGATGAGGTCGAAGTGCTGCTCCTGGCTCGCCTTCAGGGCCTGCTTACCATCGGTGGCCACGACCACTTCGTAGTTTTCCAGTTCCAGGTTCAGTTTTACGGTATCGCGTATGTTTTCTTCGTCTTCTACAAGTAGTATGCGTAGCATATTGGGTGATAATTTGGCGAGGGATTTTATAGATAACGCGGGCCGGGTGTTTGGGTTTTGCGTATTGCTTTCGTCTGGGTCATTGGTCGGTGGTATGGCTTATTGCTCCACCTCCCTGATCGCCAGCTCCTCTTGTACTCTCGTGTAGACCTCGGTCAGCCATTCGGGCTCGGAGCGCAGCACCCAACTGAGGCTATCGAAGGTGGCAAACGTCATATCGTGATCGGCCAGGGCGTTGTCGTACCAGACTTTGCGGGTAGAATCTCTCAGGGTCAGCGGCAACTCGTCGACCAGGGCTTCGAGCAGGTGCAGATCGGCCAGTACCGGTACTAGGTTTTGGACTTCCGCAGGTGGAGAGCCCGGCCCGGCCTGGGCACAGCCAGCTAGTACTAAAACCAGTAGATAGCAGAAGCAGGCTGGCCATATTTTGTGTTTTGATACCAGGTCCGATAAATAGAACCATCGATGTATCGATCTCATCTCAGCCACATTTTGGGATACCAAAAGAACAATCTCTCGGCATCGGCGGTCGACCAGTTTGCCCAGTTTTCTGTATCCAGCCGGCAGGCGGTTATGCTGCAGGTGGGCACATTGTCTATGTAGGCACCCTGGGAGCGATTGGCCAGAAACGTAAAGCCGGGATTATGCCCGAAAACCGCTACCTGCGACCAGGCTTCGGGCAGCTGCTTAATTTTTGCTTCTATTTCGTCTGGATCGGCGTGGTACAAGGCCCTTTGCCTAAGTTCCTGGTTTTTTTCTAGCGCAAAAGCCTGTCTGAAGGCTTTGGCCGTTCTTCTGGCTCGCTTGGCGGTGCTGGTCAGTATACCATCCATTTGGAATCCCTGCTCGTGCAACTTAGCGGCCATAAATGGCGCATCTCGTTTTCCGCGATCATTGAGCGGCCTATCGTGATCGGGCAAACTCCAGTCTGCCCAGCTGCTTTTTGCATGACGAACGAGGTAAATGGTTTTCATGCTCAAATGTAGTTCAAGTCCCCTAGTTAACAATAACTTAATCCTGCCCCTGTCAGATAGCACTTAAATTTGCAATCACTCAAAATAGTGTTTATGTACACACAAGCTTCGCGTACGCTAACCTATTCACCATCCCAATCTAATGCTGTAATGACACCCTCCAAGATTCTAATCGTTGATGACGAACCAGACATCATCGAGTTTTTAACTTATAATCTCGAACGCGAGGGCTATCAAACGATCTCAGCCTCAGACGGTCGAAAGGGGCTTCAGCTAGCAGAGCAGGAGAGGCCAGATCTCATCATCCTCGATATCATGATGCCTGAGATGGATGGTGTAGAGCTTTGCCGCCAGCTGCGCGAGCGAGACCATTTTAAGCAAACCATCATTACCTTTCTCACCGCACGCGAAGAAGACTACAGTCAAATTGCGGCCCTGGATATAGGTGGAGACGACTACATCACCAAGCCGATAAGGCCCATGGTGCTCATATCGCGCATCAAAGCTCTGCTGAGGCGAAAACAATCTACCAAGGCCGCCGAAGATGCGAATGGACAAATACAAGCCGGCGATTTGGTGATCGACCTGGAAAAGGTCGTCGTGGTTAAAGAGGACCAAACCATAGAGCTGGCCAAAAAAGAATTTGACCTCATCAAGTTACTGGCATCTAAGCCCGGCAAGGTCTT
>JBCDFE010000263.1:0-6343 GCA_039178745.1 Bacteroidota bacterium | reverse complement strand
CAACTACATGGAAGAACGCGACAACTTCGGACGAACGGTGACCGTAAAACTGAAAAGTCCCGATTTCCAAATCTTTACACGCTCCCGTAGCTTCAGTGGCGAAGTACGCATACTCGAAGACCTGATTGCCATCGCTCATCAGCTACTCGAAGAAAACCTGGACGAAGTACCGGTAGTCCGGCTGCTAGGCGTAACGGTAAGTAACCTGGAGAGAGAGCATAGTGGCGAAGGGATTCAGTTGTTGCTGCCTTTTGAGGAGGAGGAAGAGTAGTCTGTTAGAGAGGCTAGGGAAAGCTATTTACTGTGGCAATCTGCTTTTGATCCTTTTTCCAAAATTGGATGGGTGGGAAGTCTTTTAGTCTGTTAGAGGCGCTGGGAAAGCTCTTTATCGTGGCAATCTGCTTTTGATTTTTTACCAAAATTGGATGGGTGGAACGTTCTATAGTCTGTTTGGGGCTTCGGCTTTAGTGGACAAACAATAAACGTCGGTAAGGCATTATTGTCCATGATGGTGAAACCTTTTTGTCCGTGCATAAGTTATACATGCCGCAAGAAAATTGGATCATCTAAAATTTGATGTACATGCACTTGTGCATTGTCTTTTGATGTCCTACCTTTGCGTCGCTTTACAAAAAAGCAGTTTGAGTCCTTAGCTCAGTTGGTTAGAGCACCTCACTTTTAATGAGGGGGTCCTGGGTTCGAGACCCAGAGGACTCACAAATACAAAAAGCCTTTCGCGCACAGCACGAAAGGCTTTTTGTATTCTAAACAATTGCAAGCAATCACACACTATGCAAATCGATCACTTCGAAATTTCTGGCATCGAAGTAGTCATCCAGGCCATAATCGGTATTGATGATGATACCACCCAGCAAGGTCACTTTACCTGATTTGAATTCGTCTTTACAAGAGTAGACATATTCGTGGACTTTCTTATCGATGATGTCGTAAGTAGCCTCGGTTATTGCTTTTTGCTGATTATCGCTTTCCATAATCTGGCTATGGTAAGGCAGCAAGCTCTCTTCCAGCTTCATTTGCTGATAGTCGTCCTCGTGAAAGACGGGTCTGTAGCTGCTGTCCTGGAAGCGATCTAATGCGAGCATGAGGGCACCACATGAGTTACCGGTCTCCTCCTGGCGGGGTCTGTACATCTTACCCAACTCCCCATCGAGGGTTACTCCGATATGGGGGCCGTAGAAAATGAACGCACTGCCATTATCCGGAATATGGTGAGCAAAAGCAGTCATACCGGTTTGGCCAGAGAAGGGAATTCCCCCAAGTCCGCCCATGATAAATGGGCCAAAGAGCACGTTAAAAAAGGTAGTAGATGGAACATTGATGTCATCCGAGCAAACGGATGTAGCCATCAAAACTTTAGAGATGTCGATGCCGTGCTCGAGCTGCATTTTACCTAGAAACTGGATGGAAGTGTCTTTGGCATCCATCGCAGCTGGGAAATGACTCTTTACGATTTCATCGAATTTTCTTTGAAGCATAGTTCAGTTTGGTTTGTATTTCTTTTGTTTTACTATCTGCTCTAAGCAGGGGCTGTTACTGCAACTTGTTTAAGCCAGTGAACGATATTACTCAGGTGACTTTCGCCGTAAAGCTTGATGAATTGTTTAGTCTCAGCTTTACTCCTATCCTCGTAAACCTGAAGTCTCTTTTGGGCAAAGTCTTGCGTCAACTTGATCTTACAATCGTGAACGATACAGTTCTTCCATTCTTCAAATGTGCTCGGAATCATGATCTTTTTGGTGAGCAACTATGAGCTTGCTTGTTGTTTAAGTTAGCCTGGGCAACAAATATAAAAAGCATTTGTCTAGTGCAAGGTTCATTAAAACCTCAGCACTGATTTTCAGGCTCGAGTTGTAATTCGGGGCGTTGCTTCAGCAGCATCATTCCAGCTTGAAATTATAGGTAATTCGCCCACAATGATTATCAACTAAAAAACGATCAAACCTGAACTGACGAGCCGAATTTACAGCAGCAGCTATCAATCGATCATCGCTGCTGGTGGAACCATCTTGGGTAAACTGAGCCAATGTTACTTGGCCATTGGCATCAACGCAAATGCGAATAACGACAATACCCTCGTCTGCATCTTCAATGTCATCTAAATATACTTCGCCAATTTCCTGAATGCCTCGATCACCCATACCAGAGACCGTTGTATAGACTTCAAGAGAAGGCTCCTGCTGGTCTATGGGATCTGTACCGCTCTGGCCGAAACCGATCGCATACAAGGCCATAAAGGCAAGGGTCAAATAGAAATTTTTCATGGTGTTACTCCTTGTTTGTGATAAGATTTACTGGACTCGGAAATTGTAAGTGATCTTACCACATTGACTATCAAGAACAGAACCCTCAAATTTCCACTGTCGGGCAGATCTTAAAGCAGCCGCTTTCAGTCGGCTATCGCTGGTTGTAGAGCCATTCTGAGTAAACTCAGCTTCCGTCACATTTCCATCTCCATCAATACAAATGCGAATTGCGACTACTCCAGCTACCTGAGAATTTTCTTGTGGCACTGGTCCTTGGCTGCGGATACCACGGTTGCCCAATCCAGAGACTCTACCACTTCCCGAAGAAATACCACTCAGATTATCGGCATTGGGCGAGCCATCTTGTACGCCCTGGTCTCCGGCCTGGCCACTATCGCCTCTGCCGTCTCCATTGCCACCGCCACCAAAACCAGTGCCGAGCTGCTCGCGCAAGGCTGCTGCCTCGGCTTCTTGTCTTTGTCGTTCGGCCTCTCTTTGGCGTTCCGCTTCAGCTGCTGCTTCTTGCTGTCTGCGGATCTCGGCCTGACGCTGGCGCTCAGCTTCTGCTTCTCTATCTCGTTGTGCCTGCTCTTGACGTTGACGCTCAAGCCTTTCCTGCTCCTGGCGCTCTCGCTGCTGGCGAAGACGAATCTGTTCAGGTGTTTCCTGGGTAACGACTTCACGAGGTGGAGTCGGATTGGGCGGAGGTGTAGTTTCCGGCTCCGGCTCAGTTTCGACTTCAGGAGTTGGGGGCGGGGGCGTAGGCTCCGTGACGGGTTCTGGCTCAGGTCGCTGCGCCGGAGCATTGTCGGAATTGCTATCGCCTTGACCAAAATCCAGTCCTAAGTTAACCAGTGTACCGGGCTGGCCTGGAGGTGGGGTAATTTTCCAAAACAAAGGCGCCAATAGAACACCAATCAGCAAAATCAGTCCGATCGTTGCCGCCCATTGACCGCGTTTGCGGTTTCGTTCTTCTTGTTGCAATGTGTGGGCTTCCATGTTAAATATTTTCTCTTTCGATGCTAATAACGCTGCAATTACACAAATGAAGACAAGCTTTGACAAAAATTTAGCGTTCGGACCTAAAAACGAGCCAAAAATGTAATTTTGCACCCTCAAAGTCGATCAACTCTTTCCTTATGACCACATCCGTCCAAAATAGCCAACACTACATCGATCTGGAACACCACTACGGTGCACACAATTATCACCCGCTTCCAGTAGTCTTAAGCAAGGGCGAAGGTGTACACCTATGGGATGTGGAAGGTAAAAAGTACTTCGACTTCTTATCCGCCTATTCTGCCGTCAATCAAGGACACTGCCACCCACGCATCATCAATGCCCTCAAGGAGCAAGCCGGTCAACTGACCCTGACCTCCCGCGCATTCCATAACGATGTTCTGGGCCCTTACGAACGCTTCATCACCGAGTACTTCGGCTACGACAAAGTCTTGCCCATGAATACCGGGGTAGAAGGTGGCGAAACGGCCATCAAGCTATGTCGCAAGTGGGCCTACGAAGTGAAAGGCGTACCTACCAACGAGGCCAAAGTCATTTTTGTAGAAGGCAATTTCTGGGGACGTACCCTGGCCGCCATCTCTTCGAGTACCGATCCCAGCAGCACGACTGGTTTTGGACCCTATATGCCGGGATATATCATCATTCCCTACAATGATATCGATGCACTTCGCGAAGCCCTGAAAGACCCGACAGTGGCCGGTTTCATGGTAGAACCCATACAGGGAGAAGCCGGAGTTGTAGTTCCCGACGACGATTACCTCAAAACGGCCTACGAGCTTTGTCAAGAGAATCAGGTGCTTTTTATTGCCGATGAAGTACAAACGGGCATAGCTCGAACTGGTAAGATGATCTGTTGTGATCATCACGGCTTCAAGCCCGACATTCTGATCCTGGGCAAAGCACTTTCCGGCGGTGTCTTTCCGGTATCGGCAGTCCTGTGCAGAGACGAGATCATGCTGACCATCAAGCCAGGAGAACACGGCTCAACTTTTGGTGGCAATCCGTTAGCCTGCGCAGTCGCCATGGAAGCACTAAAGGTCGTCCAAGATGAAGACCTCTGCGGTCGGGCAGACAAATTGGGCCAAGTCTTTAGAGATCGTATGCAGGCACTGGTCGATCGCCATCCGGATAAGTTGGTTCTGGTCAGAGGAAAAGGGCTGCTCAATGCCGTAGTCATCAACGATAGCCCGGAAGGAGACCGAGCCTGGAACATCTGTCTGAAATTGGCAGAAGAAGGTCTATTAGCCAAACCTACACATGGAAACATCATCAGGTTTGCGCCACCCCTGGTCATGACCGAAGATCAACTGCACGAATGCTGCGACATCATCAGTCGCGTCATCGAAAACGAATAATATGCCTACTGCCGTATTGCATCAACCAGACTTGAAACTTCGGGTCCACACACGAGTCATGCCCGCAGACCTCACCACTCCTCTACTCTTGTTCCTAAGCCTGAGAGATAAGTATACAGACCCTGTCCTATTAGAGAGTAATGAAGCCAGAGATAGCGAGCATTTCTATTCCTTTCTGGGCCTGGAAACACTGGCCAGCTTTCAAGTCGATAATGGCAATATTTACACCCATGTTAGCGGGCGGGGAGCAGATTTCAGTCCGGTTAGGAAAAAGGGCGACGTAGCCGAAACCCTCCAGAAATTCGTGCAATCATTCGATCTCGAATTTTCGGATGTCGATACAGAAAAGGGCGACTTCATATTCAATGGCCTCATCGGGCACACCAATTTCGAGGGGGTACAATACTTCGAAACCCTCGATTTTCCTGTTGAGAAGAAAGAGCTTCAATCACCAGAGATTCGCTATCACCTATATCGGTTTTACCTGGTGTACCACCACTTCCGCGACCAACTGACACTAATCGAAAACTGCCCCGCAGATGCACCCAGCCGCCTCGACGAGCTGGTAGACAATATTCGCCAAAGAGGAGCGGTCTACCCTTTTCAGATAGAAGGCCAGGAAAGCTCGAACCTAACAGATGAAGAGTTTATTGATTTGGTGGCCAAAGGCAGGTCTCACTGCAAACTCGGAGACGTATTTCAAATTGTGCTCAGCCGAAGATTTCAGCAGGGCTTCAAAGGAGACGACTTCCAGGTATATCGCGCACTGCGGTCTATCAATCCATCGCCCTACTTGTTCTATTTCGATTATGGCGACTACCGCATTATGGGCTCCAGCCCGGAAGCTCAGCTGGTCATCAAAAATGGAATCGCCCGATTAAACCCCATAGCCGGCACCTACAAGCGTACCGGAGATGAAGCTGTAGACGAGGCTGCGACTCAAAAACTCCTGGCAGATCCCAAAGAAAATGCCGAACACGTCATGCTGGTCGATCTGGCCCGCAATGATCTAAGTCGGCATACTAAAAAAGTAGTGGTCAAAAGTCTGCGCGAAGTACATCACTACAGCCACGTTATTCACCTGGTCAGTACCGTAGAAGGTGAATTGCCAGAACATGCTGACACCGCTGCTATCTTCGGAGACACCTTTCCCGCAGGCACACTATCTGGCGCTCCTAAGTACAAGGCCCTGGAACTCATCTCCAAATATGAAAAACAGCAGCGGGGCTTTTACGGTGGCGCCATCGGTTTCCTCGACTTTAACGGAGACATTAACCAAGCCATCCTGATCCGATCCTTCTTCAGTCAAAACAACACCCTGTACTATCAGGCAGGTGCTGGTGTAGTAGACGCCAGTGTGGAAGAAACGGAGTTAAAGGAAGTAGATAATAAACTAGGCGCTTTGAGAAAGGCGCTTAAGTATGCAGAATCTCTTTAAAAGTACAACGTACTAGGTACCAGGTACTCAGTATCCCATACCCAATACCTCGTACCCAATACTGCGCCCGTTATGAAAATCCTAGTCCTAGACAATTACGATTCCTTCGTCTACAACCTCGTCCAGTATTTGGAAGAAGAGACAGGTGGAGAAGTGGACGTCTACCGCAACGATCAAATCAGTCTGGCAGATGTAGCGCTGTACGACCTCATTCTGCTAAGCCCCGGACCCGGAGTGCCCAGCGAAGCCGGTATTATGCCTCAAAT
>JBCDFE010000262.1:0-6350 GCA_039178745.1 Bacteroidota bacterium | reverse complement strand
TCAATTCTTTGGCACCCACCGCTTGCGCACACTAGACATCAACCAGGCCGCTGAAGAAGGACTGGGCGATGCCGATTTCGTGCGACTGGAAAACCTGGCCGTTTCTGCCGAGTATCAAATCGGAGATGCCCTGCACAGCACTGACAAAGACATCGTCGTTTTTCCACTGCTCGATCCCAATCTGGGTGACGAACAGCCAAGGAAAATTCACTTTATCGGCTGGAGCAATGTGTTTGATCCCAATTGCCACGACCGCCAAGACTGTTATGCGACCGAGTTTCCATTTGTGCAAGGGTTGGTGCGTCCGCCTAACCCGCGCAAGACGCCTACTGACTCTAGCTGGGCGGCGATGGGTTTTGAGCTGGCAGAGGATGTGCGCTACCTGCAGATCAACCGCGAACCCATGGCCTGGTACTGGAACCTGCTGCTGTTTTTAGGTGGAATTGGACTTCCGCTGGCCGTAGAGGCTAGAGCATACAAGCAGAAGCAAGCCGCGTAATGCGAATACTTATGAATCTACCTACTGCATCACTTTTTGCAATCGGCTTATTGCTGGTGTCCTGCCAGGCCGAGCCCCAAGAAAGCGGGCAAGCCCAAGAAAAACCACTCGCCAGCGAAGCCTTCCTCGGCACCTGGGAGCTCATCGAATTGGAGGTGAGCCAGGAAACTGTAGATGGTCTGGATAGCAACCACCACCGCCTTATAGAAGAAGCCGACTGGCTGAGGTTATACGGCGTCAATCCAGGTCGGACCACCTTTACTGCCGATGGTAAATTCGTGCGCAGAAACAAATTGATCGGTGCCGAAGAGCCAATCATCACCCATGGAATATGGACGGTCCTCGGCGATAGCGTCCGCGTAATCGAACCAAATACCGTTCAAATTTTGCATACGACCTTCAACGAAACCCAGGACCAATTTGAGTGGAATGGTTTAGTCGATTACGACAGCGATAAAGCCATAGACGATACCTACAGAGCCAAATACCGATTGGTGGGCCGCACCACGGAAGCTGTAGAATGAGTGCACGGTCTCGGTTTTTTTGGATTAGTTGCGTTTCAGGGCAGCGTTCAGCTCCTTAAAATCCAGTTTGCCATTCGTGCTTTTTAGGTACTCGACCACGCCCAGGGCTTTGGTTAGCCTGGTATCGCTGGTTTTTGGCTTACCGATCAAGTATAAAAGGGATCGCTGCTTGCCTAGCGTAAGGGCGTGAAAAACGCGATCGGCTTCCGGGTCCTGTTCGAGTAGTACCGACATTTCCTCTGGTATGGGCATTCCGTATTTGCTATGGTCTGGAGATAGCTCAAAATCTACCTCGTCGCCAAAATCTATGCCTACTTCTTTGCGTATCTCCTTGGAAATGTTGATGAAGTAGTTGCCATTTCCATCGTGCATCAGTGCAGCGTGCTTAACGACATTAGCCTCCGGAAAGCGGCACATCACTCGTCTGTCGGTAGTGTGCTCTAGCAATTCTTCTACCTCTGCTGCCCGGACTGTCAGGCCAGAATAGCCCAGGGTTTCATACAAATCGACAATTCGGCCACGAAGTTGGACAAGCATAATGCAAAGTTTAAGGCACAGTTAATTTATAAAGTCTAATTTGGGACAATAAACAAAAGCCAATATACATGCGAAGACTTTTACTCCCTTTTTCAATTCTTGCTCTATGTTGTTTCATCTGCACATCGATCTTGCATGCTCAGCTGGTCATAAGTGCGGTCTATGATGGTACACTACCTGGTGGTCAGCCCAAGGGTATCGAGCTTTTTGCCTGTGAAGATATTCCCGATCTCAGCATTTTTGCGGTCGGTGGTGCCAATAATGGTGATGGTACCGACAGTATAGAGTTTCAATTTCCAGCAGTTGCCGTTAGCGCAAGTACATATATCTACCTGACCGACGATGCAGCCTCATTTACAAGTTTCTTTGGATTTGCGCCTGACTACGAAGATACCGTAATGCCGTTTGCCATGGCTATCAATGGCAATGATGCTATCGAGTTATTCAGAAATGAGGTGCTTTATGACTTATTTGGAGAACTCACCTACGCAGTGGTTGACTGCCCAATACCCTGGGGCTACAGAGATGGCTGGGCTGCCAGAAATATGAATGTTGGCCCTACGACAAGTTTTGACCCTGCAGACTGGACCTTCAGTGGTTGCGATGCCCTCGATGGAGAAACCACCAATGCATCAGCAGTGAACCCAGTACCTCTTGGTGAGTTTACCCTGCCGGTTACCATATCGGCATTCAGAGCTCAGGTCAATGACGAAGAGGTCCTGATCAGCTGGGCGACCAGCGAAGAAGTAGACAACGACTATTTTGTTATAGAGCGATCAGAAGACGGCCGAAACTTCAATGAACTGGCCATGATACCTGGTCTCAATAGTCGCTCAGGCGGAGATTATCTGCATATCGACAAGGAGCCACTCCCTGGGGTAAGTTACTACCGCCTACGCCAGGTCGATATCGATGGCACGACAAACTACTTCGGCCCCCGATCCGTGCAGATGGATAAGGGAGACGATCTCCAGCCCGATGTATTTCCCAACCCTGCCAGCCATTGGCTGACCATCAGCCCAATATCGGATCAGCTGCAAACCATAAGGCTGATCGATCGCCAAGGGCGCGTTGTCAGGCAATGGGAGCAAGAAGCATTTATAGCGACTAACCGGTTTGATTTAAGTGGACTATCGCCGGGTATTTATATGCTGCAGGCGATAGCTATGGATCGAACAGCCTGGAGTAAACGGGTTGCTATTGGTCAATAGATAGATTTCTGCATTGGAGCGCATTGCGCTCCAATGCAGAAATGCTTAATGCATCCGATCACCCCGCACCTCCATACCAGCCAGTAACTCTGCTTCGTAATCGAGGTACTCCTGCCATCTCTGGTCTACCAACTCGCGGTTGAAGTACTTTCTGGCCAGCTTCAAAAAGAGGACGTAGTGCCCAGCCTCGGCGATCATGAACTTGTGGTAGAACTTCTGCAAGGCTTCGTCTTTGATGTACAAGCTCAGTAAGCGGAACCGCTCACAAGAGCGCGCTTCTATCAGACCGCAAATCAAGAGCCGTTCGAGTAGGTTTTGGTCTCTGCCACCGCCCTTCTTTTGAAACTTCATAAGCCCATTGACGTACTCGTCTTTTCGCTGGCGGCCCAGTGGAAGTTCGCGTTTGTCGAGTTCTGCCAGTACAGCCCTGAAGTGTCCCCATTCTTCGGTTACAATTGGTGCCAGCTCTCTCACCATATCGATACGTTCGGGATAAGCCTGAATCAAGGAGATGATGCTGGTTGCTGCTTTTTGCTCGCAGTAGGCGTGGTCGGTCAGTATGTCGCCCAGGTCCATTTCTGCCAGGTTGACCCAGCGGGGGTCTGTCGGCAACTTGAGATTGAGCATCTGTACGGGGGCTGGAGTATCCATAGGGGTGTAAATATAAATGCCGTTGATGCATAGCACCAACGGCATTTATCGTTTAAAGTGTTTTCTTTACTTACATCACACTTTTCACCACCGCAGTAAAAGCTTCCGGGTGATTCATGGCCAGGTCTGCCAGTACTTTGCGGTTCAAACCAACTTCATTTTGGTTGAGCGCGTGCATCAAGCGAGAGTAAGTCGTGCCATTCTCGCGGGCTGCGGCATTGATACGGGCAATCCATAGACGACGGAAAGCTCTCTTCTTGTTGCGGCGGTCGCGGTAAGCATATTGCCATCCTTTTTCAACGGCATTTTTGGCAACGGTATATACATTTTTGCGGGCACCGAAGTAACCCTTGGCCGCTTTTAGGTAGCGCTTGCGGCGGGCGCGACTTGCAACGTGGTTGACTGAACGTGGCATAGTTGGTTGTTTTAGTACAGTGCGGAGACCCTAATCGGAGTTCTTTGTGCCCGCACTCTCGTTAAAAAATAGTTGGGCGCTTACTTGCAGAGCAGGCGCTTGATGCGCTTCTCGTCGGCATCGCTGACCAGAGCAGCATCACGTAGGCGCAACTTGGCTTTCTTGCTCTTGTTGCGCATCATGTGTGACGTGTAGGCTTGAAAGCGCTTGACCTTACCTTTTCCGGTAATCTTAAAGCGCTTCTTCGCACTAGAATGTGTCTTCATCTTGGGCATAGCTCCAAAAATTTTGGGCCGCAAAGATAAGGAATGTTTTTGGCTCCTACAGACTCACAAGAAGTTTTTTCTAAAAACTCAACCTATAGCTCGTTGAGCCGTTTAGTCAAAGCCACACAGGTCCTTAAATAGGTTGATCCTACAGTTTTATCAAATTAGGGAGGGACTTTGGTTTGACTAGGGCGGGCCTCAGCCCTTTGACTTGTCAGGGTTCTGCTAGCTCAGGCTTGCAGACAAGGGGATTACTGAACCAGACCAGCCACCTTAATCATGTCTTTTCGGGGAATCAAACCTTCCCAAGGGCCAGTGTGGATTTTGTTTGTCTCCCTAAGCTGGTCGCGTATATTTGTGCCCATGACGCTGCTGAGACTTCGCATCGGGCTGGGGATTTTCCTGTTTGTTTCGTTGCTGTATTTCGGTCGCCTGGAAGGTAACATCCTCTATGGTGGCGATACACAGGGCTACTACATGTATCTGCCTGCTGCTTTTATTCACGGTGATCTGCACAGCGTATGGGAAACCTACAACAAGCGCTTCGATCACGTCACGGCCCCACCAGATGTCATCGAGCCGGGTCACATGCTCAACGTAGCCGAAAACGGCAATCACGTCGTTAAATACACCAGTGGGGTGGCCATCATGCAGCTGCCCTTCTTCTGGATCGGCCATGGCATTGCCACCATAGTGCCCAGTATAGAAGCCGATGGGTACACCTGGCCCTACCTATTCTTTATCAATATTTCGGTGCTTGTCTGGTTTTGGTTGGGCATGGGTTGGCTGTGGCATGCCCTCAGGCGTGATTATAGCGCTGTAGTCGCTGGGTCGGTCATTATATTGCTGACTATCGGGACCAACCTTTACAATTTTCTCATTTTTCGTGGGGTCATGGCCCATGGGTATTTATTCAGCTTGTATGCCGGTTTGATCTGGGCCACCATCCGATTTTACGATAAGCCCAGCTTCAGGCGCGCTGCCTGGATCGGACTCAGTGCTGGCTTCATCACCATGATCAGGCCCGTAGAAATCATCTGCCTCTTCATACCCTTACTATACGGCCTTACTAGTATGAAGGCGGTAGGCGAGCGACTGAAAACCTGGCAAACCCATTTTAGCAAGCTCCTGCTGGCGGCAGTCATATTCGCAGCAGTGGGCTTTATACAGATGCTCTACTGGAAATACAGCAGCGGCGAGTGGCTGTTTTTTAGCTATGGCGAAGAGAAATTCTACTGGAGCAGCAGCAAGATCAACAAAGGGCTATTCAGTTATAGAAACGGATGGTTGCGGTATTCGCCTTTGATGTTTTTGGCTTTCGCAGGTGGAATCTTACTGGTCAAACAGCGCAAATGGTTCTGGCCCATTCTGTTTTTTATGCCTTTGCATATATACATCGCTTATGCCTGGTGGAACTGGTACTACATCAATGGATTCGGATCGAGGCCCATGGTAGAATCCTACGCTCTGCTGGCGTTTCCTATAGCTGCTCTACTGGCTTGGTCTCAGAGTCGACCTTGGGCCAAGTATCCGCTGGTTGCTTTTGCCATCCTATGTGTTGGTCTCAATCTATTTCAGCACGAGCAGCACAAGCGGGGCATCCTCTTTCCCGAAGATGAGAATACCGCTCACTACTGGGAGGTTTTCGGCTCACTCGATTATACAGAAGATGCCATCTACGCCTACTTGAGCTCGGCCCGCCAGGTGGGTGAGTCTCGCCTGAAAAACGAATTGAACTGGTACAGCAATGATTTTGAATCGACGACAGGACCAGACTCCAGTCTGATACAATCTGACATTGTATTTGCCGGCCAGGGAGCCATCAAGTTGGAGCCACAACAATTCTTTAATTTGCCCACCCTAGATGCAGGCGACATAGCCCGAAACGACTACTTGCGCATTAAAGCCAAGGTGCGCAAAGAGTCACCCGAAGCCCCCTGGTGGCGCGGGGCTTTGCTCGTCGCTCAGGGCAATTGGCACGACGGCTGGCGAGGGCTTCGCCTCGACGCCCTCATCGGTAATAAGCAAAACAATATCTTCTTTACGGGCAATGCCAGTCAGTGGCAGGAAATTGACTGGCGGATCGAAATACCCGACGATGTCGAGTTTAGGGATGAGAACGGGAAACGAGCAGAGAATCCACCTGCGGAAGTCCTTAAAATTTACTTTCAGGCGAATGAACAACCTCTCTACCTGGATGATGTGCAGATGTGGCTATATACCGATTAAGCGCTAAAAAGGGCGCCC
>JBCDFE010000261.1:0-6400 GCA_039178745.1 Bacteroidota bacterium | reverse complement strand
TAAATCTGTCGGCCGACGAGCGCAGCTCGGCGGACGACATTCAGCTACAAGCGGGTAATACCTACGATCTGGCCTTCACGGCAGAGGATCTGTACGGCCTACAAGGTACCCTGGAGCTAGGCGCAGGGCTAGAGCTGGTAGACATGAGCTATGGTCTGGCCAGTGCTGGAAACATCAATCTGGAGAATGCAGCGGAAGGCATCATCACCTTCAGCTGGGATGATGCCATGGCAGCGAGCTCCTCGGAGGTGTCTCGCCCCTCCGAGGTGTCGAGCAGTCTCTTCACCCTAAATGTCCGCGCAACAGCCGATGCGACGCTAAGCGATGTACTGAGCCTAACGGATCGGGTAACACGCTCAGAAGGCTATCCGACCTTTGGTGGTGTAGCGAATCTATCGCTGGACTTTGCTACAACTGCGGCAACAGATGTGGCTGAGTTTAGCTTGGGTCAGAATAGCCCGAACCCGGTAGATGCAGCGACTCAGATTGCGTTCAGTCTGCCGCTAGCAAATACCGCTACGCTGACGATCCGCGACGTACAGGGCCGCACGATCCTGGTCAGAGAGATCGAAGCCGAGGCAGGTGTAAACCTGATCAATCTGCAACGCAGTGATCTAGCCGCCAGTGGCGTGTATAGCTACACCCTGACATCTGGAGAGCATACGGCCACTAAGCAGATGGTGATCCGGTAGGAATAGGTTTCGCCATGCTGATGCGTGTCCCAGATAGCTACCAATTAGTATAGTGAAATGGGACACGGATCAGCGCTGGTGAGAACACAGACTTTATCCATACGAGCACTAGATGCAAGACGGAATGAATCGAACAACAAAATAGATTTTAGAGAATGGGCTGCATAGCGGCCCATTCTTATTTTCATGCTAAGCTCCAGCTTGCACCGTCTTTTCCGTCCTTGATTTCTACGCCTGCAGCCGCGAGTTGATCTCTAATTTGATCACTTACGGCCCAGTTTTTCTCAGTTCGTGCCTGTTGGCGAAGGTCTAGGACTAGTTGGAGAACACCATCCAGGGCTTCGGTTGTTTTGTCATTGCCTCCGCTGGCTAAATCATTCTGGAGACCAAAAACCTGAAAGATTAGCTGATGTAGGTCCTCCTTAATCGTGGTCAAAGTCTCTTCGGAAACTTCATCTGTAGAGAGCTGTCCAGTGTGAAGTGCGTTGATCTTGCTGATAAGTTCGAATACCTTAGCCAGGGCTTTGGGTGTGTTGAAATCATCATCCATTTCAGCCCAGGCAGCGGCAATATGCTCGCGTAATTGTTTGCCAACAGTCTCGTTTTGAGCAGAGCCAGTAGCTACTAATTCTTGTAGCTTTTGATAGCCCTCCATTAGACGATTATAGCCCTTTAGTGCCGCCTGTAAAGCTTCGTCTGTAATGTCCATAGTGCTGCGATAGTGGGCTTGGAGCATAAAAAAGCGAACGACCATTGGGCTATACCCCTGGCTCACATGTGGGCTTTCGCCTGAGAAAAGCTCGTCGGGAGAAATGGTGTTGCCATCACTCTTAGACATTTTGCGGCCGTTCATGAGCAGCATATTGGTATGTAACCAATACCGTGCCCCACCGCAGTTGCAACTGCCTACGTTTTGGGCTATCTCGTTTTCATGGTGCGGAAACTTCAGGTCGTTGCCCCCACCATGAATATCGAATGTCTCACCTAAATATTTAGTACTCATAGCCGAGCATTCGAGATGCCAACCTGGAAAACCTTCTCCCCATGGACTCGGCCAGCGCTGAAGGGTTTCTGGTTGGGCCTTCATCCAGATAGCAAAGTCTTGTGGGGATCGTTTTTGATCCTGACCTTTTAATGCTCTGCTTTCAGCCATCAGCTCATCGATCTTTCTGCCTGAAAGCTCACCGTATCGATTATCGTTTGCCGCATTGTAGGCCGCTACATCGAAATAGACGGAGCCATTTACTTCATAGCCGAATCCGTTGTCTATTATCTGCCTGACCATTTCGATTTGCTCGATGATGTGACCCGTTGCCGTTGGTTCAATATCTGGTGAAAGCGTATTGAATACCCGCATTTTGTCATGGAAATCAATGGTGTATTTATGAGCAACTTCCATGGGCTCTAACTGCTCCAGTCTGGCCCCTCTGGCCATTCGGTCCTCTCCATCGTCTGTGAGGTGGCCCGCGTCAGTGATGTTGCGTACATAACGGACTTTCCAACCTTTGTAGATTAGATAGCGGTAAATGATATCGAAGCTGACGAATGTCCGGCAATTCCCCAAGTGAACGGGATTGTACACTGTAGGTCCACATACATATAAGCCTACTAAGCCAGGGTTGAGGGGCTTAAAAACCTCTTTTTTGCGCTTAATGGAGTTGTATACAGTAAGTGGAGACATGGGAGAACTGAAATTTCAGAGCGCGAAGATAAGGACAAGAGATAAGATCGTTCGTTCTACCCATCGGCGAATAACCTAGAATGGAATATCCTCATCTTCATTCATCCGGCTCGGCATAATGGTGCCCGTATATGGGGCATTGCTCGTTGCGCCGGATTCAAAGGTATTATCGGGAAGCAAGCTGAAGTCCGGATCGTCTAAATCGCCGAATTTGGCAAAATCGCTCTCGAATTTGAGTCTTATGGTTCGCGTCTCTCCATGCCGGTTTTTACCCACTATTACCTCCGCTACGTTTTTCAGGCTGTTGCCCTGCTCGTCTTCCATAATCTGGTAGTATTCCGGACGGTAGAGGAACATAACGAGGTCGGCATCTTGCTCTATGCTGCCCGACTCCCTCAAATCACTAAGCTGTGGTCTCTTATCGCCACCACGGGTTTCTACAGCGCGGCTGAGCTGAGAGAGTGCGATGACTGGTACTTCCAGCTCTTTAGCCAAGCCTTTCAAACCGCGGCTAATGGCAGATACCTCCTGCTCGCGGTTACCGCCTCGGTTAGTCTCTCCTGCACCAGACATAAGCTGTAGATAGTCGACAATGACCATGGATATGCCTTTCTCCAATTTCAGGCGGCGGCATTTGGCCCGCATCTCAAATACGTTTATACCGGGTGTGTCGTCGATATATATGGGGGCTTCGCCAACTCGATTCATGGAATCGATGAGCCGCACCCATTCGTCTTCATCAAACTTGCCGGAACGCATTTTCTGTCCGTTGACTTCGGCATCCATAGAAAAGATACGACCGGCAAGTTGAGGGGCCGACATCTCCAGGCTGAATACGGCAACCCCTCGGTTATAGTCGGCAGCGGCAGCTCTTGCTATAGAGAGTACAAAACTGGTTTTACCCATAGCTGGTCGGGCGGCTACAATGATTAAGTCACTGGGCTGTAGACCACTTGTGAGTCGATCCAACTCCGTAAAGCCACTGGGAATACCAGTCAGACCGTCCTCCTTGTCACGGATGCTGTTGAGCTGTTCCATGATCTGATTGGCCAGACTGCCCATATCAGCCATCTGCTTGCCCATGTTCTTTTCCGTGATCTCGAAGATTTGGTTGCCTGCCATGTCCAAGAGATCGAGAACATCCGTACTATCTTCATAGGCGTCTTGAATGATCTCGGTACTGGCCCTGATGAGCTCTCGTTGGATGAATTTTTGGGTGACGATGCGCGCGTGATATTCGACATTCGCAGAGCTGGTCACCTTAGTGCTGAGCTGGGCTAGATAAGCCGCTCCACCAACGAGTTCGAGATCCTCGGTTTTTCTGAGCTCCTCGACCACCATCAGCAAGTCAATGGGTTGAGATTTTTCAAATAAACGGCGCATGGCCCGAAATATAGCCTTGTGGGCATCGGTATAGAACGCTTCGGGCTGAATGGTATCCAAGACCTTGGTCATTGCCTCCCGATCTATCAGAATGGCAGACAGTATGGCTTCTTCTAAATCAATAGCTTGAGGGGGGAGCTTGCTGAAAGCAGGTAAATTTGCTTCCTCCAACTGTCGGCGAGTCGATGGGTACTTTGGCGTATTACCCAGTTTTTTGCGGCGGTCTGTAGCTTTCTCCTTGGCCATACCAGTAAAGATAGACAGCTATATCGCCGCTTCAAAGCAAAGCGCGATTTTTAGGCTGCCCGATTAACATTTATTTATCAACATCTTTTCCACTTTCCGAGTTAGATCGAGCATGAGCAATATCCTGATCGGAGGTGGTACGGGCTTTATAGGAAGCCGCTTAAGCAGCCTACTAAAAAGCAAAGAGCACGAGGTGCATCACCTGAGTCGAAGAGCAAATCCCAGTGCAGATTTTCCCGCCCACGAATGGGATGCCAAGCGAATGTACATTGACCAGCAGGCTGTAGATTGGGCCGATGTGATCATCAATTTAGCGGGCGCAGGAATAGCTGACAAGCGGTGGACAAGCGCTCGCAAGCAACTTATCATAGATAGCCGGGTAAATACGACAAGCTTGCTAGCACAGGCTATTGCGCGTAGGTCAGAGCCCCTCAAACACTACATAAACTCAAGCGCCATTGGCTTTTATGGCAATCGTGAAGAAACGAATTGTACGGAGACTACCTCAGCTGGTGAAGGTTTTTTAAGTGAAAGCTGCGAGGCATGGGAAAATGCCGTAAAGCCAATAACAGATATGGGTGTGCCCGTAGCTATTGTCAGAACGGGAATCGTTTTGCACCCTGCGGGGGGTGCGCTTGAAAAGATGCTCCAACCCCTTCATCTATTTACTTCAGGCTATTTCGGAAATGGGCAGCAGTGGTATAGTTGGATTCACATGGTAGATATTTGCGGCATCTATGCCCACCTCATAGACCATGGGCTAACTGGAATTTACAATGGGGTATCACCAAATCCGGCAAGAAATAAAACGCTGGCAGAAATGCTACCCAAGGCTAAAGGAAAAGCTGCAATTGTTATGCCTGTACCGAAATTTGGTCTCCGTTTAGCACTTGGAGAAATGGCAGATACCATACTCCACAGTACCCGGTGTTCGGCAGAAAAAATCGCTGAAAGTGGCTACTCTTTTCAACAGCCGGAATTATTGGACGCCTTAAAAGACTTACTGAAGTAGTGGCTCATCACTAACCTCTTCCCGCTCTTCCAGGATCAGCTCGAAATCGTAACCAGCGGCAAGGCTTATCTGCTCTATCGTATTGATTAGGCCCAGACCTTGCTCTTCGGCACGCTCTATCAGGTCGCTGGTCAGGGCCCGATCTTTTAAAGCCTCGCGTGCATTCTGGCTCAACATGGTCAGGTCGGCAGGTTCAAAGCCATTAAACCAGCTTTCTTCCAGCATTCGATATTCGATTTGATGATCGATAGCTAGTACTTCGGGTTTGGGTAAGTTGCTAATCGTCACTTTGCGCGTCTGCTCGTTGACGTTGGTGCTCAAACCTTCCAGGTCATAACCCACCAGAATGGTTCCCGTCACCTGAACAGTAGCTTTTTTATCGAAGCTGAGTTGGGTCGGAAAGGGAAGGTATAAAGTGACGTGTCGGGTCTGGGTTTCATTGTACAATTCTACCACATCGCCCTCTACGGTCACCATTTTACAGACATCGCGTATGCGTTCCAGCAGGATGGTTTTATCTACAACTGTGCTTTGGCTATCCCAGCTTTGGATGCAAGACCGATAGGAAAGAATGCCACAGACAAAAGCAAGTATGGCGAGTAAAAAATATGGACCACTTCTGCGCATAGATCTTATCGCTTAGAGCTCAAGGGGTGCCTTAAGCCTCTGGTATTGGAAAGTACGGCCCTGACTTCGCCCACACGCACAGGAGAGGTGATCATGACTGGAATGTGATTGTCGTCATTGCTTACGTACACTTTCATTTCATCTCCTTCCTTGAAAATTTCGCCAGCCACCAACTGTGGGTTAAACACATGGGTGTCGAACCGTCCGTTACCTCTTACTTTCACATTATCTTCGGGACCGAGGTACTTAACACTGAGCGGATAGATCTCTTGGTCCATTAAAATCGTCACGGGCACCTCATCGCCTCTGCGCATGGCATCTATATCCATGTTTCGGCAATAGTACATGATCGAGATCAGGTCGTGCATACAGCCCTCAAAATCGATGTCGCTGCGCTCGAGTTCGGCCCGGGTCACACCGCGCATACTGACCGCTCTTCCATTCGATTGGCTGAAAGTGGTGCGGTCGTAGCGCTTATAATCGCCCTGATGAACATCTTTGATGTGCATGCGCGGCAGCAAACTTTCCTTGTCGATATAGCTCTCGTAGTGGTCGCGCACCTTGTAGAACCACTCGTAGCTACTAAAGGTGCGGCCATCGACAGAGATGTGGTATTCGTTGCCGGTATCGTAAACGGCGAAGGTGACTTGTCCGGCAGCCAACCAAACGAAATTCCACTTGTAGTAGAGTTTGTAGGTCAGTCGCTCTCCTGCTTGAAAGGCAGTATTGTCTACGGTGCAGGGATCGCTAGTTAGCTCC